>PLRW01000252.1 GCA_003164955.1 Actinomycetota bacterium
GGGGTCGGAATGCTCCTGCTGGAGCATTTGATCTCGCTGGCGCGGACCCGCGGGCTGCACGCCTTCACCGCGGCGACACTGAGCGGGAACGCGCTCATGCTGAAGGTGTTCGCCGACGCCGGGCTGCAGGCGCACCGTGCCCTGGCCGACGGCGTGTACGACCTCACCTTCCCGCTGCCCTCGGGCGAGGAAGACGTCGCCCTCGGCACCTACCGTGACGCGGTGACCGAGCGGGAACGGTCGGCCGGGCTGGCAAGCCTGCGGCACGTGCTGACCCCCGCCTCGATCGCGGTGATCGGCGTGAGCCGGCGCCCCCGCTCGGTCGGGCGGGCCATCCTGCGGAACATTCTCGGCGGTGGCTTTCCCGGGCCGGTCTACGCGGTCAATGGGGCCGTGACCGAACTGGACGGTGCCCCCTGCCTGTCATCGGTGGCTGCCCTGCCGGACGGCGTCGACCTGGCCGTCGTGGCCGCACCGGCCAAAGCCGTGGCCGGTATCGCCGAAGAATGCGGGCAACGGGGGGTCAAGGCGCTGGTCGTGATGGCGGCGGGTCTCACCGCTGCGGCCCGCGCGGAGCTACGGGATATCTGCCGCCGTCACGGCATGCGCATGGTCGGGCCGGCCAGCTTCGGGGTGGCCGACACCAGCATCGGCCTGGACGCGACGTATTCGGCCCACCGCCCGAAGCCGGGCCACGCCGGCCTGGCGCTGCAGTCGACCGGCGGCGTCGGCTTCGTGCTGCTGGAGCACCTGTCCCGGATCGGCGTCGGCATCTCATCCCTGGTCTCGCTGGGGGACGAGGACGACGTGTCCGGCGAGGAAATGCTGCTGTGGTGGGAGTCCGACCCGGCGACCAAGCTGGCCCTGCTGTATCTGGAATCAATCGGGAACCCGCCCAAGTTCGCCCGCACCGCCCGCCGCGTCGGACGAACCATGCCGGTGCTCACCGTGAACGTGGGCCGGTCCACCGCGGGCCGGCGTGTGGCCGGGGCCCGCGCCGCAGCCACCCCCCTGCTCACCCGGCAGGCCCTCTTCGAGCAGGTCGGGGTGATCGCGACCGCGAACCTCGGCGAACTGCTCGACACCGCGACGCTGCTCGCCTCGCAGCCGGTACCCGCGGGAGGACGGGTCGCCGTGGTGTCCAACACCCGCGGCGCCGCGGTGCTGGCCGCCGACGCCTGCGGTGACGCGGGCCTGCAGGTCGCCGCGCTCTCCCGCGACACCCGGCAGATGCTGCGAGCGATTCTCCCGCCCGAGGCCGCCGTGGCCGGCCCGGTCGATACCACCCTGCTCGTCTCGCCGGGCCGCTTCCGCCAGTGCCTGGAGCTGACCGGCGCCGACCCGGGGGTGGACGCGGTGCTGGCGCTGACGGCCACCGCCGCGGGCTACGACCTGGTTCCCGAGGTGGCCGCCGCCCGGCTGCCGGTGCCGATCGCCGCGGCGGTGCTGGACCAGGTCGAGGTGGTCCGGTTGATGCGCGGCCCGGACGAGGACGCCCCCGCCGTCCCGGCCTACGCGTACGCGGAGTCGGCCGCCCGCGCGCTTGGCCATGCCGCGCGCTACGGCGCCTGGCGGGCGGTCCCGCCAGGCACCATCCCCGACCTGGAAGGCCTGCGGCAGGATCGGGCCCGGGAACTGATCGCCCGGTTTCTCGGCGACCGGCCGGCAGGCGGCTGGCTGCCACTGGAGGAACGCAAGGAACTGCTCGGCTGCTACGGCATACCGCTGACGACAAGTACCGCCGTGACCACCGAGGACGGCGCGACCGCCGCGGCCGCGCGGTTCGGTGGCGCGGTCGCGCTCCGCGCCGCGGTCCCCGGGCCGGTTCGTAAGCGCGTGACCGGCGCCGTGCTGACCGACCTGCACGGTCCGGATGAGGTCCGCAAGGGGTTCCGTTCGCTGCAGGAGGCCTTCGGCCGCGGGATGGCGGGTGTCATCGTCCAGCCGATGATCACCGGCGGCGTCGAAGTGGTGATCAGTGTGCTGCAGGAACGGGTGGTTGGCCCCCTGGTGCTGTTCGGGCACGGCGGCGCGGACGACGACATACTGGCTGACCGCGCGGCGCGGCTCGCCCCGCTGACCGACACCGACGCCAGCGAGCTGATCCGCTCGATCCGGGCCGCGCCCCTGCTACTCGGGCGCCCCGGGACGCACAGCAGCCCAACGGCCGACCTCGCCGCGCTGCAGGATCTCTTGCTGCGCGTCTCCCGGATGGCCGATGACCTGCCCCAGATCGCCGAACTGGAGCTGAGCCCGGTGGTCGCCCGTCCGGACGGTGTCCAGGCTGTCGATGCCCGGATCCGCGTGCGGGCCGCCGAGCCCGCCGACGCGCACCTGCGCCGCCTGCCCTGACCGGGCTTGCCCGGGTGACCGCGCCCCGGTCCCTGGCCGGCGACCGCCTCAGGCGGGCCTCATCGTGCCTTCCTGCAGGTAGCGCATGTGCCAGGCGAAAGCCTCGCCCAGCAGGTGCGGGGTGTGCTTTCCGGGGGCGGTGGCGGTGGCGCGGTCCAGGTAGTCCTGCAGGGCGGCCCGGTAGGCGGGATGTGCGCACTGGTCGATGATCTTCTGGGCGCGGTGCCGCGGCGGCAGACCGCGGAGGTCGGCGACCCCCTGCTCGGTGATGATGACGTGCACATCGTGCTCCGTGTGGTCAACGTGGCTGGCCATGGGCACGATGCATGAGATCGTCCCGTCCTTGACGGTCGACGGGCTGAGGAACATCGCGACGTAGGCGTTACGGGCGAAGTCGCCGGACCCCCCGATGCCGTTCAGCATGCTCGACCCCATGACGTGCGTGGAGTTGACGTTGCCGTAGATATCGGCCTCGACCATGCCGTTCATCGCCAGGCAGCCCAGCCGGCGTATCACCTCGGGGTGGTTGCTGATCTCCTGGGACCGGAGGATGATCTGGCCGCGATACCCCCCGATGTTGGCGCGCAAGTCAGCCAGGCCGTCCTCGCTGAGGGAGAAGGCCGTCGCGGAAGCCACCGTCATCGCGCCCGAGCGGAGCAGCCGCAGCATGCCGTCCTGGACCACCTCGGTGTAGGCGGTGAGCGGCGGGAACGACCCGCGGCCGAGCCCGGCGAGCACCGCGTTGGTGACGTTGCCGACCCCCGACTGAAGCGGCGGCAGTGTGGCGGGCAGTCGCCCGTGCCTGACCTCGTGGGTGAGGAAATCCACGACGTGCCCGGCGATCAGCTCCGAGGCGCTGTCCATGGGCCGCGCCGGCGTGGCGTAATCCGGGGCGTTCGTGGGGACAACGGCCACGATCTTGTCCGGCGAGCAGCGCAGGTACGGTTCGCCGATCCGGTCCGACGGCCGGAGGATCGGGATCGGCGTACGGTCCGGCGGCAGCGCCGTGCCGTAGTAGATGTCGTGCATGCCCTCTAGTTCGGGGAGCTGCCAGGAGTTCACCTCGAGGATCACCCGGTCGGCCGCATCGAGCCACGCGCTGTTGTTGCCGACCGAAGAGGACGGGATCAGCGCCCCGTCGGGGGTGATGCCGGCGACCTCGACGAGCGCGACGTCGAGATGGCCGAAGAAGCCCTCCGCCACCATCTGCGCGACGTGCGACAGGTGCACGTCCAGGTAGTCGAGCGACCCATCGTTGATCTTGGCGCGGGTCACCGGGTCGGACTGGTACGGCATGCGGAGATCGATCCCGTCGACCGCCGCCAGCGCGCCGTCCAGTTCCGGCGCGGTCGACGAGCCGGTCCAGACGCTGACTGCGAAGCGGTCCCCGCGCGCGGTCGCTTCGGCGGCGCGGCGGACCAGCGCGGCCGGTACGGCCTTCGGATGACCGAAACCGGTAAACCCGCTCATCCCGACGTGATCGCCCGGCGCGATGAACGCGGCGGCCTCCTCAGCCGGCATCACCTTGCCCGTCAGAGAACTCCCGGAGCCGCCCGTTAGGTGGCCAGGGACCTGGCCCCCGGCCCGGCTGGCCGTGTGGACGGCGGCGGACTGCCCGCGGAGCTCCGGCTGATCTGTCATGTCACCCTCCCGCCTGTGCCCCCACATCATGCCGGTCGGAGTGCCGTCCGGGCAGGGACCTTCTCCCCTATCGGCGACCGGGAAAGCGACCTGAGCTGGTTTATCTGGCCAGGGAGGCACCGGGCATGGACCACGCCGCCCCACAATGAAGTGAAGGACGGTAATCGCTATGGACTCCGTTTCGTATTCAGCGCTGACGCCACTGTCGTTCCTGGAACGGTCCGCTCGGGTGTGGCCGGACAAGACCGCCGTGATCTACCAGCGCCGGCGCCTCACCTACTCCGGACTGGCGGACGAGGTCTCCCGGGTGGCCCGCGCGCTGCGAGCCGCCGGCGTCGAACCCGGCGATCGGGTCGCTTACCTGATGCCCAACCTCCCCGAGATGCTCATCGCGCACTTCGCGGTGCCACTGGCCGGCGGGGTACTGGTGGCGGTGAATACCCGGCTGGTCGCCGACGAGATGTCGTACATCCTGCGCCATTCGGGCGCGAAGCTCCTGATCGCCGACGCCGCGCTGCTGCCTACGGCCGTAGCGGCCGCGAAGGACCTGGACACGGTCCTCCGGCTGGTGGTGGCCGAAGATGCCGAGATCGAGCCATCGGGACCCATGGACACAGACCCCCCGGGCGCCGCTCTGGCCGCTGACCCCCGGCTGGTGAGCTATCCGG
Source organism: Actinomycetota bacterium (assembly GCA_003164955.1). Taxonomy (GTDB): domain Bacteria; phylum Actinomycetota; class Actinomycetes; order Streptosporangiales; family Streptosporangiaceae; genus Bog-532. The sequence goes on from PLRW01000252.1 coordinate 4,662, forward strand.
ACTTTCTGGCCCAGGCGGCGGAGGACCCGCTTCCCTGGGCGGTCGCGGAGGAGCTGGCTCCGCTGGCGATCAACTACACATCCGGAACCACCGGCATGCCGAAGGGCGTGATCTACACCCACCGCGGCGCCTACCTGAACTCGTTCGCCCAGATCGTGCACTCCCGGCACGACGAGAACAGCGTCTACCTGTGGACCTTGCCCATGTTCCACTGCAACGGCTGGTGCATGCCCTGGGCGCTGACCGCGATCGGCGGCACGCACGTGTGCCTGCGCGAGGTGCGCGGCGACGCGATCTGGGCGCAGCTGCGCGCGCACGACGTGACCCACCTCAACGCCGCGCCGACGGTCGTGACCAGCATCCTGAACGCGGACGAAGCCGGGCCGCTGACCCGGCCGGTCCTGATCACCACGGCCGGCGCGCCGCCCAGTCCCACGACGATCGCGCACATGGAGCGCATGGGGTTCACGATCGTGCACGTCTACGGGCTGACCGAGACCTACGGGCCGATCTCCCTCGGCCAGTTCCAGCCGGAATGGGCTGACCTGACCGCCGACCAGCGCGCCGTGCTCCAGGCCCGGCAGGGGGTCGACCTGATCCCGGCCGGGAAGCTGCGGGTCGTGGACGCCTCGATGGCTGACGTTCCGGCCGACGGCCTCACGATGGGCGAGATCGTCATGCGCGGCAACACCGTCATGGCCGGCTACTACCGCGATCCAGAGGCCACCGCCGAGGCGTTCCGGGGCGGCTGGTTCCACAGCGGCGACCTCGGCGTCATGCACCCGGACGGATACATCGAACTGCGCGACCGGGCCAAGGACATCGTCATCTCCGGCGGTGAGAACATCTCCACGATCGAGGTGGAGCAGGCGCTCATGAGCCACCCCGACGTGCTCGAGACCGCGGTCGTGGGAGTGCCCGACGACAAATGGGGCGAGCGCCCGAAGGCGTTCGTCGTGCTGCGCCCCGGCGCCAGCGCCAGCCCGGAAGACCTGATGGCCCACGTGCGGACGAAGATCGCCCGCTACAAGGCACCCCGCGATATCGACATCACCGTGCAGCTGCCCAAGACCCCGACGGGCAAGATCCAGAAGTTCATGCTCCGCAACGCCGAATGGGCCGGCCACACGAACCGCGTCCACGGCTAGCGCCCTCGGCTCGCACGGGCTCGGCTCGCACGGGCTCGGGCGCGGCCGGCTCCGGCAACATTTAATCCGTCCGGCCAGATGTTCGGGTTTTCCTCTTTTCGTCGGCAATTCGGAATGCGGTGATAGTCTAAAGGGACAACCTGAAATGAGATGGAAGCGATGCCTTTTAGGGCAGGTTCGTCCCGAAAAATGTCTACCGCGACCCAATCGGAAATCGCTATCAACCGCGTGCTGGCCGACTGGGGAAGCGCCGATCAGCTCGCTCATGCCGATCCCGCCATGCGCTTCGCCTGCCCCTCCTGCGAAGCACTCAGCCATCAGCGATGCGTGGAGCGGGACCCGAAGCATTACGTCACGCCGCACGCCGCGCGTTCCGCGCTCGTGACCTGACCCGCAACGGGCACGTGACGGCACCCTGACTCCCGAGGCGCTGGCGGGAGTCAGGCCCAGGTCCTCCTCGTCGCTCCTGCGCGCTGACCGACCGTGGCCGCGAATCGCTGAAGTGCTCGCCGAGCACTGGGAACGGTTCCGCGGCGCGGCCGACCGGTTCCTCGCGGACGGAGCCGAATGACGAGCGCGCATCCAGGCGAGGAGCCGTCCGCAGACGAGCTGACGATAACGGCTCGCGCATCCGGAGCCCCTACCCCCGCCGGCGCACCGTGGAGCTACTGAAATGGATGCCGTAATCATTCCGGTGGCCGCCTGATCTGGGGCCCAGATCTCGGCAGTTCTCATCGGTTCCGGGCATGTCCCGCGGCGATGTACCCCCCATGTGCCCCCTACCGGGCAGCTCTTGGCGTTAAGTGCCAACGGTAGCTGCTCCGGCGCACCGGCATGATCATGCTGCTGGAACAAAGCCGCAGGTCAAGCTATGAATAGTGGTCAACCGGAGGTAAGGTTACGTCGTATCGCTTAGTTACGCACTGCGATCGGAGCGTGACAATGAGTCAAAGGCCGGTATATCCACAGCAACCGGGACAGGCCCCCTCCGGCGGTTACCCGCCAATGGAGCGTGCCATAACACACCTGGCCCTGCCAGGTCCCAGGCAAATCCGATCGCGTAATCCGGAAGAGCCAGTTCTGCCGGAAGCTACGAACGCCTGGGCCTTTCAGGGCGCTCTTTGGCCCGCAGTGACCTGGGCGAGCGTGATTCCCTCGGCGTGACTAGTGCCGGGTAGGTCCATAGAAGGCATCTACGCAGGCCAGAAGGTTAATGTCTGGTGATAACGTTCTTCGCATTAACCTTAACTATCACCCTAGTCCCGCCATGATCCCCGGTTGGGGAGGGGTAACGGAAGAATGTCTAGCGAACCCGTCAGCTCTGGTCCGGAAACGATTCCCAGCAAGCACAAAGTGGGATCTCCATTGATCACTGCAATTATTGGTGCCCTTGCTGTAATATTTGCAGCAATACTTGCGGCGTTAATCCCGGTATTAATTACCCAACCACGGCATCATTTCGGTAATAGGTGCATCGAGAATCTCACTATTAAATCTCCAAGTGACGGCCAGCCTGTGACCAGTAGCCCCACTCAAGGCGTTGAAGTCACTGGAACAGCCTGCAATCTGAATGGGAGCACTGGCTGGCTATTCGATCATGATCTTGGCGACGGATATTATTTCTTGGATTATTCGACAAATTCTCCAACTCCAGTCGCCGACAATAACGGCGGCTGGGCCTATTACGATATGAACGTTGGAAATAAGGGCGATAAGAATGTGGCGTACCAAATCACGGCGGTCCTAGCTTCTCCGCTGTGCACTGAGGAACTGGAGGGGGCGAAGGCTGATTCCGCAGGATATATTAAGTTCAGGAATTTTCCATCTGGATGCCAGGTCGAAGACACCGTAGGTGTCGTCGTTACCTACCCTTAGCCGAGCGTGCGAGACGGTGGCAACCCTTACTGCCTGACCAGATGAAGGCCTCGGCCGGGCGTCGCCCGTGTCCCGGCTGGGCGTCGCCCGTGTCTCGCGTCGTCTCCCCCCGTCCCCGACCAGTCTCGTTAGCAAATCCGTTAGCCATTGCGCGCTCTGGCCTGCGGCTTTGTGGGTCTTGTCGCCGCGTACCCGCGCAATCGTGCCGGGCCGGTGATTCGGTCACCCTCTGGTCCACCCAACGGGAAGCGGACCAGCCATGACGGCCGCCGGTTTTATAGACCATTACAGCTGAGCGCAACGTGGTCGTCTTGACCTGGGCCGATGACTTATCTCCAATGGCGCGGACCTTGGGATCGTCCCGCACATATCTCACCCGGCTCGGGGCCGGCGAGCGGTGATCCCGCTGATGCCCCGGTCAGTGCCCGGCGCGGTGAGCGGGCGCACGGCCACGGGACGTAGGTCCCCGGCAGATGGGCCGATCCGTTCTGGCCCGGCACGGCCGACCCGTCCAGCCTGGGTCTACAGGTCTGCCCAACGCACCCCGTGAGCCGGGGTGAGGGGCGAAATGACAGATGACGGACAGCGGCCTCCCGGTCAAGGAGGCACCCGCGTGCCGATAACGGAGGAATTCCCATGACACCCATCACGTCGGCCGGACACACCGCACACCGGGAGCTGCAGATCGGAGGGTTCCGCATCCACACCCAGATCCGGGGGGAAGGCGAACCCCTGCTGATGTACTCCCCCATCTGGTCACAGGCTGAGGTGTGGGCGCCGTTACTGCCATACCTGACCGGATTCCGCACCATCGCATTCGACCCCCCCGGCATCGGCCGCTCGCCGATGCCCGGCCTGCCGATGACCATGCAGGCGCTGGCATCTGTTGGCGCCGCCCTGCTCGACGAGCTCGGCATCGAATCCGCCCACGTGCTCGGCGCATCCTTCGGCGGCGCCGTCGCGCAGCACATGGCGATCTCCCATCCGGGCCGGGTGCGCCGCCTGGTGCTCGCCTCCACCACCTTCGGGGGATTCGCCATCCCCGGGCGCCCGGCGGCGCTCTGGCACATCATCCATCCCGGGAGTTACCGCGACCAGATGGAGGAGATCGCGGGTGACACGTTCGGCGGCCGCCTGCGCACCGCGCCAGAACTCGTGCGCGCCATGCCCATCTGCGGCCCGCGGAACATCCCGGCGGCCCTCTACGACATGGCTCCGCTCCTCGGCTGGACGAGCCTGCCGTGGCTGTGGGCGATCCGCCAGCCCACGCTCGTCATCTGCGGCGACGACGACCCGATCGCGCCGCCGGTCAACCACCGGATCATGGCGGCGCTCATCCCCCGTGCCCAGCTTCACATCATCGAGGGCGGCGGTCACCTGATGCTGATGGACAGCCCGGCCCGCGTCGCGCCGATCATCACAAGTTTTCTCCGCAGTGCCCAGCCGGGGGAAACAGGCGGCGCTCTGGCCGCGTGATCCCTCGCTTGTCAGGCAATACTGGTAAGCTGATAGCCAGTACGGTTCTGACTTTCTGCCAGGACGATCAGGTGCGCTGGCGTCCGTCGTAGTTCACCGTTGTTGAACGCGATTGTCAGGCCAGGCGGCTATGGCCCCCGTCACCTCCTGAGCACTGCTGCACCGCAGGTCAGCGGCGTAGGTGGCGGGCGAGTCGGCCTGTAGGCCGGGTTCTGTGCACCCGCGGATGCGGGCCGGCGGCCATCCATCTGGGACTACCGTTGCCGGCAGCCTCGTGCGGCCTACCCGCGAGCATCGGACGGGCCGTCCTCAATCGCTCGCGCAGGAGGCGGTGCTGGACCGCTTCCCTCTTGGCCTTGCTCCGGGTGGGGTTTACCAAGCCGCCCGGGTCACCCCGGGCGCTGGTGGTCTCTTACACCACCGTTTCACCCTTACCTCCGTAGCCGGCCGAGGCCGGTCACGGAGGCGGTCTTTTTTCTGTGGCACTGTCCCGCGGGTCACCCCGGGTCGGCGTTACCGACCACCCTGCCCTGCGGAGCCCGGACCTTCCTCACCGCGCGTCGCGCGGCGCGGCCGCCCGGCCGACTCGCTCGCCACCGCCAGGATATTGCCCCGCGCCGCCCGGCACGCCCACAACGCCGACCTCGATCGGCGGTACCTCCCCGCGAGCTCCGGCTCCGGCGTTTGGGCAGCGTTTTCGGCGAATACGACCGAAAGCGCTGCCCAAATACCCCGATGCGACGGCGCGGCGGGGTGGGTGGGGGCCCTGGGGCTTCTGAGGCCGGTGTGACGTTGGGGTGTGGGGTCCAGGGGTGGACGGGGACCGCTCGGGACGGGGACCCGTTAGGTGGGGAGGCTGGTGGCGGAGCGGGTGGGCTCTCCTTCGCGCTCGCCCTCTGGTGCCGTGCCTTCCCGCAGGCCGTCGGCCGGCGCGGGCCCGGTACCGGGAGCGGGCTCATCGGCGGCGGAGGCGGGGAGGGCGGCTTCGGCGCCGGCCGGCGACGGGTCGGACGGATCGGTCCGGGACACCGGGGAGGCGAAGGCCAGGCCAGCGGCCAGGCAGGCGAACGGGACGACCGGCAGAACATACCGGTAATCGAAGTCGGCCACCATGATCGGGAAAACCAGCAGCACCACGGCGCAGGCCCACGGCAGGCCGCTGGGCAGCGCCGCGTCCGGGCCGGCCCGCCACCGTCCCAGCCGGAACCCGCCAGGCCGCCGGGTCACCCGGATGATGGACCCCAGTCCCATCACCAGGATCAGCCCGAACAGCGGCCCGTAGAGGTAGAACACCCGCTCGTAGCCGGACATCAGGTACGCGAACGGCTTGACCACGCGGCTGATGCCCTGGCGCCCGTAGGCCTGGATGTCCTGCCGCGCGGTCTTGTGCGGGATCCAGACGTGGTTGGGCACGGACTGCGCCCTGGTGTGGAAGTAGTAGTCGTAGACGGTGCCCTGGCTCGGGTAGTCGTACCGTTTCCAGTCCACCGACAGGACGACACCGTTCACGATCACGTGCGCGTAGCTCACCGGCTGGGCCTCGATGGCCCGGATGGCGAAGTCGCGCAGCATCTTGTTGCCGGCCACGCTGACCGGGCCGCCGGGGACCTTGTCCATCACCTGCGGGATGTGCCAGATCAGCGTGCCGGGCGGCAGCCGCTTGGTGACCGGGGTGGACAGGCAGAGGTAACGCTCGCTAGCCGGGGGATTGATGACCGCGCAGTTGGCGAACGACGACGCCCGGCCGTACAGGTAGAAACCGTCGGAGTTCGTGAGCGCGTACGTTCCGGTCCAGGAGTGGAACCAGGCCACATAGCCGGCGACGGGGATGGCGGAGCCGGCGACGATCGCGGCCAGCGCGCGCCAGCCCATCCGGCGCACGATGACGAAGACCACGAAGACCACGGGCAGCACGAGGTCGCCGCTCCACACCGTGACGGCGTACCCGGTGAGCAGGCCCGCCACCAGGACGGCCGGCCACGAGGGGCGGCGCCGCCAGAGCAGGATCGTCGCCGCCAGCACGAGCAGGAACTCCACCAGGGTGTCGGCCATGATCATGTGCTCGAGCTCGACCTGGAAGCCGTTGAACAGCACCGGCAGCGTGGCCAGCGTGGCCCAGATCCGGGGCACCCGGGCCCGGCGCAGCAGCACGTACAGCATGACCGCGATGGCCAGCCCCATCAGGTGCTGCAGCACGGTGATCAGGGTCAGGCTGTGGAACGGCTCGAACACCTTCAGGAACAGCGAGTAGCCGGTCGACTTGGACAGGTCGGGCCGGAGCCGGAGCGTCGCGCCCAGGTAGACGTAGGAGTCACCGGCGAACCAGAGCGCGCCCGGATAGCCGAGCACGGTGATGAGCCGCAGCACCGCTCCCGCGGCCAGGACCAGCGTGAACAGCTTGTTGCCCGCGACCAGCGCGCGCAGCCGAGCGGATCGGGACGGTCTGAGCGGTGGCAAGCTGCCCGCGGACGATGGGTCCGGAACCTCGTTCTGCACAGCGTGATCCTATCGGCCATCCTGGGCGGAAACCGGCGAAGCGGGCTCCGCGCCGCCCGGCGGCGTCGCGGCCGAAACCCCGTCCGCCCCGGAGCCGGCACCCGCCCACCGTTCGAGCTGAGCGACGAACGCGCGGGCATCGTCCGGCCAGCGCAGGTACTCGCTGGCCCCCTGGTGCCCGCGCGCGCCCATCGCGTCGCGCAGGGCCGGGTCGCGCTGCAGCGAGAGCACCGCCTCGGCGGCCGCCCCGGCGTCCCCGAACGGCACCACGAACCCGCATTCGTGCCGCTCCACCAGGTCCACGGCCAGCGGCAGCGGAGTGGTGACGACCGGCACGCCGCGGGCCATGTACTCCGCGACCTTGGTCGGCATCGAGTGCCACAAGTTCGGGTCATCCTGCAGCAGCGACAGCCCGGCCAGCGCGCCGTCGGTGATCAGCATGGCCTCGTCGTTCGGCACGAACCCGTGCCAGCGCACCAGCCCCGCGGCGCACGCGGGCTCCAGCACGGCCCGGGCCTGCGCGTCGGCCGAACCAACCAGCTCCACGGTGATCCCGTGCGGCTGGACCCGTTCGGCCAGCGCGACCATCTCGGCGGCTCCCCGGTCCGGGGAGATGTGCCCCACGTACACCACCCGCCCGCGGCCGTCGGACGGCGCCGCCTGCTCGGGCACGTACGTGGTGTTCGGCACGACCGGGTGCGTGCGCCGGAACCGATCGTTATAGCTCGTCTCGGCCAGGATCAGGTGCAGCCGCCGTTCGGCGATCCGCTCCGCCCGCAGCACCGCCGACGCCACCACCCGGCGCAGCGCGGGCGGCAGCCAGGCCTTGGTCCCCAGGGCGGCGGCGGTGTCCTCGTGCACATCCCAGATCACCGGTGGCCGGTGCCGGATCAGCGGCAGGACCAGCAGCAGTTCGGGGTCGTGGATGAGCACCAGGTCCGCGCCCGGGGCGTACCGGGCGAGCTGGCGCCGGGCGGCGCGCAGCGCCCCCAGCCGGCGCCGGCCGACGGCCCGCGGCACGTCGGCGGTGGTCAGCTCCGGCCACGGGGTGACGTCGCACGCACCGAACGGCGCGATGTAGGTGACCTGGTGCCCGGCGTCGAGCAGGGCCCGGATCTGCCGGTACAGAATCCGGGCGTCGGCCGGGTGGTGCACCACGGTGCAGACGACGACGCGCATCGGCGGTTACAGCGTCTCGGTGTTCGGCCCGGTGTGGCCGCGCCCGGTCAGCTTGCCCCGGGTGTCGAAGAACAGCTTGGCCTCGGAGGCGATCTGCTCCAGGTCGTACTCGCTGTGGTCCTGCAGCAGGATGACGACGTCCGCGGTCACGACCTCGGTATCCAGGTCGGTGGCCCGGCGCACCGGCTGGCCGTCGATCGCCCAGTCCGGCACGTGCGGGTCGTGGTAGGCGAGCACGGCACCGCGCGCGAGCAGCCGGCGCGCGATCGGCCGCGCCGGGGATTCGCGCTGGTCGGCGATGTCCCGCTTGTAGGTCACCCCGAGCAGCAGCACGTTGGCGCCGTTCATCGGCTTGGCGTGCCGGTTGAGCAGCTCCGCGGCGCGGTCCACGACGTAGCCGGGCATCCGGCTGTTGATCTCCTGCGCGAGCTCCACGAAACGGAACGGGTAGCCCAGCGTCCGGACCTTGTAGGACAGGTAGTTCGGGTCGATGGGGATGCAGTGCCCGCCAACCCCCGGGCCGGGGTAGAACGGCTGGAAGCCGAACGGCTTGGTGGACGCGCACCGGATCGCGTCCCACAGGTCGATGCCGAGCTCGTGGCAGAACACGGCCATCTCGTTGACCAGCGCGATGTTGACGTGCCGGTAGGTGTTCTCCAGCAGCTTGGCCATCTCGGCCTCGCGCGGCGATTTGGCCTCGACCACCTGGTCGCAGACCAGGCCGTAAAACCGCGCGGCCGCCGCCGTGCAGTCCGGGGTGAGGCCGCCGACGACCTTGGGGGTGTTCCGCAGCCCGTACACGGGGTTCCCCGGGTCGATCCGCTCCGGGGAAAAGGCCAGGTTGAAGTCCACCCCGGCGCTGAGCCCGGACGCCTTCTCCAGGATCGGCCGGACCAGCTCGTCGGTGGTCCCCGGGTACGTGGTCGACTCCAGCACCACGAGCGTGCCGCGGTGCAGCAGCCGCCCGGCCGTCTCCGAGGCGGCCCGCACGGCGGTCAGGTCGGGGCCGTCGGCCTCCGACAGCGGGGTGGGGACACAGATGACGATGATGTCCGGCTCGCCCACCTCCGACTCGCTGGTGGTCGCGCGGAAACCGGCCGCGAGCATCCGGGCCACGTCGTCATCGGAGAGGTCGTCCACGTGGGAGCGCCCGCCGTTGAGGCCGTTCACGACGCCCGGGCCGATGTCGAACCCGACGACGCTCAGGCCGACTTTCGTCCCCTCTCGCACCAGGGGCAACCCCACGTAGCCGAGACCGATTACCAGCAAATCGACCTGCATCGACGGCGTCCCTTCACCTGAGGATGTGATGTCAGACGGCGCCGACACGTTCATAGGCTGCCCGGTAGATCGCCGCGTTGTGGGCCCAGGTACGGTCCCTGGCCACCCATTCCCGCGCGTTCCCCCCGAGTTTGCGCCGAGTATCTGAACTGTAGAGCAGGGGCTCCATAATATCGGCAAAGGAGACCGAATCCCCGGAAGTTGCCAGCGCCCCCGTAACCCCGGGCCGGATAATCTCCCGGAGCGCGCCCACATCGCTGGCCACCACGCACAGGCCGCTGGCCATGGCCTCCACCGGCTTCAGCGGCGTGACCAGCTGGCAGACCCGGTCACTGGTCCGGGGCACGGCGAACAGATCGAGGACGGCGTGGTAGCGGCGCACCTCCGACATCGGGACGCGCCCGGTGAAGATGGCCGCGCCGCTGAGGCCCAGTCGCCCGGCCAGGCGCTGCAGCGCCGCCCGTTCCGTGCCATCACCGACGATCAGGGGGCGGACCGGCAGCTTCCGGCGGCGCAGCTCGGCGGCCGCCTCCAGCAGGGTCCCGACGCCCTCGTAGGCGACCAGGTTGGAGACCACCCCGATCACCAGCTCGCCGGGCCGGATGCCGAGCGACTCGCGCAGCGGCGCGCCATCGGGCAGCGGCTCCAGGAAGTCCGCGGACACGGCGTTCGGGACGACGATGACCTTGTCCGCGGCCACCCCGCGCGCCACGATCTCCTCGCGCATGACCTCACCGAGCGTGACCACGAGATCGGCCTCGACCATGCAGCGGGTCTCCGCTGCCCGGCTGAACTGGTAGAAGTCGCTGGCGGCAAGATCGGTGCCGGGCAGCGGGGTAGGCGCCACCGGCGCCCTCTGCGCCCTCTGCGCCCCGCGTGCCCCTTCCGCCGGTGCCGCTTCCGCGGGTGACATTTGTGCTGAACGGACGTGGCTGGGGGTATCCCCCGGCTCTGCAGCCCGCGCCGCGGGGGCACCGGGGCCGGCCCCCGCGTCGACACCGTGCCGGGACAGCCAGGTTTCCTCCCAGAACCCGCGCGCCTCGTAGATCACCGGCAGGCCGAAGTCCTCGCGCAGGGCGAGGGCCAGCTGACCGTTGAGGTGGTTGCTGGCCGCGTGCAGGACCGCGGGCCGGAGCCGCCCGGTCAGCCGGGCCGCCAGGTCCAGCCCGAGCGCGGCCGCGGCGTCGGCCGCGCGCGGCAGCCGGTACGGGATCAGCCGGTGGTAGGGGACGCCGTCCAGGTCAGCGACGCGGCGCCCGTCCAGGTGGCCCTGCGCCACCGGGAACCCGGCCTTGGTCACCACGTGCGGGTCCAGGCCGGCCTCGCGCTGGGCGACCGCGATCCGCTGGGTCCGGACCGTGTAGCCGGCGTTGGTCGTCGGCAGCGCGTCCGTGACCAGGTGCAGAACCCGCCCCGGCACGGGAGCCGTCCGGGTCGCGGGGACGGCTCCGCCGCGCTCCGGGCGGGGGATGCCGTCGGTCAGCACGTAGAGTTCGCCGGCCAGGGACGCCCGCAGCGAGGCCACCCGGCGGCCGGGCACGCCGTCCAGGGCCGCCACCGCGTCGGTCAGCCGGCCCTCGCGGGCGGCCAGGCGCGCGAGCAGGGTGGCCCGGGCCGGGTCGGCGACGGGCATCCGGTCCAGCGCGGACCGCGCGGCGTCCGGACGGTCCACGGCCAGCGCGAAGGCCGCGAGCCGCCGGGGTGACGTACCGAGCAGGCTCAGCGCCGCCTTCCGGTCGCCCGATCCCCACAGCACGACCGCTCGGCCGTAGCGGCCCGCGAACCGCAGCCAGGGGCGTAGCCTGCGGGGTAGCACGCGCCAGCCGAGCAAAAGGGAGCGCACCGGGTCGGCGGTGACGTGCCGCCACATGACGAACGCCGCCAGGATGAGCACCCGCGGTGACACCCGCCAGGCCGCGGGCCGCCAGGGACTCGGCGCGGGCAGCCAGGGACCCGGCGGGCGCGGCGGGGCCTGGCGATCGGGCGGGGGCGAGGGACGCGACGTCACGTCGGCGAATGATAGTGCGTCGGCCGGACCAGGCCGGCGGTCCAGGCCGGCGGTGCGGTGCACCGTTGCACTCCCCAGTGGGCCCAAAATGGGCAGTGGCCCGAGAATGTAGAGGCACCAGGATCCGGACGGCGACCTGATCCATGATCTGAGCTGTGATGTAACCCGGGCGAACCGCCCAGAACGCGCAAAGGACAGCGATGCTCGCACCCATCACCCACGTGCTCGGCGCCCGCCCGAATTTCGTCAAGGCGGCGCCGGTGATCCGGGCGCTCGCGGCGCTCGGGCACCGGCAGCGGGTGGTCCACACCGGCCAGCATTACGACGAGCGCCTGTCCGAGGTGTTCTTCGTTCAGCTCGGCCTGCCGGCCCCCGACGTGAACCTGGGCGTGGGCTCGGCGGGGGGCAGTCACGCCCAGCAGACGGCGGCCGCGATGACCGGGCTGGAGCAGGACTTCATCGAGCATCCCCCGGGCCTGGTCGTGGTCTACGGCGACGTGAACTCCAGTGTGGCCGCCGCGCTGGTCGCCGCCAAGCTGCAGATCCCGATCGCGCACGTCGAGGCCGGCCTGCGCAGCTTCGACAACACGATGCCGGAGGAGATCAACCGGCGGCTCACCGACCAGATGTCCGACCTGATGTTCGCGACCTCCCCGGAGGCGATCGGCTACCTCGCCAACGAGGGCCGGCCGGTCAGCGCGGTGCACCTGGTCGGCAACCCGATGATCGACACGCTGATGGCCAACCTGGACCGGTTCGACACCGCCGCGGTCCGGGCCGGCCTGGACCTGCCCGAGCGGTACGTGGTCGCCACGCTGCACCGGCCGTCGAACGTGGACGACCCCGCCGTCGCGGCCGGGCTGGTGAAGGCGCTGCACGAGATCGCCGGCGTGATCGACGTCGTGATCCCGGTGCACCCGCGCGGGCGCGCCGTGCTGGAGGCGGCCGGGCTCAGCGCGCATCCGGCCGTGCACGCCTGCCCGCCGCTGGGTTACCTGGAGTTCATGGGCCTGGTGCGCGGCGCGGCCGCGGTGGCGACCGACTCTGGCGGCGTGCAGGAGGAGACCACGCTGCTGCGCGTACCGTGCCTGACCGTCCGCCCGAATACCGAACGGCCCATCACGATCACCAGCGGCAGCAATAGGCTCATAACGTCTGCCGAGCTGGCCTCGGCCGTACTGAAGGCGTGTGACGACGGGCCGTACACCGGTGAGCTGCCGCCGCTGTGGGACGGCCACGCGGGTGTGCGCATCGGGCGGATCATCACCGACTGGCTGGCCAGCGACGGCTGAGGAGACCACCGCAGCATCATGACCGACAACGAGAGCGCCGACCTGGCGCTGACTGTCTACGCGCCGTCCGAGCCGGACGAGGCTGACCTCGCCGACGGCGACGCGGTAGATCCCGGCAGCGCCGCGCACGGCATCGCCCTGGCCGCCGAACGGGACCAGCTGGCCCGGGCCCTGCGTGACACGCACCGCCAGCTCGCCACCGCCGAGTCGCAGCTCATGGCGATGAAGCGGTCGGCCACGATGGAGCTCGGCCAGGCCATCGTCGCGGCCGCCAAGCGCCCGTGGATCGGCGGCCCTCGGCTGCCCAAGCACCTGTACCGGATGTGGCGGGAGCGCCGGGCCGGGCGCGCCGCGGGCGGAGCCGGCAACGGGTTCCGGTCCGCCGACGAGGAGCGCTGGGCCCGGATCCTGCTCGACGCGGGCGCCGGGGCGGCCGGTGACCGGTTCCTCGCCGCCTACACGGTGCCGGGCCTGGCGTGGTCGGCCGCCGCGCGGGCCGAGGGCCAGGACATGGCCGACGGCCTGGTGGTCGCCGGGGTCCTCACCGATGCGAGCTGCGCGGCCCTGGCCCCGGACGTGACCGCGGAGCAGTTGCTGCCGCACGACGCGGCGTTCGTCCTGGAGGGCTCCGGTGCCGACCTGGTGCTCATCGAGGCGGCGGCGCTGCTGCCCGGCGGGGCCTGGGCGCACGCGGGCGACCCGGCCGCGACCGACCGCGGGCGCAGGCTGGCCGACCTGATCGATCTGGCTCACGCGCTGGGCAAGCCCGTCATCTTCCTGCGTAACGCCCCGTCGTACCTGATGCCGTACCTGGACTGGCTGGGCACCTCCTGCGACGCCGAGGTCGAGGGCGGTCTCGGCGTCCAGCTCGCCCGGTTCAACCCGATCGACCTGCCCGCGGCGCGCGGGGCGGTCCCGGTGTACGCCGGGCACCGGGATCCGCGCGAGGGGCCGGCCGTCAAGCGCATGCTGGACGAGCTGACCGGCAGCGAGCCGGACAGCGGCCCCGCCAGCGCCCGGGGGGATAGGGCCCGGCCGGTCCGGGTCATCGGTGAGCCGTCGTGGCGAGCCGCGCCGGGCCTGTACCGGCAGCACGCGGTGTTCCTGGCCGCGACCGCGGCGCAGGCGCGGGAGCAGCTCGCCTGCGGGGCGCGCGTGGTCGGGCCCGTCACCGAGGACACTCAGGTCAGCGGGGCCGCCGCCGCCGCGGAGGCCGGCGAGGCCGCCCGGCAGCTCGCGGCCGCCATCGCCGGGGGCCACCGCGACATGAGCGAGATCAAGGCGACCCTGCTCGAGCTGTTCGAGGCACACGCCACGCCCGCCCGGCTCGCCGAACTGGCCCGGCTGGTGGAACTGCCGCCCCGGCCCGTACCGGGCCGCCGGGTCGCCGTCCTCGCCGGGGTCCGGGACGCCGCCGCCGCCGGCCGCCTGGCCACTCGCGTGCTGGGCCAGCGGCTGCGCCCGCATGAGGTGCGGGTCTGGCTCGAGGGCGACATGGCGCTGGCGGACCCCGACAACACGGCGTCCCGCGCGGCGCGCGAGCAGGTCGGCGGCGCGCTGGCCGCGCTCACCGCCGAGGGCATCGTCGCGGGCGTGGTGACCGGTGCGGGCCTGGCCGCCGCGGCGCGCGCGGCCGTGTCCCCGTGGTCGGCCGAATGGGATCCCCAGGTGGCTTACCCCGACTCGTACCTGCTGGAGCTGATGTGCGCGCTGGAGTGCTCGCGCGCCGATGCGGTCGGCCCCGCCGCCGGGGCGGACTATGTGTTCACCGACGTGCTGGATCCGGCCGTGGCCCGGACGGACCTGTTCCGCGACGGCGCGCCGCCGCGGTCGAGCTGGGCCCGCCGCGGCCTGCGGCTGTTCGCGATCGCCCTCACCGCGGACGATGCGGCCGGCCCCGCGGCCAGCACGGCAGTCAGCGTGGTGGCCGGCACGGCGGCCTCCGCCGTGGCCGAGTGACCCGATTCGACGAGGAAGGCATCGTTCATGTCCGGACCGCAGGCCGAATCAGGGCCGGAGTCCCCGCCGCCCGGTGACGACGGGACCGCCGCGAACACGCCCAGGTCACGCTCGGCCCTGGTGTACGGGGACGTCAACCTGAACCTGATCGACGGGTCCGCGATCTGGGTGCAGTCGATGGTGCTCGCGCTGGCCCGGGCCGGGTGCGCGGTGACGCTCGTGCTGAAGGCGCCGGTGCAGACGGACCGGCTGCTGACCCCGCTGGAGGGCGAGCCGGGCGTCACCATCCGGCGGCCCGCCGAGGAGCAGCTCGCCGACGGCATCACGGCCCGCGGGCTCAGCCCCGCACAGGCGTCGGCGATCCTGACCGCGGTCGACGCGGAGCACCGCCACGACATCGTGGTCCTGCGCGGCCGCCACCTGGTGTCCCAGGTAGTCACGGACAAAGCGTTCCGCGGCCGGCTCTGGACCTACCTGACCGACATCCCGCAGTCGATTCCCGAGATGACGCCGGACGCGGTGAACTGGCTGGCCGGCGTGGCCGAGGCCTCGCAGTACGTGCTGTGCCAGACCGAGGAACTGCGGTGCTTCCTTGAGGGCAGCGTGGCCGAGGCATGCGGCAAGTGCGTGCTGTTCCCGCCGGTCGTGCCGCCCGCCCCGGCGCTGCCCGGGACACCGCGGGATCCCGACGGGGTGCTGCGCCTCGTCTACACCGGCAAGTTCGCCCCGCGCTGGAACACCTACGAGATGACCCAGCTGCCCGGGCTGCTGGCCGCGCGCGGGGTCCGGGCCGAGCTGCACATGGTCGGCGACAAGATCCACAACGACCCGGCCGACCCGGGCTACCAGCGGCGGATGCGCGTCGCGCTGGGCGACCCGCCGGCGCCGGACGCGGGCGACTCAGCGGGCGCACCGCCGGTGGTTCCCGCCAGCGGGGTGGTGTGGCGCGGCGGCCATTCCCGGGAAGGGGCCATGCGCATCGCGGCCAGCTGCGACATCGGGCTGGGCTGGCGTCACCCCAGCCTGGACGCGAGCCTGGAGCTGTCCACCAAGGTGCTGGAGTTCGGCATGCTGGGGCTGCCCGTCATCCTGAACCGGACGCCGATGCACGAGGCGCTGCTGGGCGCGGATTACCCGATGTTCGCGCGTGACCTGCGCGACGTGACCGCCATCGCCGAGACCGCGGCTGCCGACCCGGCCATCATGAAGCTCGCGGCCAGCCGCACCTCGGCCGCCGCCGCGGAGTACACGCTGGACAAGGCGGCCGGCCGGATCCGCCGCTACCTCAGTGACGCGCTGCCCCGCGTCGAGGTCGCGCCGGGCACCGGCGTCCTCAAGGTCGCGGTGGCCGGGCACGACCTGAAGTTCATCACCCCGCTGCTGGACTACCTGCGCCAGCAGCCGGGGCTTGAGCTGCGGGTCGACCACTGGCCCTCGCTGGGCGAGCACGACGAGGAGGCCAGCCGGGAGATCTCCCGCTGGGCCGACGTCGTGATCTGCGAGTGGTGCGGGCCGAACGCCATCTGGTACAGCGAGAACAAGCGGCCCAAGTCCCGGCTCATCGTCCGGCTGCACCGCTTCGAGGTGTACGCCCGGTACCCGTACCGGGTCGACATCAAGGCCGTGGACCAGGTGGTCACGGTCAACAAGCGCTACGCGGAACTGGTGGCCGAGAAGACCGGCTGGCCCACCCGCAAGATCATCGCCCTGCCCAACACGGTCGAGGTCGGGCAACTGGAGCGGCCCAAGCTCGACGGCGCGCGGTTCAGCCTCGGGTTCGTCGGCATGGTGCCGTCGCGCAAGCGGATCGACCTGGCCCTCGACGTGCTGGAGGAGCTGCGCCGCGACGATGAGCGGTACATGCTCTGCGTCAAGTCCGGGATGCCGTGGGACCACTGGTGGGTCTGGCAGAAGCCGGAGGAGCGCGGGCACTACGCGGCGGCGCTGCACCGCATCCAGCGATCCCCGCTGCTGCGCGGCGCGGTCGTGTTCGACGAGGCGGGCCGGGACGTCCCGGCGTGGCTGCGGCGGGTCGGCTTCGTCCTGTCCACCAGCGACGACGAGAGCACCCACGTCGCCCCCATCGAGGGCATGGTCTCCGGGGCGGTCCCGGTCATCCGGCACTGGCCCGGCGCGGAGACCGTCTACGACACGCGCTGGATCCACGAGAACCCGCAGGAGATGGCGGCCGCGATCGCCGCGATCCGCACCGACGAGCAGTGGCGCGAGGCCGGCGCGGTGGCCCGGGCGGACGCCATCGAGACGTTCGAGTCCCGGAAGGTGTTCAGGGTCTGGTACCGGCTGCTGACCGAGAACCTGACGCCGGCGAAGCAGGTGCAGCGCTACTCGCTGCCCGGGGCGCCCTGAGAAATGGCGCCCTCCATGGCCGTGGCCCACGGCATGTTCTTCACCCTGGCCGTCAGCGCCCCGGACCCCGCCACGTGCGCGGCGCTGACCGAGCGCGCCTGCGGAACCGATCCCCGGGTCATGCCCATCCCGGGCCCGGCGCAGGTGATCTGGCGCGCCCCGGACGGCCGCTCCGCCATGGTCACTTGGGGTCCACATTCGAATACTCTTAGCGATCAGCAGCCTGATGTATCCGGATACACTCCTGAGGGCACGCCCCCGGGCCGCGGTGTATCCGGATACACCGCTATGTGGCCCGCTCTCGGGTCCGCCGGAGCGACGCGATCTTACGCGGGGACGATCTGGGCGTCGGGGGAATCGGGCGGGGCGGTGTCCGCGCGGACCGGGATCACCCGGGTCGACCCGGTGTTCCTGACCCGGGCGGGCCGGGCCACGGTCCTGTCCGACCGCGCGACGTGGGCCGCAGCCGTTACCGGCCGCCTCGGGGACGCCGATGCCCTGCTGTACGCCGGGCTGCTCGGCCCGGGGTACCCGCTCGGGGCGGTCACGCCCTTCACGGGCGTGCGCGCGCTCGGCCCGGCGACCTCCTGCCACGTCGCCGACGGGACGGTCATCGAGTCCGAGCGCGCCGCGCTGACCGAGCCG
The DNA here is from genome assembly GCA_003164955.1 of Actinomycetota bacterium. Taxonomy (GTDB): domain Bacteria; phylum Actinomycetota; class Actinomycetes; order Streptosporangiales; family Streptosporangiaceae; genus Bog-532. The sequence goes on from PLRW01000252.1 coordinate 22,388, forward strand.
GGCCTCAGCGGCCCGGACGCGGCGGCCCGGGTCGCTGAGGCACTCGTAAAGGCGGTCACCCCGCTGCGGGAGGCGTCCGCGCCGGTCGAGCTGAGCCTGACCGGCGGGAAGGACAGCCGCCTGATCGCCGCGGCGCTGGCCCGCGCCGGGGTGCCGGTCCGGGCCCGCACCTACGGCTTCCCGGACCACCCGGACGTGACCGTCGCGGCGCAGGTCGCCCGCGAGCTGGGCCTGGAGCACGAGGTGGCGGAGCCGCGCACGACCGAAGCGGCTGGGTCTGGGGGGGCCGCCGCGGGGCCCACCGTCCAGGAGGTTGACGTGCTCGGGCGGCTCCGGGCCACCGTGCTGGTCGCGGACGGCATGCTGTCCGCGTTCGAGAACGTGGGCCGGCCCGATCCGGACGGCAGCGCCAGCGCGATCTCGATCGGCGGGCACGGCGGCGAACTGCTGCGCGGCGGGTACGCCAAGATCATTCCGGGGTCGGCCGCGCGGCGGTCGGTGGCCTCCGCCGAGCTGCTGCGCCGGCTTACCATGCGCCGGGTCCCGCTGCTGCGGGCCCGCTGGCGGACCGCGTACCTGGCCAGCCTGGCCCCCTGGGCCGCCGCGGTCGCCGCGCACCCGCAACCGGCCCTGGACGACTTCTACCTGGTCAACCGGGCCGGGCGGTGGTCCGCCGCGGCGCGGCAGGCGTATGCGATCCGCTCGGTGATGGCGCAGCCGTTCTTCGACGACCGGGTGGTCCGCGCGGCCCGGTCCGCGCCGCTCGCCGAACGCCTCGACGACCGGCTGGTCCGCGGGGCGATCGGCGCGCTGTGCCCGGCGCTGCTGGACATCCCGCTCGCCGCCGACCGCTGGAAGTGCGACCCGGCCCTGGCACCGGCCCTGGCGCCCGCCCCACCGGCCGCGGCACCGGCTGCGGCCGCCCCGGGGGCAGCAGGGCCCGGCTCAGCCGGTCCCGGCGGGCGGGCCCGCTTCGACTGGCGGCGCGGCTACGGGGACGACATGGCGGAGTTCCTGCGGGACTACGTGCTCGGCACCGGATCGGCCGGCGGCCTGTTCGCCATCGTCAGCCGGCCGGCGGCCGAACGGCTGCTCCGGCCGCCGCACACCGATCCGGTCACCGTGTGGGCCCTGGCCACGCTGGCCGCGCTGATCTCGGACGACTGGCTCAGCGCCCGCGCCGGCGCGGGCCAGACGTTCGCCATCCCGGTCCCGGCCTGACCCGGAAAATCGACCCGCCTCAGCCGGGGCTGCCTCGCGCAAGGTATTTCCGGTTGGCTGGTGAGTTCCCGCCTCCGGAACGGGTCGCTGAAGGTGATGGCCCAGGTAAGCGATGGGCTTATGAGAACGCAGTGACCTGCGGGGCGCCGGCGCGGCGGAATCTTTTGTACGCGTTGGCGCCATCGCGTGCACCCCAGTACACGCATCGGCGCCTTTGCGTACAAAGCCTTTTCATCCCGGGGGATGGTCGCGCTGGCGTATAGATTTTCGTTGTTGCGGTCATCGGCCGGAAAACTTGAAGATCTATACGGTCAGCACCGGCCGTGAACGAGCGCAACCCGACCCGATTTTCACGCCAGCGCGGCGTCTCCGGCAGGGATGGAGAGACTGATGGGGGTTACCGGGTCAGCCGCTGGCGGGACCCGGGTCTGGCAGCGGCCAGTGGGTGAGCCCTCCCGCCCAGGCAGCCGATGCCTGGCGCTGGACCGTGCCCCCCGGATGTCCCGGTCCCGCGCCGCGCGCGCACGGCGCGCCGCGGTCAGCCTCGGCCGTAGCGCGCCTCGGCACGCCAGAAGTAGATGATGCCGATCGCGAGTGCGAGGACAGCCCATCCGGCCCCGGCCGCCCAGAGCTGGGTAATGGTCACCTCAGGGTGACAGTAGGCCTGGTCGTGGTAGAGCGACAGATGCTTGAAGAAGGTCGCGCACGTATTGGCGTTGTACGGCTCGGCGCCGGCCGCGTTGATGCGCTGCGACCGCATGATCGCCAAGCGCATCAGCGAGATGTACACGGCGGCCGGGTTGAGCTGCAGAACCTCCTTCGACCACAGCGGCAGCGTGGCGGGCAGCGTGGCGATGCTGTACATGACCCCGCAGAAGTACCGCCACACGCGGGTCAGGAACGGCACGAGCTGGCTGACGTCGTTCAGTTCGGCGCCGATCCGCGCGATGATCAGGCCCGCGCCGATATTGAACAGCGTCTGCAGCAGCAGCACCGGGATGGCCAGGAACCAGTACCAGGTCAGCGGCTCGTGATAGCCCAGCACGATGATGACCATGACGACCATGGACAGCATCAGCTGCTGCAGTTCGACGATCACGTAAGCCAGCGGCAGCGAGGCCCGCGGGAACTGCAGCGCCCGGATCAGCGACAGGTTGTTGTGCATGACCCGCGACCCGACCAGGATCGAGCGCTCGGTGAACGTGAAGATGAAGACGCCGATGACCAGGTACGGGATGTAGTGCTCGACGCCCCGGTTGGCCTTGAACAGGATGCCGAAGATCAGGTAGTAGACGGCGCAGTTGAGCAGCGGGGTGAGCACCTGCCAGACCTGGCCGAGCCGGGCGTCGGTGTACATCGACACGTTCCGCGCGGTGGCGAAGGCCATGATGAAGTGGCGGCGCTGCCACAGCTTGCCCATGTACGCCAGCAGGGGCGGCCGCTGCGCGCTGGGCGTCAGGTTGTGCTGGGCGGCCAGTTCGGCCAGCGACTCCCCCGTGAGCGACGTCGCCGTCTTCGTGATGCCGGTGCTGTTCTGCAGGCTCCCGGGGGCGCTGAGCTGCGAGCGGTCAGCCATGACGGCGAATTTTACGAGAGCCGGCCGACTGCCCGGCCGACTGCAGGCAGCAGCCGCGCCCGCGCCGGGCGCCGGGCGCGCCGAAATCCGTCGTCATCATCCAGCAGCATCCTTACGTGACCCTGAGCTCACACGTTCGCAAACCGGCCGTGGCCGGGCGCAGCCGACCTTACCGCAAAGGTCCGCTAGCGCAGGTGAGCTGTATCGTTCAGTGACCTGACGACCGCCGGGCCGTCCGTGTACCAGTCGATCTCGCTGAACGCACCCACGTCGAGGTGCATCCGGTACATGGCCGCGGGCGGCGCGAGCAGCGCCTCGGTGAGCAGCGTCTTGATCGGCGTCACGTGGCTGACCACCAGCACGGTCTGCCGGAGGTGCGCCGCCATCAGCCGTTCCCGCGCCGCCGTCACCCGGTCGGCGACCGCGGCGAAGCTCTCGCCTCCGGGCGGGGCGGCCGCCGGGTCGGCCAGCCAGGCCGCGACCTCGTCCGGCCACCGCCGCTGGGCCTCGGTGAAGGTCAGGCCCTCCCATGCGCCGAAGTCGGTCTCGCGGAAGTCCGCGTCCTCCTCGACCGGTGCGCCGGTGGCCGCGGCCACTTCTTCGGCCGTAAGCCGCGCCCGCCGCAGCGGTGACGTCACGATCACGTCGACGCCGCCGCGCGCGGCGAGCCGCTCCCCCGCCAGCTTCGCCTGGCGCACGCCCGTCTCGGTCAGCTCGATGTCCCCGATGCCCGCGAACCGCCGCTCGGCCGACAGCGGCGTCTGCCCGTGCCGGAGCAGCAGCGTGATCGTCGCCTGGCCCTGCGCGGGGCCCCAGCCGGCTGACGTTTCGCCTGATCGCACGGTCGGGCCACCTGATCGCACGGTCGGGCCGGCCCCCCGCATTGGTGACTGCGCTTCCGGCTTGCCGCCCGGCCCTGCTTCCGGCCCTGCTCCGGGCCCTGCCGGGCGCTCGGCCGGGCGGGGTCTCACCCGGTTCCGGGCCCCACCACCGTTCCGTTCAGCATCCATCGCCTCGTTGGCGAGCCGGTCCGCATCCTTGTTGCGCTCCCGCGGCACCCACTCGTACGTCACCTCGGTAAAGCCACGGGCGGCCTCGCTGGCGTCGCGGGCGAGCGGCTTCATATCCGGGTGCTTGATCTTCCAGCGGCCGGACATCTGCTCCACGACCAGCTTGGAATCCATCCGCACCTGGACCGAGGCGTGCGAGTCGATCCGCGCGGCCGCGCGCAGGCCCGCGATGAGACCGGAGTACTCGGCCACGTTGTTGGTCACGGTACCGAGAAATTCGGACTCCTCGGCCAGGACCTCCATGGTGGCCGCGTCCCGGACCAGCGCGCCGTACCCGGCCGGTCCCGGGTTGCCACGGGAGCCGCCGTCGGCCTCGACAATGAGCGTGCGCATCGTGGCGCCCGTCACAGGCCCGAGTCGGCCGTGCGGACGAGGATCCGCCGGCATTCCTCACAGCGGACCACCTCATCCGGCGCGGCCGCCCGGATCTGGTTCAGGTCCACGGTGTGCAGCGAGAGGTGGCATCCCTCGCAGCGGCCGCGGCGCAGCATGGCCGCGCCGACCCCCTGCTGCGCGCGGAGCTTGTCGTAGAGGGTGAGCACGTCCGCGGGGACGTCGGCGGCCACCGTGGCGCGGCGGGCCTCGGCCTTGGCCGCCTGCTCGCCGATCTCGTCCAGCGCGGCGTCCCGCCTGGTGGTCAGCTCCGCGGCCTGCTCGCCGGCGGTGGCCTGCTCGGCGGCGAGGGCATCGCGGCGCCCCTCGGCGGCCTCGCCGCGCTCCATCGCGTCCAGCACGATCTCCTCGAGATCGGACTGCCGGCGCAGCAGCGACTGCACTTCGGACTGCAGGTTCTCCAGCTCGCGGGCGGCGCTGACCTGCCCGCCGTCAAGACGGGACCGGTCCCGGTCGATCCGTGACCGGACCTGCTCCACGTCGCGTTCCGCCCGGGTCTGCTCACGGGCCAGGTCGCTCAGCTCAGTGTCGGCCATGACGATGCCGTCCCGGAGCTCACCCATGCGGGCGTTGACCTGCTCAAGCTGAGCGGCTTCCGGGAGGCTTCGGCGGCGCTGGTCGAGCCGGCCCAGCTCGGCGTCCAGGTCGGCCAGTTCGAGCAGGCGCAACTGTGCTTCGGGAGATGCTTTCACGGCCCCAACGTTAGCCCCACCGGGAGCCGGTGTCGCGCGCCGAGATACCCCTGGTACAGCAGTGGCTGCGCGTCGTTTGAATATGCCCGGCTGCGCCGCGGGCCGCGTGGTAAACATGCCGGCATGGAGATCCCTCGGGTCAGCCGGCCCTACATGCCGGGGTACGGCATCTCCGGGCCGGAAGAGGGCAGCGGCCTCCTGCAATGGTCCTGGGCGGCCGAACGGCTGACCGCCGCGCGCAACTACTGGATCGCGACCGTACGGCCCACCGGGCGGCCGCACCTGATGCCCGTCTGGGGCATGTGGGACGACAGCACGCTCTGGTTCTCCAGTGCCGCCGGGTCCCGCAAGACCAGGAACCTCCACGCCGACCCGCACTGCGTGATAACGACGGAATCAGCGTCCGACCCGGTCATCATCGAGGGCGTGGCGCGCGTGGTGACCGAGCCCGCGTCGCTGCAGCGGGTGATCGACCTGATGAATGCGAAATACGCCACGCACATCGAGCTCGGCTTCCTGGACCCGGCCGTGAACGCGACGTTCGGGGTGCGCCCGCAGCGCGTGTTCGGCATGCGGGACGCGGATTTCATGGGGTCACCAACTCGTTGGATATTCGAGGATTGAACGACGGTAGTTTGGTGTGTAGCGCACCTGTTGCGGCCGTTCCGCGGTTATCACGGCGGTTTGGCCTGGCGACGGGTTGGCCTGGCGCGGCTTCCACATCCTGGATGATGCGGCCCTGGATGCGGCAGGGTTCGTGATGGTGCGCGGCAATGGGAGGGACAGCGGAGGCTAACAGGCCCCGGGGATCCGGGCGGAACGGGCCGCCCGGGGACAACACCGGGGACAGCGAAGGATCCTGGGGCGATGACCGGCCGGATAAGGCGGAACGTCCCCGGCGTTCCGTGACATCCTGGCGCGCTCCGTGACGCCGCGGGGCCCCGTGCCCCCGGGGAGTTCCGTGCCGCCGCGGAGCGGTCCCCACCCGGGCTCGCGGCGGAGGCAGGCTACGTTCGGGGCCATCGCGGGTGTCCTCACCGCGGCCGTGGCCCTGGGGGTCGGCCAGCTCGTGTCCGGCCTGAGCGCGCGGCAGGGATCCCCGGCGGTCGTGGTCGGGCAGGCCGCGATCGACCTCGCTCCCCCGCCGGTCAAGAACTTCGCGATCTCCGCGTTCGGTGCGAACGACAAGACGGCGCTGGTCACCGGCATCCTGATCGCGCTGGCCATCGTCGCGGCGCTGATCGGGGTGGCCGCGATGCGCCGGCTGGCCTACGGGTACGCCGGCCTGGTGGTCTTCGCCGCGATCGGCCTGGCCGCCGCGCTGAGCCGCCCGGACGCGACGTTCGGCTACGTGGTGCCCACGATCCTGGGCGCCGCGGTGGGCGCGTTCGCGCTCAGCCGCCTCACCCGCGCCGCGCTCGAGTCCACGGCCCAGTCTGCAGCACAGTCGCTCCGTCCCGGTACGCCGTTGCCGGCTCCCGCTGCGCCATCGTCCGGGCGCGCTGCGTCACCGTCCGGACGCGCTGAGGCCGACCCGTACGCGGGGTTCGATTCCGCGACCCCGCCGGTGTCGACGACCCCCATCGCCCCGCCCTCCCCCCCGGCGGCATCAGACACAGCGGCGCCAGACGCGCCGGATGCAGCGCACCCGCCAGCCGAGCCGGATGCCGCGCCCGGGTCAGCCACGTGGCTGACTCCGGGTGCGGCGGCCCCGGCGGGCCCGGCGGCGGGTCCTGCGAACGGGCGGAACGAGGTGGTGTCCGGGCCGCCTCCCGGGGACACCTGGACCTACCAGCCGGCCGCTGCGCCGGGCCGCCGCCGGTTCCTGGTCGCCAGCGGTGCCGCCGCCGGCGGCGCGGCCCTCGCCGCCCTCGCCGGGCGCGAGCTGAACGCCCGGCAGAGCGTCACGCAGGCCCGGGCCACGATCCGCATCCCGGCGCCTGCGGAGCCCGCACCGCCGCTCGCGGCCGGCACCGACCTGCATATCCCGGAGCTGAGCTCCTTTATCACGCCGAACTCCACCTTCTACCGCGTGGACACCGCCATCGTGCTGCCCCAGGTGGACCCGACGCACTGGCAGCTGCGCATCCACGGCATGGTGGAGCGCGAGGTCACGATCAGCTTCGACGAGCTGCTGCACAAGCCGCTGATCGAGCACTACGTGACCCTCACGTGCGTGTCGAACCCGGTCGCGGGCCCGTACATTGGCAACGCGAAGTGGCTGGGGGCGAGCCTGGCCAGCATCATCCGCTCGGCGCGCCCCAAGGCGGGCGCCACCCAGCTGCTGTGCACGTCCGTGGACGGGTTCACCTCCGGGACGCCGATCGAGGTGGTGCTGGACGGCCGGGAGGCGCTGCTGGCGGTGGCCATGAACGGGTCCGCGCTGCCCGTCGAGCACGGTTTCCCGGCCCGCATGGTCGTCCCGGGTCTCTATGGCTACGTGTCGGCGACCAAGTGGGTCACCGACATCAACGTCACGACGTTCGGGGCGCAGACCGCGTACTGGGCCCAGCGGGGCTGGTCCCAGGAGGGGCCGATCAAGACCGAGTCGCGGATCGACGTTCCGCTCAGCGGCGCGACCGTCAAGCCGGGCCGCACCGCCGTCGCCGGGGTGGCGTGGGCCCAGCACACGGGCATCGACGCCGTCCACGTCCGCGTGGATGCGGGCGCGTGGCAGCAGGCCACCCTGGCCAAGGTCCCGGGCATCGACACCTGGCGACAGTGGGTCTGGTACTGGGATGCGACCCCCGGCTCGCACGTCATCGAGGCCCGCGCTACCGACGCCTCCGGCTACACCCAGACCGCCAACCAGGCGCCCACCGAGCCCAACGGCGCCACCGGCTACCCCGCCAATACCGTCACCGTCCAGGCCTGATCCGTTCCAGTCCCGCGGAGGGCAGCATTGGCTACTCGGGCGGAGAGCGCCGCGGTCAACGCGGCCGGCCTGGTGCAGGGCATCGTTCTGGTCACCTTCCCCGCCGCCAGCACGATTTTCGCCGCCCGCAGCTCCTATGACCTGTCCAGCAGCCAGTACGGGGCGATGTTCGTGCCGCAGGTGATCACGGCGATCGCCGCCTCCCTGCTCGGCGCCGGCCTGCTCGGTGTTGGCCGGGTCTGGCCCGGCCTGACCAGGCGCTTTAGCGAGAAGAAGGTGTACCTGGCGGGCGTGGGAGCGGACCTGGCCGCGATGATCCTGCTGATCGCCAGCTGGCTCGTCGTGCACCACCACGGGGCCGCGTACGTGCTGCTGCTGGCCGCCACGGCCTGCCTCGGCGCCGGCTTCGGGCTCACCGTGCCGTCGCTCAATACCCTGACCGCTGCGTTCCATCCTGCGGCGGTGGACAAGTCCGTGCTGGTCCTGAATGCGCTGCTCGGCCTGGGCACGGCGCTCGCGCCCGCGTTCGTCGCGGCGTTCGTCGGCTTCGGATTCTGGATCGGCCTGCCGGTCCTCGCCGCTTGCCTGCTCGTGGCCCTGATCGCGGTCAGCCTGCGGCTCTCCCTCAGTGCCGGGTCCCTCAGTGCCGGGTCCCTCAGTGCCGGGTCCCTCAGTGCCGGGCCGGCGGAGCATCCAGGGGCGCCGCCGCGGGTGGCTGAACGTCCTGGCCCCGAGGCGGGACGCCGGCCGGCAGAGCGACCGGTAAAGCGGCCGGGGGCGGGCAACCGGCTCCCGGCCGGGTTCGCGGTCTTCGCGGTGTTCGCCGTCCTGTACGGGTTCTGCGAGACGATGGACGGCAACTGGTCGCAGCTGGACATCACGTCGCTGGGCGTCGGGTCAGCGACCGCCTCGCTCGCGCTGACCATGTTCTGGGCGATGGTGACCGTGGGCCGGGTACTGCTCGCCACGATCCAGCGCTGGCTGCCCAGCCGGGCCGCCTACCACGCCCTGCCGTTCCTGCTCGCGGGCGCTTTCGCGCTGGTCGCCGTTCTGCCCAGGAACGCGCCCGGCGCGGCCGTAGCCGCGTTCGCCCTGGCCGGGCTCGGCTGCTCCGCGCTGCTGCCGCTCACGATCAGCTTCGGGCAGGAGAAACTCACCGGCCACCCGGCGGTGGTGGCCGGCGGCGTTATCGCCTGTTACCAGGTTGGCTACGGCATCGCTGCCTTCGGCGTGGGCCCGCTGGCGAGCGCCGGCATCCGGCTGCCGGCGATCTTCGCGGCCGGGGCCGTCGTGGCCGCGGCCATGGGCATCCTGTCCCTGATGCTCGCGCGTGGCCGGCCATCGCCGGCCTCGATCCATCCCCGGCCGGCCACGGCGCACCCACGGCCGGCCCTCCAGCCGCCGGCGTCCGGCTGATCAGGAAAAGCCCAAGCCCGCGGGTCAGGAAAGGTTCAGCCCTCGGGCCA
>PLRW01000297.1 GCA_003164955.1 Actinomycetota bacterium
CACCCAGTCCACCGGCCCCACCCAGCCCACTAGTCACAGCAGCCCCAGAAGTCCCGATTTCACCGCCGCCGACGTCCGCCTGGACGACCTGGGGCGCGCGAGCTTCACGCTGGTGACCCCGGCCGGTACGGCTCCGGTCCGGCTGGCCCTGCACGGCGCGCACCACGTGCCGAATTCCCTGGCCGCGGCCGCCATCGCCGCCGAGATGGGCCTCGGCCCGGCGGAGATCGCCGAGGGGCTGTCCGCGGCCACCGCCCGCAGCAGGTGGCGGATGGAAGTGCACCAGGCCCCGGGTGGCGTCACCGTCGTCAACGACGCCTACAACGCCAACCCCGAATCGGTCCGCGCCGCGCTCGACGCCCTGCGCCACATGGCGCGGGGCCGGCGTTCCTTCGCCGTCCTCGGCCAGATGGCCGAGCTGGGGGAGGAGTCCCGGGCCAGTCACGAGGAGATCGGGGCGCTGGCCGCCGGAACCGGAGTGACCGGTCTGATCGTTGTCGGGGAAGAAGCAGAAGCCATCCTCGACGGGGCCCTGGCCACGAGCGAATGGCACGGTGAGGCGATCAGCGTGCCGGACGGGCCGGGTGCTGCCGCAGCCCTGCAGAGCCGGCTGGCCGCTGGTGACGTCGTTCTCGTCAAGGCCTCCCGGGCCGCCGGGCTGGAAAGTGTCGCTGCCGGCTTGCTGCTCCCGCCGCAACCCCTGAAGGAGACGGCCCAGTGATTGCCCTTCTCGTCTCCGCCGCGGTCTCGCTGGTGGTAGCGCTGCTCGGCACGCCGGTGGCCATCCGGGTGTTCTCCCGCCACGGCTACGGCCAGCCCATCCGCGAGGAGGGGCCGGCCGGTCACGCCAACAAGCGGGGGACGCCCACGATGGGCGGCACCGTCATGATCGTCGCGACGCTCGTCGGGTACTTCGCCGGGCACCTCGCCACCGGGGAATCGGTGTCGGTGTCCGGGCTGCTCGTCCTGTTCCTGATGACCGGCCTGGGCGCGGTCGGGTTCGCCGACGACTTCATCAAGCTGTACAAGCAGCGCAGCCTCGGCCTGCGCAGCGGGGCCAAGCTCACCGGGCAGGTGGTGGTCGGCGTCGTGTTCGCGGTGCTGGCCCTGCACTTCCCCGACGGGTACGACCTCACCCCCGCGTCCACGCACCTGTCCTTCCTGGCCGACTTCGGGATCTCGGTCGGGCCCGTTTTCTTCGTGGCCTGGGTCGTGGCCATGGTGGCCGGCACGTCCAACGCGGTGAACCTCACCGACGGGCTGGACGGCCTGGCTACCGGCGCGGCCATCCTCGTGCTGGCCGCGTACGTCATCATCGGCAACTGGCAGCTCCGCAACGACTGCACGCTGTCCCTCGCGCCGAACTGCTACGACGTCCGGGACCCGCTGGACCTGGCCGTGGTCGCCGCCGCCCTGATGGCCGCGTGCGTCGGCTTCCTGTGGTGGAACGCCCCGCCGGCCCGCATCTTCATGGGCGACACGGGCTCCCTGGCCCTCGGCGGCGCGCTGGCCGGGCTGGCCATCACGACCCGGACCGAACTGCTGCTCCTCCTGCTGGGCGGCCTGTTCGTGATCGTCACGCTGTCGGTGATCATCCAGGTCGGCTCGTTCAAAATGACCGGTAAACGGGTGTTCCGGATGGCCCCGTTGCAGCATCATTTCGAGCTGCTCGGCTGGGCCGAGACCACGATCGTGGTCAGATTCTGGGTCATCTCCGGCATGTTCATCGCGCTTGGCCTGGGCGTCTTCTACGCTGCCTGGATCCCGAAGTAGCCCTGCCCCGGCGTCTCCCCGAATCCTCCCTCTTCCGCGACACGCGGCGGATCTCCCCGGTATCGGCCGTCCCCCCGCCGAAACTGGACCTATGGAGCGCGTGGTGGAAGCCGGGGTTAAAGGCGGAGCTGAGGAGACTGCCGATGCGGCCGACCTGGCCGCGGCCGTCGACGCGGCCGGGCCGTCCGTCTCAGCCTGGGACCGGCTCGCGTCGTGGTTCGCGCTGCTCGACCGCCCGCTCACGTCGTACTACCTGATCATCGGCATTACCGCGCTCCTGCTCGGGCTCGGGCTGGTGATGGTGCTGTCCACCTCGTCGGTGCAGGACCTGACCGAGGGCCTGCCCGCGTACTCCGACTTCAAGAAGCAGTTGCTCGGCGCCGCGCTCGGGCTGCCGATCATGTACGTGGCGGCCCGGTCCTCACCGCGGGTGTTCCGCGCCGCGGCGTACCCGCTGCTCGGCGCGTCGGTCCTCGGCCTCGGGCTCACCCTCATCCCGGGCGTCGGGGTGTCGCAGAACGGCGCCGCGCGCTGGATCCAGCTCGGCCCGTTCCCGGCCCAGCCGTCCGAGCTGGCCAAGATCGCCCTGGTGCTGTGGGGCGCCGACCTGCTCGCCCGCAAGGAGCGGCTCCGCCAGCTGGAGGACTGGCGGCACCTGCTGATCCCGCTGCTGCCGGGGGCCGGGCTGCTCTGCATGCTGGTCATGGTCGGCGACGACCTGGGCACCACGTTCGTTCTGCTGGTCATCTTCGTGACGCTGCTGTGGGTCATCGGCACCCCGGGGCGTATCTTTGCCGGGATGCTGGCGCTGATGTGCCTGGTCGTGCTGCTGCTCGCGGTGACGTCGGCGTACCGGCGGCAGCGGCTGACGGGTTTCCTGAACCCGCAGGGCGGCCCGATGGGCCCGAACATGCAGAACATCCAGGGCAAGTACGCGGTCGGCTCGGGCGGCCTGTTCGGCGTGGGGCTCGGGGCCAGCCGGGAAAAATGGGGCTACGTGCCCGAGTCCACCAGCGACTTCATCTTCGCCATCATCGGCGAGGAGCTGGGGCTCATCGGCACCTTGTGCGTGTGCTTCCTGTACGGCGGGCTGGCCTTCGCCGGGCTGCGGGTGGCCCGGCGCGTGCAGGACACCTTCTCGCGGCTGACCGCGGCCGCGATCACCGCGTGGATCGTCATGCAGGCGGTGGTCAACATCGGCGCGGTGATCGGCGTGCTGCCGATCACCGGTGTGCCGCTGCCGCTGGTTTCGGCCGGTTTGTCCTCGCTTCTCGCCACGATGGTGGCGCTCGGCATACTTATGTCGATCGCCCGTCGTGAGCCCGGTGCACGGGAGGCTCTCTCCGCTCGCGGCCCCGCGCTGCCGCTGCGCGTTCTAAGCTGGCTTGGCCTGACGCAGCGAAGCGAGTGAGGCTGATGCCGCCGCCTCGCGGCCGGGGATCCCCGGTGGCGCGGAGCCGGACCGGCATACGTGGCGAATAGGAAGGCCCCGCGATGAGGGTTGTACTAGCCGGCGGCGGGACCGCCGGACATATTGAACCTGCGCTTGCGCTCGCTGATGCGCTGCGCCAGGCCGACCCGCGCGCTCTGATCGTCTGCCTGGGTACCGAACGGGGCCTGGAGACCCGGCTTGTCCCGATGCGGGGGTACGAACTCGCCCTGATCCCCGCCGTACCGATGCCACGTTCGGTCAGCCCGGCCCTCATCGCGGTGCCCGGGCGGCTGGCCGGCGCAGTCAACGCCGCCGCCGGGGTGCTCGACCGGGTGAAGGCGGATATCCTCGTCGGCTTCGGCGGGTACGTGGCCACGCCCGGTTATCTCGCCGCGCGCCGCCGGCACGTCCCGATCGTGGTCCACGAGGCGAACCCGCGCCCCGGCCTGGCCAACAAACTGGGCGCCCGGCTGACCGAGCACGTGTTCACCGGGAATCCCAACACCCAGCTGGCGCACGCCACCTACCTGGGGATCCCGATCCGCCGTGAGATCGCCGAGCTGGACCGGCTCGCGCTCGGCGACAAGGCCCGCTCCCACTTCGGGCTCCGGCCCGACCTGCCCGTTCTGCTCGTGACCGGCGGCTCGCAGGGCGCCCAGTCGCTGAACCGCGCGCTGTACGGGGCGATCGGGTGGCTCCGTTCGGCCGGGGTGCAGGTGCTGCACGTGACCGGCCCGCGCAACGCGGCGGAGGTCCCGGCGAGCTCCGGCGGGGCGCCGTACGTCTCGGTGCCGTTCGTGGACCGGATGGATCTGGCCTACGCCGCCGCCGACTTTGCGCTCTGCCGGTGCGGCGCGCTGACGTGCGCCGAGCTCACCGCGGTTGGGCTGCCCGGGGCCTTTGTCCCGCTCCCGCACGGAAACGGAGAGCAGCGGCTCAACGCGGAGCCGATCGTGGCCGGCGGCGGCGGCCTGCTCGTCGAGGACGCCGACCTGTCGCCGGAATGGATCCGGGACACCCTGCTGCCCGTGCTGCTCGACATCGACCGGGTGGCGAACATGTCCGAGGCCGCCGCCGCCCTGGGCCGCGCCGACGCGGACCGCCAGCTGGCGCGCGTGGTCATCGAGATCGTCGAGGCGGCCGCCAACCCCGTCGCGGGGGACGAGCACATGTCCGCCTCCCCGCCCGAGGGAAACCCCGGCCACTGGTTCGACCCCGCCGCCCGTGGCAATCCCGGTGGTCCCCCGCTCCGCGGCGACCAGCCCATGCCGGGCGAACGCCCCATGCCGGGGGAGCCCCCGATGCCCCGGCGCCAGCCCATGCCGGGCGGCCCGGGCGGCCCGGGGGGCCAGCCCATGCCGGGGG
>PLRW01000143.1 GCA_003164955.1 Actinomycetota bacterium
TTCAGTGCTGGCTGCCGTTCAGTGCCGGCTGCCGTTCAAGTGCTGGCTGCCGTTCAGTGCTGGCCGTACTGCTCCTTGTAGCGCTTGTGCAGCGCGTCCACCTGGTCCGGCGGCAGCGGCTCGGGGCTCCCCAGCAGGTGCGCGGCGTGCACGGTGCGGGCCACGTCCTCGCACATGATCGCGGCCTTGACGGCGTCGCGGACGGCCGGGCCGATCGTGAACACGCCGTGGCTGCGCATCAGGACGGCGGGGGAGCGGTGGCCGGTCAGCGTGGCGACCACACCGCGCCCGATCTCGTCGCTGCCGATCAGGGCAAACGGCCCCACCGGGATCTCCCCGCCGAACTCGTCGGCCATGGCCGTGATCACGCAGGGGATCGGCTCGCCGAGCGCGGCCCACGCGGTCGCGTACGTCGAGTGGGTGTGCACGACGCCACCGACCTCGGGCATGTGCCGGTAGATGTAGGCGTGCGTCGCCGTGTCGCTGGACGGGCTGTAACCGTCGCTGACGGTGTTGCCGTCCAGATCGCAGACGACCATCGACTCGGGCGTCAGGTCGTCGTAGCCGATGCCGCTCGGCTTGATGACCATGAGATCAGCCCCCGGGACCCGCGCCGACACGTTCCCCGAGGTCCAGGCGACCAGCCCGTTGCGGGGCAGTTCGGCGTGCAGATCGGAAACGATCTCGCGCAGCTCGGCGACGAGCTCCGTGGTCGTCAGGCCGCCACTCGCGGCAACACTCATCAGTAGCCTCCCGTTTCGTCGTCGAGCGATCCAGATGTGGTGTCACCGGGATCATCGGGGTCATCTGCGCGCGAGCTCACGACCCGGTCGCGGAGCGCGCGCAGCCGGTGCATGCTGTCGTTGCCGCCCCGGCCGAAGTAGTCGTGCAGCGTGACGTACTCCGCGTACAGCTCGTCGTAGACGGCGGCGTTCGCCAGGTCGGGGTGGTAGACCTCCCGCCGGAGTTTTCCCATGGCCTGGGCGGCCGCGGGCACGTCCGGGTACACGCCGGCCGCGACCGCCGCGTGGATGGCCGAGCCCAGCGCGGGCCCCTGGTCGGAAGCGATCATGCTCAGCGGGCGGCGCAGCACGTCCGCGTAGATCTGCATCACCAGCTCGTTCTTGAGCAGGCCGCCGGCGACGATGAACTCGGTCACCGGGACACCCGCCGAGCCGAACGATTCGACGATGACCCTGGTCCCGAACGCGGTCGACTCCAGCAGCGCGCGGTAGATCTCGGCCGGCCGGGTGGCGAGCGTGAGCCCGACGATGGCGCCCGACAGGTGGTGGTCGACGAGCACCGACCGGTTGCCGCCGAACCAGTCCAGGGCCACGAGGCCGTGCGCCCCGGCCGGCTGGGCGGCGGCTTCCTCGGTCAGCAGGTCGTGCACGGAGATGCCCCGCAGGCTGGCCTCGTCGCGGTAGGAGCCGGGTACGGCGTGCTCGGTGAACCAGGCGAAGATGTCGCCGACGCTGCTCTGGCCGGCTTCGTATCCCCACTGACCGGCGACGATCCCGCCGTCGACCACGCCGCACATGCCGGGTATCTCGGCCAGGCCGTCGCTGTTCATGACGTGGCAGGTCGACGTGCCCATGATGGCGACCATCTGGCCCGGCTCGACGGCACCCGCGGCCGGCGCGGTGACGTGCGCGTCGACGTTCCCGACGGCGACCGCGATGCCCTCGGGCAGCCCGGTCCATTCGGCGGCTTCGGCGGTCAAGGATCCGGCGCGCGTCCCGAGGGCCGAGATCGGGTGCTCCAGCTTGTCGGCCGCGAAGCCGGCGAAGCCCGGGTTCAGCGCGGCCAGGAAGTCGCGCGACGGGTAGTGACCGTCCTGCCAGATGCCCTTGTACCCGGCGGTGCAGGCGTTGCGCGTCTCGGTCCCGCTGAGCTGCCAGATGATCCAGTCGGCGGCCTCGATCCAGCGGTCCGCCCGGGCGTAGACCTCCGGGTCCTCCTCCAGCAACTGGAGGCCCTTGGCGTACTCCCACTCGGAGGAGATCTTGCCGCCGTACCGCTCGATCCACGGCTCTTTCCGCTCGTGGGCCAGCGTGTTGATGCGGTCCGCGTGCGGCTGGGCCGCGTGGTGCTTCCACAGCTTGGGGTACGCGTGCGGCCGTCCCTCCAGGCCGGGCATCATGCACAGCGGCGTGCCGTCGGCGGTCGCGGGCAGGACCGTGCAGGCGGTGAAGTCGGTGGCGATGCCGATCACCGCGGCCGGGTCGATGCCCGCGTCCCGGACGGCGGCGGGCACCGCGACGCGCAGCACGGCCCGGTAGTCGGCCGGGTCCTGCAGCGCCCAGTCCGGCGGCAGCGGCTCGCCGGTGGCGGCGAGTTCACGGTCCATGACCCCGTGACGGTACTCGTGCACGGCGGTGCCCAGTTCCGCGCCGTCGCTGACCCGGACGACGAGCGCCCGCCCGGAGAGGGTGCCGAAATCGACGCCAATGACATACCGGTCCTCTTTGTTAGCGCTCACAGCCATGTCCGCCTCTCATTGGCGCATCCGTCCTCCAGCTTCCGTCTCCTGAGTGTCATACCCAGGCTTGGTCTTCCCGCCCCACCCCGCCCCACCCCGCCCCAGCCCGCCCTTCCGCGGCTAGGTTCGTGGCCCGCGTCGCGGCCGGGCGGCTCCCGGCGGTGGCGCGGCGCTCGCGCGCAAGGTGAGTTCCGGTGTCACCTTGAGGTGGGTGCCCATCCCCGGTCCGGCGGCGATCCGGTCGACGAGCGCGCCGAGCGCCTGCCGGCCAAGTTCACCGAAATCCTGGCGGACCGTCGTCAGCGGCGGCAGGAAGTACCCCGCCTCGGGCACATCATCGAAGCCGACCACGCTGACATCGTCCGGAACGCGGCGGCCGTGTTCGGTCAGGGCCCGCACCAGGCCGAGGGCCATGGTGTCATTGCCGCAGAAGACGGCGGTGACGTCGTCCATTCTGGCCAGCTCCTGCCCGGCCTCATAGCCGGAACGCGCCGACCAGTCACCCGCAACGACGTCCGGTTCGCGGGCGCCCGCCCCGTGCAGCGCCGCGCGCCAGCCGCCGACCCGCTCCCGGGCGTCCAGCCAGCTGGCGGGGCCGGCCACGTGATGGACGGTTTCGTGCCCCAGGCTGAGGAGGTAACGGGTGGCCCGGCCCGCGCCGTCCGCGTTGTCCACCGCGACCGATGTGAGCGGAGCGCGGGTCTCGCAGCCGACCGCGATGAGCGGCAGATCGGCGGGAACGTGGCTGAGTGCGGCGACCGCCGACGTTTGCGGCGCGATGACGATGATGCCCTCGACGGAGTGGCCGAGGAACCTGTCCACCGTGTCCAGCATCGAGCGCCGGTCCAGGGCGGGCAGGCTCGCGATGACGACGAAGTACCCGTGCTGGGCCGCGCGCTCGATCCCGTTCAGCATCATGGCCGGCCCGTACAGCGGCGAGTCGATGCCGATCACGCCCAGGGTGTGAGTGCGGCGGGTGACCAGGGCCCGGGCCGCGGCGTTGGGCCGGTAGGCCAGCTGCCGGATCGCGTCCAGGACCTTCTCCCGGGTGTCCTGGCGGACGTTGGGATGGTCGTTGAGCACGCGGGAGACCGTCTGATGGGAGACCCCGGCGAGCTGGGCGACGTCGGCCATGACCGGCGGCCGGCCCAGGGTGCCCGCGCGCCGGCCACCTGCGCCCACCTTGGCCCGCGCCTGGCCGCCCTGGCTGGGCCTGACCGGATTACGCGGTGACGACGCCACCTCGGGGCCTCCCTTGAACACCAGCGGCACAGCGGAACGGCCCGCCTCTGCGGCCGGCCTCAGCCGGGCGCCTGACGGACCGGCGCTGCTGGTGATTTTTGATGATGTTATCGTTCACATTTTCGGCCGGTCAAGGACCATATCACTGCAAGTAACATGTTAGTGACAGGTTACTCAGTTACTCAGCATATATGTGCTGGCTATAGCGCCGCCGTATCGGCTGGCCGGAAGGCCAGAAAGTTTTGCGCGGCCTAAAAAACTCACATGTCTATATGGATCTATGTGCGTTTGCGCGTTCACGCAAGGTAACAGCGTCCCGGACCCCGGACGACGCTCCATCCTCCCGAAGAGCGCCCGGCCGGCGGTGCTGGCCCGGGGGAGGGGCGACCCCCCGGAACCCCCCGCTGCGCTTCGCGCCCCGCTGNNGGTTCGCTGGGCCGGTAACGACCGCCTCGCCGTAGGTCCTGCTGTGGTGCTCGCCGATAGCACCGGCCACTCACCCGGGCCTTCGGCCCGGGTTCGCTGGGCCGGTAACGACCGCCTCGCCGTAACCTGCATGCCTGGCCGTTGTTCACCGGCCACTCGCCCGGACTGAAGCCCGGGACTCGCTGGGCCGGTACGAGCGCCACGGCTAGCGGTCCCCCATGGAACGGCGTATCCGCAGGTAAGCAGCGCGCGCGGCCGCTTCGGCCTCCTGAATGGTCGCTTCCGCCTTGCGGCCCCTCTCGCTCTCACGAAAGTCCCGCAGCGACGCTTCGGCTTTCCGTGCGGTCCCGCTGTCGCGCAAGTCGCGGACGGCTTCCTGGGCCTTTCGGGCCGTGTCGCTGTTCCGCAGGTCCTGGACGGCTTCCTGGGCCTTCCGGGCGGTATCGCTCTCGCGGAAGCCCCGGACGGCCTCCTGCGCGCGGCGTCCGGTCTCACCCTGCCGGACGTCGCGGAGCGCCGCTTCGGCCCGCCGCGCGGCCTCGGTGCGGCGAAGATCCCCCAGGTCGCGGCGCGTTCGCCGGCTCCGGGCCGGCCCTGCGCCATCGTCGCGCGTGCGTCTGCCCCAGGCGGATCGGATCGTGGACATCAGGTCTCGGAACTGCCGCTCAAATTTCCCCATCGGGGCATCCCTTCGCATCCCGTACAGCCAACTTACCTCCCCGTACGGATATCCAAACGTGACCATGCCGGGCCTTCGGCCCGTGCGAGGGGCGTGCTGGGGAGGCGGTCCCCGGATCAGGAAGGTGCCGGGCTCTGGATGCCCGCCACGATCACCTCGACCACATCGCGGACGAACCGATCCGTGAGCGGCAGATGCCCCAGCAGCAGGCGGTGCTGGGCCGCGCCGAACAGGAGGTCCAGGACGACCTCGCGGTCGGTCCCGGCTGGGATCTCCCCCCGTGCGATCGCCCGGTCGAGCATGATCCGGTGTTGCTGGCGCAACGGCTCAAGGACCCGTTCCCGGTAGGTCGCGGCCAGGTCCTTGTCGTGCTGGGCCGCGCCGATGAGGTCACCGAGCATCCGCCCGGCCGGGGTGCGGGTGACCGCCCGTACCCACGCCCGCAACTCGGCGCGCAGGTCGCCGCGGAGCGTCCCCGTGTCTGGCAGTGGCTGCTGCTGCTTGAACTCGCCCAGGAAGGCGTCGAGCGCGAGGGCGCCCTTCGACGACCAGCGCCGGTAGATGGTCGCCTTCCCGACGCCGGCCCGGGAGGCCACCTCCTCGATGGACATGCCCGCGACGCCGCGTTCGGCCAGCAGTTCCAGCGTCGCGGCCATGATCGCGCGATCGGCCTGCTCGCTCCGCGGCCGCCCCCGCGGCGCTGGCGCCGCCGCGCCCGGTTCTCCCGGAATACCGGCACCTTCCCGCCTGTTCATCTCACTGGATATCCGAAACGAACCGTTCCGTATTTGATTGCCTGAAGGACATCATGCCACCGTCACGCATGCCGGAAAGGCCCCGCCGAACGCTGTCATCACGATCAACGCCTCCGCGCGCCCCGTCTGCCCGGAACCGCACCGCGCACTCGCGCCAGGGGACCGCAGCCGGTCCGGCACACGCCGACCGTATCCCGGTTAGCCGTCGCACCACCCACCACACTCCGGCCGTCGAGGCGCCCGCGCCGTCCGCACAGGCCGCGGTCCCAGCCTCAGCCGCCCCAGCCGCAGCCCCAGTCGCCTCAGCCGCAGCCCCTGTCGCCCCGGCCGCCGCAGTCCCAGCCGCCGCAGCCGCAGTCCCAGCCGCAGGCCCGGACTCCCAGCGCCGGAAGGCCGTGCGCCTCGCGCTCATCCTGGTGGCATCGTTCATGATGGTGCTCGACTTCAGCATCGTGAACGTGGCCCTCCCGTCGATCGAGCGCGAGCTGAACCTGTCCACGTCGGTGGTGGACTGGGTGGTCACGGCCTACGCCATCGCCTTCGGTGGCCTGCTGATCCTTGGCGGCCGGGCCGCCGACATGCTCGGCCGGCGCCGGATGTTCGTGATCGGGCTCGTGGCGTTCTCCCTTGCCTCGCTGTCCGGTGGCCTCGCCCGGGATCCGGTGCTGCTGCTGGCCTCCCGTGTCGTCCAGGGGGCCGGCGCGGCCGTTGTCATGCCCGCCGCGCTGTCCCTCATTACCACTGGATTCCCCGAAGGCCGGGAACGCAGCCGCGCGCTCGGGCTGTACGGGGCCACCGCGTCGCTGGGCTTCGTCGCCGGGCAGGTCCTCGGCGGCGTGCTCGTCGAGTTCACGAGCTGGCGTTCTGTCTTTCTCGTCAACGTCCCCGTGGGCCTGATCGCCGCCTTCGCGGCGCCGAAAATCCTTGGCCACTCCGCCAACCTGCGCGACGCGCGTGGCGGCCACCGGCTCGACGTGCGGGGCGCGCTGCTGATCACGACCGCGGTGGCGCTGGCCGTGTTCGCCGTCTCGGAGGGCAACGCCTTCGGCTGGCTGTCGCCGGCCGTGCTCGGCGCGGCAG
The DNA here is from genome assembly GCA_003164955.1 of Actinomycetota bacterium. Lineage (GTDB taxonomy): Bacteria > Actinomycetota > Actinomycetes > Streptosporangiales > Streptosporangiaceae > Bog-532. The sequence goes on from PLRW01000143.1 coordinate 6,665, forward strand.
TGGTCGCGGTCGTCGCGGGCGCCGCGTTCGCCGTGGCCGAGTCCCGCCACCCCGAACCGCTGATCCGGCTGAACATGTTCCGGCACGCGGGCCTGCGCCGGGGGAGCGCCCTCGCGCTGCTGATGGGCCTGTGGAACGGCGGCGAAATGCTCGTGCTGTCCCTGTACTTCCAGCAGGTGCTGCACGAGTCGCCACTGGTGACGGGTCTGGCCATTGCCCCGCAGGGCATAGCCGGGTTCACCGCCGGCCTGTACGGGACCCAGCTGGCGGCGCGTCTCGGCGGGGTCCGCCGACTGCTGGCCGTGACGGGGGCGGCGGCCGCGGCCGGCTTCCTGGTCCTGACGCGGCTTCCGTCCGCCGGCTACAGCCCGCTGCTGCTGGCGGTGATGCTGATCGGGTTCGGCACGGCGGGGACCGCCTTCGGCTCGATCGTGATCGCGAGCCGCGGCGTGCCCGACGCCGACCAGGGCGTCGTCGGTGGGATGATCAACACCAGCCGCCAGATCGGCGCGGCCATCGGCGCGGCGCTCCTGCCGGCCGTGGCGGTAGGCATCGGCCACGGCGCCGGGGTGACCGGTGATCGCGCGGCCATGCTCACCGGCGCGATCGCGTCCGCGCTGGCCATGCTGGTGGCCTGGCGCGCCAGCCGGGCCGGCGATCCGGTGGCCGAGCGCGGCTGACCACGGTTGCGTCGCGGCCGGCCAAGGCCTATTTAGCCGAACGGACCTGGCTGGGGCCTCGCCGCCGCCCGGCCCAGTAGCGGGCAGGAGCGCAGATGTCGGTACCGCCGCGGATAACCGTGCTGGGCAGCATGAACATGGACATCTCGGTGACGGTGCCGCGACTGCCCGGCCCGGGTGCGACCGTTCTCGGTTCCGCCGCCCGTTTCGCGCCCGGGGGCAAGGGCGGCAACCAGGCGGTCGCCGCAGCCCGGCTCGGCGCCCAGGTCCGGATGGCCGGCTGCGTCGGGAACGATGATTTCGGCGGCCGCCTGATCGGAGCGCTCCAGGCCGAATCGGTGGACACCTCGGCCGTCCGCACGGTGGCCGAGGCGGCCTCGGGGCTGGCGCTGATCACGGTCGACCCGGACGGCGAGAACATCATCACCGTGGCTCCCGGGGCCAACCAGTCGGTGGCGGGATCAGAGGTCGCCGCCGCGTGCGCGCCTCCCGCTGACGTGCTGGTCCTCTCGGCGGAAATCCCCGTCGCCGCGATCACCGCGGCCCTGGCCCTGGCCCGGGCCAGGGCCGGCAGCACCGTCAGCCTGCTCAACCTGGCCCCGGCCCCGCCCGGAGCGGCCAGCCTGCTGGCGGAAGGGGTGGACTGGCTGGTGGTGAACGAGTCAGAGGCCGCCGCCGTCCTCGGCCGTCCGGTGAGAGGCCTCGCGGATGCCCGGGCCGCCGCCGCCGACCTGGTATCGGGGAGGCCGCCCGCTTGTGACGTTGGTCACGCGGTCGTCACGGCCGGGGCCGAGGGCGCGGCCTGCGCGGGCCCGGATGGCGGCGGCGTGGTGGCCGGCTTCCCCGTCCGCGCCGTGGACAGCGTCGGCGCCGGCGACACGTTCGTCGGCGCGCTGGCCGTCGCGCTGGCCGTGGGCGCGCCTGCCCGGGCCGCGGTCCGCGCGGCCTGCGCCGCCGCGGCTGTCGCCACGACCAGGCCGGGCACCCAGGAGGCCATGCCCCGGCCGGCGGACGTCCTGAACCTCACCGGTGTTTCCTGGCCCCCGCCCGCACGCTGAGCGGCCCGCGCCAGGCCTTCCCCCGGGGCTGAGCCCTTGTTCCGCGCCGCTTGCCGTCCGCGCGTTGCGTCACCTCACCAGGCTCTCAACCCGGCCCGATGACCTGAAAACCCTTCCCGCGTAGGCTTTGTGCTTTATTTCACAAGATATATCATTCAACTCTACGCAACTCTTTGTTTGCTGAATGTTCACTTCTAGAAAAGGGCTCCCGTGGGTGATACCGTCCGCTTCGTGGAGGCCGGCGCGCGCGAGTATGTCCTTGCGGACTCTGGCGCGCAACTTCCCGAGCGGGTGCACGATGAGCTGGCCACGGCCTTCAGCGTGGAGGAAGACCGTCGCGCCAGCCGGCTGGGCCGGACCTGGCTGGACACCTTCGACTGGCGGCTGTACCGGGCCGGCCTCACCTTGCAGCACGTCAGCACGCCGGGCCCGCGGGGAACGCGCGAGCTCGTGCTGACGGACCGGGGCGGCCAGCGGCTTACCGCCCCCGCCGGGCTGGCCCGCTGGCCGTCCCTGGCGGGCGCACTGCCCCCGGGGCCGCTGCGGGACCGGGTCGCGGCCGTGGCGGGCCTCCGGGCCCTGCTGCCCACGGTCAGCGTGATCAGCCAGGTGCGCGAGGTGCGGCTGCGCAATGCGGACGACAAGACGGTCGCCCGGATCTTCCTGGACGCCATGTCGTCCCGCGCGCTGGGCGGCGCCCCGATCGCGGCCCGGCTGACCGTGACCGAGGTCCGTGGCTACGCGGCCCCGGCGCGACGGGCCGGGCGCCTTCTCGCCGCCGCCGGGGCGGCTCTCACCCGGCAGCCCGCGCTGGATGCCGCGCTCAGCGCGGCCGGGCGCTTTCCCCTTGACTACACCGGCAAGGTCAACGTGGCGCTCCGCCCGGCCATGCCGGGCGGCGAAGCGGTCCGGGCCATCCTGCTGGAGCAACTGGACAACCTCGAGGCGAACGTCGACGGGGTACTGCACGACATGGACACCGAGTTCCTGCATGACCTGCGGATCGCCGTGCGTCGCACGCGTTCCGGGCTGAAGCTCCTCGGCGAGGTCCTGCCCGGCGACCTCACCCTGCGATTCGCCTCCGAGTTCAGGTGGCTCGGCGACCTGACGACACCGCTGCGGGATCTGGACGTGCACCTGCTGTCCCTCCCGCCGATGGCCGGGCGCCTGGTCGGGGCCGATCCCGCGGATCTGCAGCCGTTCCTGGCCTACCTGGGGCGGCGCCGCAGCACCGAGCGGCGGAGGCTCAACCGGGCCCTGCGGTCGGCGCGTTTCGCCGCCACCGTCGGCGACTGGCGCAAGGCGCTGCTCGTCCCGCCCGGTAACCGCGGGGCCCCCGGGGGCCCCGCCGCCGCCGAACTGGCCGCGGACCGGACCCGGCGGGCGCACGCACGGGTGATCAAGCTGGGCTCGGCCATCACCGGCAGTTCTCCGCCGCAGAGCCTGCACACGCTGCGCAAGCGGGGCAAGGAACTCCGTTACGTACTGGAGTTCTTCGCGTCGCTGCACGATCCGCCGGCCTACCGTGCGGTGCTCGGCGACCTGAAACGCCTCCAGGATTGCCTGGGCGACTTCCAGGACAGTCAGGTTCAGCGCGAGGAGATCCAGTCCCTGGCGGCGGCGATGCTGGCCCAGCACGCCGCGCCCGCACCCACGCTGCTGGCCATGGGCGAGCTGGCCGCTCAACTGGCCGTCCACCAGGGTCAGGCACGCGCCGAGTTCGCGGCGCGGTTCGCCGGGTTCGCGAGTCCCGAGGGGCGGCGCCGGATGGCGGCGCTGACCGCCCGGGGAGACCGCGTGAGCCGGGGGAGCGCATGAGGGTGATCGCCACCTACAACATCAAGGGTGGCGTCGGGAAGACGACGGCGGCCGTCAACCTCGCCTACCTGGCCGCGCAGGATGGTCTGCGCACGCTGCTGTGGGACCTGGACCCGCAGGCGGCCGCCACGTACATGTTCCGCGTGCGGCCCCGGGTCAAGGGCGGCGGGAAGGCCCTCATTCGCGGCACCCGTTCGCTGGACGAGGCGATCAAGGGCACCGATTTCGACCAGCTCGACATCCTGCCCGGTGACTTCACCTACCGGAATATGGACCTCCTGCTCGACGGGGCCAAAAACCGGGTCCGCCGGCTTTCCCGGCTCCTCGGCCCGCTAGCCGCCGACTACGACGTCGTTATCCTCGACTGCCCGCCCAGCGTCTCGCTGGTGTCGGAGAACGTGCTGCACGCCGCGGACCTGATCCTCGTTCCGATCATCCCCGCCACCCTGTCGCTGCGCACGTTTGATCAGCTCACCGGCTTCGTGGCGGCCTTCGACGGCCCGCGCCCCGATGTGCTGGCGTTCTTCTCGATGGTGGACCGGCGGAAGCGGCTGCACCGCGAGATCGCCGAACGGCTGCATCGGGAGCGACCGGACATCGCCGCGGCCACCATCCCGGCCCTCGCCGTCATCGAGCGAATGGCCGCCGAGCGCGCCCCGCTGCCCGTGTTCGCGCCGCGCAGCCCGGCCGCCCGCTGCTACCGGGACCTCTGGGACGAGGTACGGAAGCGCGCCCCCGAATGACGCCCGGATACCTCAGCAGCAACTTGAGTCCGACTTGTTATATTTCGGCACCTTTAACTCTTGTTAAGGCTATGTTACGGTCTACAGGAAACGTGCCGCAGGGGCCACCCGGCGAGGCAACGTAGCCGCCGCTGGGGCCCTTGCGCGCGCGGTGGCGCCGGTCCCGCGCAATGACGCCGGTCCCGGTCCGCCGGGCCAATCCAGCTAGCCCAATCCAGCT
>PLRW01000003.1 GCA_003164955.1 Actinomycetota bacterium
CGGAGCCGGTGCCGCCTTCACCGGGACTGTCGGGATAGTTGACGCCGCCGGGCTGACCGCCCTGGCCGCCGTTCGCGGTGACCGTGACGGAACCGCCGGTGAAAGTGGTAGCCGTCCCGGCGCTGCCGGCCGTCCCCGCGGCACCGGACCCGTAGTTGGTGCCGCTGTTGCCCCGGGCCCCCCCGGCCCCGATCGTGATCTCTNNCGCCGCCGCCGCCGGCGGCGCCGCCCTGGCTGATGCCGCCGGCGCCGTTCTGCCAGTCCTGGAACCCGCCGCCGCCGCCACCGCCGCCGCCCCAGTTTTCGACGTACACCTCGTCGACGCCATCCGGGCCCGTAAAGGTCGTGGAAGTGGTGAACAGATCGACGTAGACGACCGCCGGGGCCAGCGTCTCCAGCAGCCCGGTGCTGGAGTTCCAGATGACCTGGCCGGGGCCGAGCGCGGGAGCCGCCGCGGCTGTCGTGGGCAGCGCACCGCCGGGCGCGACCGAATACGTCCGCTTGTCGGTGATGTTGCCGCTGGTGATGCCCGTCGCCCCGGACGCGACCGTGACGGCGGCGAGGATGATCGCCGCGCTGGGTGTGGCCGGCTGGCCGTCCCCGGGTGTCCCGGCGGCGATCTCCACGTCGCAGTAGCTGGTGTTGTTGCCCTCGTCGTAGACACGGGCGATCACGATGTCGGTCCGCGACGAGCCCGAGGAGTTCGCCGCGACGGTCAGCGTGGCCTGCGCCTGGAGCCCGAACAGGTAGACGCCGTGGCCTTGCGTGGGGTGCGGGACGGCGACATACCCGGCGTTGACGAGCACGCTCATGTTCGGGCTGCCCTGAGCGGTGACCGCGAGGGGGGTGCCAGGGCCGGGGAACACGCCGCCGAGCGGGTTCACGGCCGTCGCGGAAAGGTTGGAGTCCCAGACCGCCGCGCCGCCGTCGAACTGGCGCTGCAGCAGGGACGTCCATTGCATTCCGTCTTGCCAGAGGGGCGCGCCGAGATTGACGGACGAGGCCATGACTCACCTCGCCCGAAGTGCTCTAATGGATGCGGAGGCGGTGCCGAGAGCGCAGTACCTCGGTAATGCTGGGTCCATGTCCGGGCAGCCGTCTCCGCACCGGAGAGGGAAGAGATCCGCGCGGTGTCCAGCCCGAGTACGGGTCGCTCTGATCAGGCGGCGAGGAAACAGGTGGGCCCTCTCCGGTGCTAGGACACCGCCGCGGCGACCCGCAGGCACCCGAGTGCCGTGGATGAGCACGCCATCGTCGTTGTCGCGCTTGAGCTGGCCGACTGGAAGCTGAACGTGATCGTGTGCGTCCCCGACGACGGGGTGGTGCTGTTCCCCGCCTCCGTGTAGTACCGGGCCGATCCGCCGTTCCCCGGCGAACCCGAACTGGACGACTGCACGTAGACGGGGGTCTGGTCGAGGACAGTGCCGTCGATCGCAACGGACAGGGTGACGATCAGCGGCGCCGAGGACACGTACAGGCCGGGCCACTTGTAGTAGATCTCGATGTCCGTCTGGCCGTCGGTGGTCACGCTGACGGACAGGACCTGGGTCAGGTTCCCTTTCCCGGACGAGTCCGTCACGCCGGACGTCTTGTAGGCGAGCGCCGGGGTCCACGCGCCCGTGTTCAGCAGCGCCGTTGACCCGGCCGTGCCGGTGCCCTGCACGAGCAGGTTCCGGGACATGTCGAACATGACCTGGCTGGCCGGGGCGGCGGGGGCGGCCGCGGAGTTCGCGATGGGGAGGATGCCGCCGGGCGCGACGACATAGGACCGCAGGTCGGTGATCGCGCCGGACGCGAGCGCGACCGCCGCGGCGGGGATGGAGATGGTGGCCAGGGCGATCGAGTTCACCGGCACCGACGGCGTGACCGGCGGGGATGCGGGGGTGCCGGTGATCACCTCGACGTCGCAGTAACCGGATGAGGTGCCGGTGTCGTAGACGCGGGCGACGATCAGGTCGGTACGCGGGTTCAGCGGGCTCGATGCGGCGAGGGTGAGGGTCGCGGCGGTGAGGGTGCCGAAAATGTAGCCGCCCTGGGTGCTACTGGCATTGGGGACACAGCAGTACCCGGCGGCGACCTGGACGGACAGGCCGGACGATGCGGTGACCTGCATGGCGCCGAGGCCGGGGAACACGCCGCCGGGAACCTGCACGCCGGTCGCTGTCCCGGCGTTAAAGACCCTGGTGCCGACGTCGTACTGGCGGAACGGGTTCCCGGCGTCAAGGGATGGGCCATCGACGAGCCACGGAACGCCGCAGGAGACGCTACTGGCCACAGGTGCCCCTTCCTATGCCCATGCGCTCGCCCACTGCACGGTGACCGTGCCGCCGCCGGCGAAGTTGTCCCCGGTCAGGTACACCTGCGTGTCGCCCGGGTCCAGTACCCACCATGCCGAGGTCACGTCAGCCGGGTAGAACGTGCCGTTCAGGTACGCCTGCCGGGCGTCGGTATTGATGACGAGCTGGTCGGTTGCGGCCATGCTCAGCCCGGTGAACGTGATCGCCTGCGCGGTGGCGGCGTTGACGACGCTCGGGTTGCTGATCGGGCCACCGATCGTGATGGTGGGCCGCGTCTCGAACGTGCCGCTGTTAGTGCAGGTGATCGCGGTGTCGATCGGCGGTGTGCTGCCCGGGAACCCGGCCGGGAGGGTGACGGGGAGGGTCAGCGGGTTGATCACCGGCACCGGGAGTGTGGCGGTCGCGGCGAGCGGCACCGTGGAGTATTTCCTTGGGTCCGGGGCCACGAACGGGATCTTGAATACCGCGTCGGTCAGTGTGGGGCATGTCGTGGTGATCTTCGCCGTGCCGTTCTGCCGCACATACGCCAGCTTCGGCACCGGCTCGTTGTAGGTGAACGTGGCCAGGTCGCTGATGGGGCAGGACTGTACGAGCTGCTGTTTCGCGACGTCCCGCGCGGCCTGCGTCGGGGCGGACGCCATCACGTCGAGGGTGATGAGCCGGGGCCCGTAATACTGGGCGCTCGGCCAGCCGCCATGGTCGGCGCTGCGCTGGATGACCTGCCCGACGGCTGGCGGGGCGTCCCACCCGGTGACGCTCTTGAGGATCCACGCGACCCCGTTCCCGTCGACGCTGCCGAGCGGGATCACGAACGGCGCGCTCGCCCAGGACGGCTGGTAGGAGATCTGCCCGGTCCAGAACCCGATGTCACCCGCGGGGATGGGTGTGAACGGGCCGCCGCCGGTGACGGGGAAGTTCTCGGGCGTGAGGAACGTATCGGGATCGGCCCCGTAGACCGTCGTCCAGTTGGCCGTGTAGACGCCCGGGATGATCGTCGCGGGCACTTCCCACTGATACCCGTACTGGCCGGTGCCGATCCGCCACAGCGTCCCTGGGGCCGCCACGGAGGCGCCCGTGTAGGTGAACGGGCCGGCGTAGTCGGGGACGAGCCCCGCATAATCGCCGTACGTGATGTCGAGTTGGACACTGACCGGATCGACCAGTTGCCCCGACACGTAATCGTAGAAGTCGAAGTAGAGCGTGTACGGCTGCGCGGGCTGCGCGGGCTGCGGCGGGCTAAGCGGCATCCGTGCTCCTCACCCCCGGGGCTCAGGACACGCCGACGGCTGCGCTGATGGCCAGCTGGATCGCCTGTATCTGCTCGGGGTCGGGGAACCGTGAGACGCCGTTGAAGTTCACGACCACCGGGTTTCC
>PLRW01000022.1 GCA_003164955.1 Actinomycetota bacterium
TCCGCTCCAGGAAGGGATGAAGCGCGGCGAGGTAGGCGTCGACGTCGCGGCTCCAGAGATCGTGCCCGGCGCCGGCGATGGTCGCGATCTCGACCGAGGGCAACGAGGTCCGCCACCGCTCGGCCAGTTCGCCGGTCACCACCGAGCTGCGCCGATCACCGCGGATCACGAGCGTGGGGCACTGGAGCTCGGTCAGCCGGTCCCAGAGAGGCACCTCACGGCTCTCTGCGCAGATGGCCCGCACGGCGTGCCCAGGCATGCGCCGGGCGACCGGAACCCCGCGGATCTCCCACTCCAGCTGCCGCTGCGCGAACTCCTCGGGCAGCTGGACGTGGCGCGCGGAGTAGTCGCCGACGACGAGGCCACGGACACCGCCGGGATACTCGAGCGCGTAGCCGAGGGCGTACGACGAGCCACGTGAGAACGCGACGAGGATCGGCCGTTCCACCTCGAGTGACGCGACGACCGCGCGCAGGTCACCGATGTGATCCTCCCAGGCGTACCCGGCCGGCGGCGCGTCGCTGGCGCCCCGGCCGCGGACGTCGACGATGACGACCCGCCGATCGCCGATCCGGTCGAGCATCCACGCGTACTCGTCCGCGTATTCCCCCATCCCGGGGACCACGAGCACCGGCGGCGACGCGTTCAGCCGGCCATTGTCGAGCGCGTGCAGGCGGACGGCGCCGTTGTCGACGAAGGCGGAGACGGCGCCGGCGTCGCCCCCGGACCGGCGCGCGCTGTCGCTGGTGACCATGCGAGCAGGGTACGCCGGACCCCGAAGTTGATCTCAGCAGTGCCATCATCGTCGGCGTCACGGTCTCCCGGCCTCTCATCAAGTCCGACGAGCTCGCCAGCGCCGACCCGGCGCAGTTCATTCGGCTGTCGACCGGTAGCGTCCTTGCGCTCGGCGCTCTCGGCACCGGCATCGCCTACGTCTGGAACACTGGCTTCGTCGCGATCTGGGGCGCGGCAATCGCCTCCACCGTCACCTACCTGATCCCTATCGCCGGTGTCGTCCTCGGCGTTGTCGTGCTCTCCGAGCCTCTCACCTGGAGGAACCATTACATGGGTACGGCAGGTAGCTTGACCGGCTGGCACGGAGAGGTCAGGCACGCCGGGGCCGGTGACGCCGACGGTGTCGCAGAGCTCGCCGCCGAGCTTGCGCAATCGTTCACGTTTTCCCCGGAGAGGTTCCGTATGAACTACCCGGCCCTGCTCGCCGCCGACGGCGCATGCCTGCTCCTGGCCGTCAACGGGCACGAGCATCTTGGCTACCTGCTGGGGTTCCGCCACCTCACGTTCTACGCTAATGGGCCGGTGGCCTGGGCCGAGGAAATAGTGGTACGAGGCCATAGCCGCGGCCAGGGCATTGGCAGGGCCTTGATAAATGCGTTCGAGCAATGGGCGGCCACCCAGGGGTGCGCGCTCGTCGCGCTGGCTACCCGCCGGGCGGCGCCGTTTTATCGCGCACTGGGATATGAAGAATCCGCCACCTATTTCCGCAAGGTGACGAGTGAGGTTCAACATCTTCCGTGAGACGGAACGACAGCTGTCCCGTTGGTGAGTTCGCCGACGATGTCCCGGGCATCGGGTGGCGACCGGGCCAGCCGGTCCAGCTTGGTGATCACGAGAGTGTTCCATGTCGAGAAGCTCTGATCGGCTCCGCTCACCAGGTGAAGCGCCACGACAGGCGCGGCCCACGACACCAGGAGACCACCATGCCGAAGTACCTGCTCCTCAAGCACTACCGCGGCGGCCCGGCGCCGCACCGTCCCGTGCCCCCGATGGACCAGTGGGCCCCCGAGGACGTGGAGGCGCACATGGCCTTCCTCAAGCACGTCAGCGAGCTGCTCGAGGAGAACGGCGAGTACGTCGACGCGCAGGCGCTCACGCCGGCGCGCGCCTGGGTGCGCTACGGCGGCCCGGACGCCGCGCCCGTCACCACCGACGGCCCGCTGCCCGAGACCAGCGATCTCGTGGCGGGCTGGTACATGATCGACGTCGAGTCGCACGAGCGCGCGGTCGAGCTCGCGGCCTACGTCTCCTCCGAGCCCGGTCCGGGCGGGGAGCCGCTGTACGAGTGGATCGACGTCCGGGAGGTCATGTCCGGGGCGCCCTCGGACGACTGACCCGGCGTGATCGACGAGCCGACGCGACGGCGGGACGAGGGCGCGCTGCGCGCCCTCGTCCCGCGGGTGCTCGCGGGCCTGGTCCGGCGGGGCGAGGACTTCGATGCCGCCGAGGACGCGCTGCAGGAGGCGCTGCTGGAGGCGCTGCGGGTGTGGCCCGAGCATCCGCCGCGCGACCCGCGCGCGTGGCTGGCGACGGTCGCGACCCGGCGGCTCGTCGACGCCCGCCGCAGCGAGGCCGCCCGTCACGGCCGCGAGGAGGCGACGTACGCCGAGCCGCGGCCCGCCGCCACCGAGGAGGGTGACGATACCCTCTTCCTGCTCTTCTGCTGCTGCCACCCCGACCTCACGCCCGCCTCCCAGGTGGCATTGACCCTGCGCGCCGTCCGCGGCCACCTGCACGAGCTGGGCGGCGACCTCCCTGCCGCCGCCACGGCGTACGCCGAGGCCGGCCGCCGGGCCACGAACGTCGCCGAGCGCGACCACCTGGTCCGCCGGGCCGCCCGCGCGCGGGCCGCCGGGCCATGCAGGAACGGTCGTCTCACTGAGCGTCCGCCATAGGCTCGCGTACCCGGCTATGACCCGATTGAGCCGAGCAACTCCTCGCTGGTCTCTTGTCCCCTGTGGTCTGGCTGACCTGGCCTACGGGGCGGGTTCTCCGACGGGAAGGGTGTAGAGGTTCCGGGTGCCGCCCTCTACCGGCGCCTGCTTCCAGAAGGCGAATCCGAGCTTGCGGCAGACGTTCTGGGAGGCAAGGTTCTCCGGGGCGATGATGGCCAGCAGCTCACCCGCATACGTCTGGTGAGCCTTGGCCAGCAGAGCCCGGCTGGCCTCGGTGGCGTACCCGAGGCCCCGGCACTCCGGCACGAGCCGGTATCCCCATTCCAGCCGGGTCCTGCCCTCGAAGTCGATGTAGTCGGCGCCGGTGTATCCCACGACAAGCCCAGAGGACAGCTCGACCACCGGCTGCTTGCCGAACGGGATGGCCCGGCAGACGGCGACCATGTGGTCAAACCGGTCCTGGGCCTCCTCCCCGGTGAGGACACCTGGGTAGAACACCATGAAGTCCTCGTTGCCGAAGAGCCCGGCGAACCGGTCCCGGTCAGCCTCCCGGGGCGGGCGCACCAGGAGGCGCGCGGTCGTTACGGTATCCAGATCCGGGCCGGTCACAACATCCTCCCGCCGCCCACCTTGCCGCATTCCGGCGCGTCCCGGATCCCCGGGCCGGCCGCGTCCGCCGCAGGCATCGAGCCACCTGATCTATGCGCGACCTCGATGCACACGCAGCCGCCAGCCTGAGCTTGCCCATGTGCCGCATGGTCACGGCCGGGAACACCTTTAGCTCACTTCGCTGTGCCGCGACGGCGGCCGATGACTTCTGCTGGCCCGCGCGGTCTTATTCTCCAGCAGGCCGCGGGCGGCCTGCGCGGCGCCGGGCGAACCGAAAATGTCGTACTCCCGTGATGTAGTCGGGAGAGTATCGAGCCTTCGAGGAGGCCTGTGATGCGGACTGTGAACAATTTCCTCAGCATCAGTGCGGCACGGGCCGACGCCTTGTTCGTGTCGTCGCTGCAGCCATCCGATGAGCCCGGCGCCGGGCAGATCCGGCAGTCTGTCGTGGCGGCCGTGCGCCAGTTCGGCAGCCGGGGCTGCGCCGGGCGAGTGGCGCAGGAGTTCGGCGAGCACCCGGCGCTCGCAGCCGAACGGATGCGCTGGGCGCGTCAGGCCGTCGCCGGGGTATTCGGCGGGCCGGGACGGCAGGAGCCTGCCCGGCGGAACGGTCAGCGGGCCCTGGGCCGGGCCGCGTAAGCCGGGAATCTGCCAGGCCGTGTGGTCGGTCCGGGCCGGACAACGCCGACTCCGCAGATAACACGATATAGCTTGGCGTTAGACGCGATACTACTTATCGTCACAGTTACCGTAGCGTGTATTGCTCCCCAGTGCCGGGGCCGGCCATGGTTGCGGCCGGCCGCACGGCGGCGGTCAGGAGGACCTCCGGCGAGGGACGGAGCAACGCCATGGACACCGCGGAGATTCTTATTTGTGCCGGCCTCATGCCGTTTCCGGAGCCATGAGCCACGGTGGCGTCATCCGTCACGACGACACAGGACCCGTCAGGATTGGGCTCTAACCGGGGTAATCCGATCCGGTTTCGGGACGCGGGCGCAGCCAGCGTCCTCACGCATCTGGCCCGTAGAGCGCGGCAATGTCTTCGGAGCTGGCCCACCGGCTGTAGGTGGGCGACTGGGGCCAGCCCCCGGGCGAGTCTTGCCACTCCTCCTGCCGCCCATAGGGCAGCAGATCGATCAGCGCAAAGGCGTGACTGAGCTGCTCGGTGCCACGGCCATTGGTGTGCCAGGTGCGATAAACGGTGTCGCCATCGCGCAGGAACACATTGACAGCGAATCCGCCGCCGGGCGGTGCGCCGACGTCGCTGCCGAATGGACTGTTCGCTGTGGAATACCAGGTCATTTTGTTCCCGGCCCGCTGCTTGTACGCGAGTGCCTCGTCGATTGGGCCCTGGGTGACGATGACAAACCGGGCGTCGTAGTTGTCCAGGAACTCCAGCCGAGTGAACTGCGAGGTGAACCCTGTGCAGCCCGGGCACTGCCACTGCTCGCCCGGGAACCACATGTGGTTGTAGACGATCAGCTGTGACTCGCCGCCGAAGACGTCGACCAGCCGGACCGGTCCCTGCTCACCCTCCAGGGTGTAGGCGGGCATCTTGACCATCGGCAGTCGCCGGCGCTGCGCGGCAATCGCGTCGAGTTCTCGGGTCGCGGCCTTCTCCCGGGCACGCAGTGCGTCGAGTTGACGCTGCCAAGTGTCAGCGTCGACGACGGGCGGTAGTGCGGCGGCGGTCATGGAGTCTCCTAACTGATCATGTTCACAGCCTGCGGTCTACCGTCATAGACCCTGCCCGGCCGGCCAACTCATCGGTGCGGGCCACGCTCATCGAAACGTCGCATAACGGGTCTAGAGGCGGTGCGGTTCGTGCGAGCGATCAAACAGATGCAGGTGATCGGGTTCACGCTGGCGGAGATCGAGGAGTACCTCCGCTTTGCTCCTGCCGGCCAGGTTATGGTGAAGGCGTGTGCTGCTTCGCTGCCATGATTATCCGGACCGCCGCTTAGCTTGCTATTTAACCCCTGTTTCAGGAGTTGTCCCTGATCTCTTGTGTTGCCCGGTGTGTCGTGGTGGCATGAGGACGGCCACCGCTGAATGATCTTCGGGTTCGTTCCAAGGAATCCGGAGACAAGGGCGGTGGCCGTCGTGGCATTCATTATGTCCTGGCATGAGGACAGAGATGGGCACGGGGCGGCTGGCGAGCGAGGGCGGCTGGCGGGGTTCCGCCGTGAGCTGTACCTGTCGCTGGGCCTGCGCCGGGACGTGCTGTTCGAGGCGTGCGACGCGGCGCTGTGCAAGCCAGGGCGGGTGCTGATGCTCGCGGAACTGTGCCTGGAGCCGGAGTGCCGCCGCGGGCACGGCGGCCTCTACGACGCGCTGAACTGCGGCGAGGTCCGTGTCGCGCGGCTGCGGCGGGCACTGTCCGGGCTGCCGCTGCCCGCGTGGCCCGACGGGCGGATCCGCCTGGCCGTCGATGTGAGCAACTGGCTGCGGCCGGACGCGGCCACGTCCCCGGACCGCTCGTTCTGCCACTGCTACGGGCGGGGGAAGAGCAGCGCGCAGATGATCCCGGGCTGGCCGTACTCGCTCGTCGCCGCGCTGGAACGCGGCCGCACGTCCTGGACCCTGCCGCTGGACGCGGTCCGGCTGCGGCCGGACGACGACCTGGCCGCGGTGACCGCGGCCCAGGTCCGCGGCGTGGTCACGCGGCTGGCCGCCGCCGGGCACTGGAAAGACGGCGACCCGGACATCATGGTGATCTTCGACGCCGGGTACGAGCCGGCCCGTCTCGCCTGGCTGCTGCGCGACCTCCCGGTGCAGGTCACCGGGCGGCTCGGCACCAACCGGGTGTTCCGCCTGCCGCCGCCGCCGCGCCGGCCCGGCCAGATGGGCCGGCCGGTGAAGCACGGCGCGGAGCTGCCGCTCGCCGCGGACGCCGCCCGGCCGGAACCGGACGCCGTCACCACCACCGTGACCAGCCGGTACGGGGCCGCGGCCGCCCTCTCATGGAACCGGGCGCACCCGAAGCTGAAGGCCCGCGGCGCATGGGAAGGCCACCAGGGGGCACTCCCGGTCATCGAGGGCACTCTCATCCGGCTCACCGTCGATCACCTGCCCCATGGCCGCGCGCCGAAGCCCGTGTGGCTGTGGACCTCCCGGCCGGACGCGGGCCCCGCCGAGGCGGACCTGTGCTGGCAGGCGTTCCTGCGCCGCTTTGATCTCGAACACACGTTCAGGTTCCTCAAGCAGGCCCTGGGCTGGACCCGCCCGAAACTCCGCGATCCGGCCGCCGCCGACCGCTGGACCTGGCTCGTCCTGGCCGTCTTCGCCCAGCTCTGGCTCGCCCGCCGCCTGGCCGCCGATGAGCGGCTTCCCTGGCAGCAGCCCTGCCTTCCCGGCCGGCTCACTCCCGCCCGTGTCCGCCGGGGGTTCCGGGCCATCCACCGCACCATGCCCGTCCTCGCGGCCGCACCGAAACCCGGAAAGCCAGGTCCCGGAAGGCCGCCCGGCGCGAAAAACCGCCGACCTGCCACCCGCCACGACGTCGGCAAAGCCGCCAGGGAGCTGGAAACCAGCAGCTCAGCAGCAGGTTAAATAGCAAGCT
>PLRW01000336.1 GCA_003164955.1 Actinomycetota bacterium
GGCGTCGCCGGGCACCACGACCACGTCCGGTTCGGCGTCCGGCAGCCCCCACGCACCCTTGATCAGGAGCTCGCGGAGCACGGACGCCGCGAGGCCCCGCCAGCGCGCCGACCGATCCGGTGGCATGACCTCGGCCAGCCGGTCCGGGTGCGGATCGGTCAGCAGGTACTGATCGGCGCCGTCCGTGAGCAGGAAGGCCGGGCCATCCTGCCCGGCATCGGCCAGCGCCCGTACCGCATCGTCGAGATTTTCCGGAACGGACGTAACGCGGACCACACCCTTGGCCATTTCGGCCGCCCGCGCGGGGGACAGCGCCGGAATCACCCGGTGAATGGCTCCGATCCGCGGCGGGTAGGCCGCCGAATCGACCAGGAACGCCAGGCCGAAGTCCCGGGGGCCGCCATCCTGGCCGGCCGCGCGCTCACGGTTCTGCATCTCGAGGTAGGCGGCGTAGCGATGGTGCCCGTCGGCGATCAGCGCGCTGCGCGCCGCCAGGTCGGCGGCGACGAGCTCGTGCTCCGCCGGATCGGTCAGTGCCCAGATGCGGTGCCGGGTGCCGTCGTCGGTCACCGTGCACACGAGCGGCTCCCTCGTGGCCGCCACCTCGTCCACCAGGCGGGTCGCCGCGCTCGGGCCGCCGCCCGCCGCCCCCGAGTCATACAGCAGGAAGATCGGCTCCAGGTTGGCCTGCGTCGCCTCCATCAGCTCACGCCGGCCTTCCACCGGACCGGGCACCACGTCCTCATGCGGCAGCACGCTGGGTGAAGCCGGCGGAACGAGCCGCAGCGCACCCACCAGCCCGCGCTGGACGACCTCCCAGCCTGGGGTCTCGCCCGAACCGGTGGTACCGTCCAGCCCAGGAATGCCGCCGCCGTCAGCGGGCAGGCTCTGCTCGTAGGCGTACAGCGCCGGCTGCGGATCACGCACCAGTACGCCCGAGGCCAGCCAGTCGCGCAGCTCGCGGGCCGCCAGTTCTATGACGCCGGGGTCGCGTGGTGATTGCCCCGATCCGGCGCCGGGCAAGATCAGACGGACGACGTTGTGGGGCTCGGACTTAAGGAGGCGCTCTACGGTGCCGGGGCCGATGACGTCATACGGTGGGGAGGTGACGTTCGCGATGCCGCTCACCCGGTCAGCGGCGTAGCGAACCCCGCGAAAGGGCGCCAGCGCGAGTCCGGAAGCCCCCGGCGCTGGCTGTTGGTCGGACGGAAGGGTCAGCACACATGTCAGAAGGACCAAACGGTATTCAGGATTCCCGGCCGGGCGGCGAGCGGCCTGAGCATTTTGACGCCGACGGTCCCGAGGGTGACCCGCACGTCTGGTATCAGCGCGGACTGGAGCTGCTCAGCCGGGGCAGCCCGGCGGCGGCGGCACAGATCCTGCAGCGCGCCGCGGCGGCCGAGCCCGGCTCCCGCAGCGTCCGGGAGGCCCTGGCCCGCGCGCAGTTCGACGCCAAGCGCTACACCGAGGCCGCGGCCAACTTCCGGCTGATCGTGGAGGCCAGCCCCGCCGACGACTACGCGCACTTCGGGCTCGGCCTGTCGCTGGCGCGGTCCGGTAATCCCGCCTCTGCCGCCGAGTACCTGGCCCTGGCCGTCGCCATGCGGCCCGATAACCGGCACTACACGAACGCCCTGCTGGCTGTGCGCGCCACGCTGCATTCACGGGGCGCCCATCGAGCCGCCGGTCAAGAGGCCGACCGCAGGAAGGACGCGTGAGCCGGGCCGTGCGCCAGGATGCGGGCGCGGGCGCGCCCCGGGCCAGCGAGGAGCCGCTCTGCCAGGCCTACGACGTCGCCCTCCTCGACCTGGACGGAGTCGTGTACATCGGCGGTCGCGCGGTCCCCGGCGCGAGGGAGGCCCTGCGCAAAGCCGGCGAGGCAGGCATGCGGCTCGCTTACGTCACCAACAACGCGAACCGCACCCCGGCCGCCGTCGCGGAGGTCCTGACCGGGTTCGGGATCGCCGCCACGCCCGCGGACGTCGTCACCTCCGCGCAGGCCGCCGCGCGGCTGCTGGCGAAACGGCTCCCGGCGGGCTCGGCCGTCCTCGTCATCGGCGGCATGGGACTGCGGGTCGCGGTGCGGGAACGCGGGCTCCGGCCGGTGTCCACCGCGGCCGAACGGCCCGCGGCCGTCGTCCAGGGCTTCACCCCCGGGATCGGCTACCCGCTGCTGGCCGAGGGCAGCCTGGCCGTCGCGGCCGGCGCGCTGTTTATCGGGACCAATGCCGACAAGACGCTGCCCGGCCCGCACGGGCCGCAGGCCGGCAACGGCTCGCTGCTGCAAGTGATCGCCTTTGCGACCGGGCAGACGCCGCTGATCGCGGGCAAGCCCGAACCGCCCCTGCACGAAGAGTCGGTGATGCGGACCGGAGCACGGCACCCGCTGGTGGTCGGGGACCGGCTCGACACCGACATCGAGGCCGCGCAGCGGGTGGACGCGGACAGCCTGCTGGTGCTGACCGGCGTGACCGGCCCCGCCGAAGCGGTGCTCGCGCCCCCGCACCAGCGGCCCACCTACCTGGCCGAGGACCTTTCCGGGCTAGTCGAGCCCCAGCCTGCTCCTCGCTCCGAGGACGGCGCGTTCGGCTGCGGTGGCTGGACGGCGCGCTGGGCGGACGACGGCAGCGAGCTGGAGCTGTCCGGCCCGCGCAGCAGGATTGATGACCAGCGCAGCAGGATTGATGGCCAGCGCAGCAGGATTGATGGCCAGCGCAGCAGGATTGATGGTCGGCGTACGAGGATTGACGGCCTGCGCGCCCTGTGCGCCGCCGCCTGGTCCCGCGATGACGTCACCGCCGCCCACATCACCCGGGCCCTCCAGACCCTGGAACGCAGTGACCAGACAGCCCACGAGCACGACCGGTGACCACTGACCATCGCGTGGGGCCGCCGAGCTTCGGCACCGAACGCGACATGCTGCGGGCCTTCCTCGACTACCAGCGTGCGACCCTCGCCATGAAGTGCGACGGGCTCACCGATGCGGAGTTGCGGCTGCAGTCGATGCCGCCGTCGACGCTGTCGCTGCTCGGCCTGGTGCGGCACCTGGCGGAGGTGGAACGTACCTGGTTCCGCCGGGTATTCGAGGACCACGATGCGCCCATGGTCTGGTCCGACAAGATTGATTTCCAGGCGGCGTACGACGCGAGCGCCTCGACCAGGGCTGAGGCGTTCGCGGCCTGGGCGGCGGAGGTCGAGAACTCGCGCCGCATCGAGCGGGCGGCCGCGACCCTGGACCTGGCCGGGTGGCAGCCACGATGGGATGAGGACGTGTCGCTGCGGATGGTGATGGTGCACGTTCTGCTGGAGTACGGCCGCCACAACGGGCACGCGGACTTCCTGCGCGAGGGTATCGACGGGACCGTCGGCGCCTGAGTTACCGTCCAGTCCGGCGGGCCGGTTTGACACCCGGGCCGGGATGCGCTGTCCTATGTGTTGTGGACGACCGTTTCTGCCTGCCCCGCCGCAGCGATTCACGCCGTGCGGCGACGGGCGCGCACGGTCACTGTCCTTCGTGTTGCTGTCGCTGACGGCCGCCTGCGCGCTGACCAAATGATCGCCCGCCCTCGCTGAGGGCGCCGTCCGATCGGCCAGTCCTGGCCCACGCCGTCGCCGGGTGATGAGACCCCCGGCTCCCCGGCGCTGACCGGGGGATTCCCCTGGACACCACGTGAAGGACTGGATTTCGTGAACCTCGACGTTTCCGTCGCCCCGGAAATCGCCCAGCTCATCGCTCCCGGGCCTCCCGGACTCCCCGGGTCTGGTCTGCCCGCCGGGTCCGCGGCAACGATCGGCGAGCTGGCCCGCCAGTTGCGGCTCGTCACGGCCGCCCCGGAACGCTGGTGGGGACTGGTCCGGTTCGACCCCGAACGGCCCGTTCGCGTCAGCCTCCCGATGGATGGTCCGGCCGAGGCGTGGCTCATGATCATTCCGCCCTCGGCGCCGGCCGCATCGAAGGACCCGGACCGGGACAGGGACGCGGGCGGGGGCTGGGCGGAGGGCGACTGCGGCTGCGAAGTGGTGACCGTGGTCGCGGGGGAGGTCACGGAGCAGGCGATCGGCGACGGCGGGGTCGCGACGACGCCACTAGTGCCCGGCAAGATGCGGGTCCACGGGAGCGGCCAGCTGCACCAGGTCGTCAACCGCAGCGCCGGTTACACGGTCAGCGTGCACGCACGCGCCCGGCGGGGCTGAATAATTTGGCCGAACGGGCGCCGACGGCACTCTTGCCCGCTGCGGCGCATCCGCCGGGGAGCCGCCGAACGGGCGCCGGCGACCGTTTTTCCTGCTGCCTTCCTGCCGCGGGGGGAGCCCCGGGAGCCGGCGATCGCGCGCCCAGTTGGCTCGAAATCATCCGGTGGGTGCACACCCGAATCACCCTTTAGGACGATGCCCCCTGACATTTGTCATGCCACGCTGTGGATGCACGGTACTTTGGCGCCCTGCGCGTGACGCCTACCGTGAAAACGTTCGCGGGTACCGAACCGCTGACGCAAATGCGCGAGAATAGCCGTGACCCGGTCAATCCGGGTTTGCTCAGGGGCATGAAGGGACTACTAGATGATCGAGGTACGGGGCCTCACGAAACGATACGGCGACAAGGTCGCCGTCAACGACCTCTCCTTCAGTGTGGAACCCGGCAAGGTAACCGGTTTCCTGGGCCCCAACGGGGCCGGCAAGACCACCACCATGCGGCTGATCCTCGGCCTGGACTACCCCACGGCCGGATCGGTCACGGTGCACGGTAAGCAGTACCGGGAACTGGCCTACCCGATGCGCGAGGTCGGCGCGCTCCTGGATGCCAAGGCCGTGCACGGTGGCCGCACCGCTTACAACCACCTGCTTTCCCTGGCGCAGACGAACAACATTCCCAAGCGCCGGGTGGATGAGGTGCTGGGGCTGGTCGGCCTGACCGACGTGGCCAAGAAACGGTCCAAGGGCTTCTCCCTCGGCATGAGCCAGCGGCTCGGCATCGCCGGGACCCTGCTCGGCGACCCGTCGGTGCTGATGTTCGACGAGCCGGTCAACGGGCTGGACCCGGAGGGCATCCGCTGGATCCGCAACCTGATGAAGGCCCTGGCGGCCGAGGGCCGCACGGTGTTCGTCTCCAGCCACCTGATGTCGGAGATGGAGAACACCGCCGACGACATCATCGTGATCGGCCGGGGGAAGCTGATCGCCAACACCACGATCGAGAAGTTCATCGCGGAGAACTCGACCGAGACCGTCCGGGTCCGCACGCCGCAGATCGACGCGCTGGCCAAGGCCGTCGCCGCGGCCGGGGGCACCGCCACCGCCAACGGCGACGGCTCACTGCTCGTCCAGGGCCTTCCCACCGAGCGCGTCGGCGACGTCGCCTTCGAGGCCGGGGTCCGGCTGCACGAGCTTTCCCAGACCCGCGCGTCCCTCGAGCAGGCGTTCATGGAGCTCACCGCGGACAGCGTGGAGTACCACGCCGGCTCGGACGGGACCGGTTCGCCGAGTCCCGCCGGCCCCGGGGGCGAGGCGGATAAGGCGGCCCCGGCGGCCGTGGGTCAGCCGGCGGGCATGGCCACCGAGCAGGCGCGCGCAGGAAGGACGAGCTGACATGGCGGTCACCACAGAGGCCACGCGCCTGTCGGCGCTGCCCCCCGCATCCGGCCGCGCCGGACTGACCGGCACGCTGCGCTCCGAGTGGACCAAGATCCGGTCGGTGCGCTCCACCTACTGGACGATCCTGGCGCTACTGGTGATCAGTATCGGGCTCGGCGCCGCGATCACCGGCGGTATCGCGGCGCACTGGTCCCAGACGAGCCCGTCGGACCGGGCCACCTTCGACGCGACGGCGACGAGCCTCGCCGGTCTCTACTTCCTCGGCGAACTCGTCATCGTGGTCCTCGGCGCGATAGTGATCACCTCGGAGTACTCGACCGGGGCCATCCGTACGTCGCTGACGGCGATGCCCCGGCGCGGCGTGATCTACCTCGCCAAGGCCGCCGTCATGGCGGCCGTGATGCTGGTCATGGCGCTGGTCGCCGCCTTTGCCTCCTTCTGGCTCGGGCAGGCGCTGCTGGCCAGTACCCACGACAACGCGACGCTCTCGCAGTCGAATGTGCTGCGGGCCGTGGTCGGCGCGGCTCTGTTCGTCACCCTGTGCGGACTGCTCGCCTACAGCATCGGATCGATGATCCGGCACACGGCCGGGGCGATCACCATCATGGTGGCCGTGCTCTTCGTCATTCCTATCCTGGTCAACCTGCTGCCGGACACCTGGCACGCGGACGTGGTGCGGTGGCTGCCGTCGTCGGCCGGTGATGCCATCACGTCAACGGTGGCCGGCGCTCACCCGCATATGTTCTCTCCCTGGGGCGAGTTCGCCGTGCTCGGCGCCTACACCGCGGCCGCCCTGATCGCCGGCTTCATCCTCTTCCGCAAGCGCGACGCCTAGCACTCGAGCCAGGAGAACCCGAACGGGCCGCGGTACTCCCACCGCGGCCCGTTACGGTTAAAAAATGGGCTTGCCCTAAGGAAGGGTGAGAATCTGGTGGGCGTCGTCGGTGACGAGGACGGTGTGCTCGAACTGCGCGGTCCGCTTGTGGTCCTTGGTGACCACCGTCCAGTTGTCGGCCAGGATGTCGTAGTCGATGGTGCCGAGGGTCAGCATCGGCTCGATCGTGAACGTCATGCCCGGTTCCATCACGAAGTCGTTGCCGGGGTCGTCGAAGTGCGCGACGACCAGGCCGGAGTGGAATGTCGTGCCGATGCCGTGACCGGTGAAGTCGCGGACCACGCCGTAGCTGAACCGGCGCGCGTAGGACTCGATGACCCGGCCGATCGCGTTCAGCGGGCGTCCCGGTGCGACGGCGCGGATCCCCCGCATCATGGCCTCGTGGGTCCGCTCGACGAGCAGCCGCGACTCCTCGTCCACGTCGCCCGCGCAGAACGTCGCGTTGGTGTCGCCGTGCACGCCGCCGATGAAGGCCGTGATGTCCACGTTGACGATGTCGCCGTCGCGGATCACCGTGCCGTCCGGGATGCCGTGGCAGATCACGTCGTTGAGCGAGGTGCACAGGGACTTCGGGTAGCCGCGGTAGCCGAGCGTGCTGGGGTACGCGTCGTGCGCGATCAGGAAGTCGTGCCCGATCTCGTCCAGTTCGTCGGTGGTGACGTCCGGGGCGACGTGCTTGCCCACCTCGACCAGGGCCTGGGCCGCGATCTTGCCGGCCACCCGCATCCGCTCGATCGTGGCGGGGTTCTTGATATCGGGCTCGCCAAGTCGCGGGCGTTTCCGGCCGACGTACTCGGGCCGTGGGATTTGCGGGGGAACCGGGCGCAACTCGGATGGTCCGCCCGGGTGGAGCTTGGTCGCCATAATCTGCGAGTCTAATATCCATGGACGATGACAAGCACTGGTGGTACTGCCTCACGCACCACCAGGTCGAAGGCGACGACGGCTGCCCGGGTAAGGACCGGCTCGGGCCGTACGCCACCCGCGCGGAAGCCAGCCGCGCCCTGGAACTGGTGCAGGAGCGGAACCGGGAGTGGGACGCGCAGGACGGCGACGACGAAGGATGAGCCGGCTTTCTGACGCGGGGCGGCGACGATGAAGGTGAGCCGGCTTTCTGACGCGGGGCGGCAGAGTATCGTGAGGTGACCCGCGAGAAAGGTGCGCCGTGACTGATAATCCGCGGCGGTCGGGACTGCCCTCGATCGCCGAGGCGCGGATGGCCGAGATCCGGCGCAGCGGCACGTGGGGCTCCGCCCTGTCCACGGACGAGTTCACCTCGATCCGGAGCGTGGGCTTCGAGCCGGTCGGCCAGGTCCTGGGCGCGGCCGTGTACAACATCGGCTACACCGGCGGGTACGGCTGCGCGGGCGCGTGGACCGGCTACTACGGCAATTCGTTCGGCCCGACGCGCTCCGTCACGCAGGTGTCCGGCCGCGGCGGCGTCACTTCCTTCGCCCCGCTGGTGCAGGCGCTCTACGACGCGCGGCACACCGCGATCAACCGGATGGTCGCCGAATGCACGGCCCTGGGCGGTCACGGTGTGGTCGGCGTGAACCTGTCGATCGGGCGCTTCCCGGCGGGCGGCCTGGAGTTCAAGGCAATCGGGACCGCGGTGCGCGCCCCGGGCGCGCCGCCGCCGAAGAAGGCCCCCTTCACCTCTGACCTGTCCGGGCAGGACTTCGCCAAGCTGATCACGCGCGGCTGGGTGCCGGCCGGTCTCGCGCTCGGTATCTCGGTCGCGGCCCGGCACGACGACTGGCTCACGGTGGGCCAGACGCGCTGGAGTTCGGGCAACGCCGAGGTGGCCGGGTACACCGAGCTTGTCCACGAGGGTCGGCACGACGCGCGGATCCAGCTCGAGCGGGAGGTAAGGCGGCAGGGCGCCGAGGGCGTCGTGATCGCCGACATGAAGATGCGCGTCAGCGAGCGCGAGTGCCCCATGCAGGAAGGCAGCCGCGACCACATCGTGGAAACGACGATCATCGGCACGTCGATCGCCCGGTTCTCGGTGTCGGCGGCTCAGGAGCGTAAGCCGAGCCTGGCTGTGCTATCCCTCGACCCGCAGCGCCGGCAGGCCGCGCGTACGCGAATCGGACGAACGTAGGAGAAGGCGGATGACCGACCAGAACCTCACCGAAGACCTGGGCGCAGCGGGAGTGCCGCAGGACGCCATGCGGCGTCTCGCCGAACTCGAGCCGGGCCGCGCGGGCAGCATCTTCACCTCGGACCTGTCGGTGAACGAGTTCCTGCTCGTCCGCGAGGTCGGGTTCCGCCCGCTCGGGCTGGTGCTCGGCACCTCGATCTACCACGTCGGCCTGCAGCTCGGCCGGTGGGGCAAGAACCAGGAACTCGACGTGCTCTCGCAGGCCATGTACCACGCCCGGGAGCTGGCCATGACCCGGATGGAGGCCGAGGCCGACGCGCTGCACGCGGACGGGATCGTCGGAGTGCGGCTGGACGTCGAGATGAAGGAGTTCGGCAACGACATCGCCGAGTTCATCGCGGTGGGCACCGCGGTCAAGGCCGAGGAGGGCGCCGGCGGCGGGGGCGTCACGCAATGGCGGAACAACAAAAACCAGCCGTTCACCTCCGACCTGTCCGGGCAGGACTTCTGGACGCTGATCCGGGCCGGTTACGCCCCGCTCGGCATGGTCATGGGCTCCTGCGTCTACCACATCGCGCACCAGCGGATGGGCAGCATGCTGGGCAACATCGGGCGGAACGTCGAGATCGAGCAGTTCACCCAGGCTCTCTACGACGCCCGCGAGCTGGCCATGAGCCGAATGCAGGCCGAAGCCGAAGCGCTGCACGCGGAGGGCATCGTGGGGGTCCAGTTGCGGCAGCACAGCCACACCTGGGGCACTCATACCACCGAGTTCTTCGCGATCGGCACGGCCGTCCGGCCGCTGCGCCCCGATCATGTCATCGAGCGCCCGACCATGGTCCTGAGCCTGGACAGCTGAGCCCGGACCGCTGAGCCCGGACTCCCGGCTCCCGCGGGGCGTTACGTGGACGGCCCGCTGACCACGTCCAGCAGGCGCGCCAGCCGCTGCCGCACGCCGCGCCGCGGCTGCGGGATGCGTTCCCCGGCCGCCGCGCTGACCAGGTGCTGGGCCACGCTGAACGACACCGGCGCGACTCCCGGCTGTACCGTCAGCGTCTCGTGCGCCAGGCCGTCCAGTTCGCGATCGCCCTGGTTCAGGGCGAGGATCGTGGCGCCGGCCCGGCGGGCGCCGCTGACCCGTTCCAGCAGCGGGGCAGGTGCGGTCTCCGGCGTGACCACGAACAGCGTCTCCCCGCGCCGGGCCGCCTCCAGGCGTTCGAGGCCGACCCGCAGGTGCGGTGGCGCGTTCACCGGGGCGTTCCAGCGGACGAGGGTGGGGGCCAGTTCGGTGATCCCGGACAGGCGGCTCTCGTCGTCCAGGTGTGCCGCGAGATGCCAGGGCTCCTCCGCGGGCGTCCCGACCAGGAGCAGGCCGCCGCGCATGCTGGTCGAGGTCCGCAGGGCGCGTGCGAACAACCGGGTGCGCTCCGGCCATCCAGTCGGGTCGAGCAGGGCTCGAAGCGCGGCTACCTCGTCCCCATTCACATCTCCATCGTGCCTTAGCCGATGATAATTCGCACGGTCATCACACGATTGCATACAGTCGTATCGTCACCCCGGGTGGAGACCTGGTAACGGGCGGGACGAATGCGGCGGTGACGGGCAGGCGCGGATGCGGGGTGCGCCGGGCACTTTGGTAGCGTCCTGAAGAGGTAAGCGTCGTCGCGGAATTCAGGGTGACCATGAAATTTGCCTGGCTGTGCAGTCATGAGGCCTATCAGCCCGAGGACTTGGTGGAGCAGGCCGTGGCGGCCGAGGAGGCCGGTTTCGATGTGGTCCTCGGCTCCGATCACTTCCATCCGTGGGTGGACGATGCGTCCGCGGCGGGTTTCGTGTGGTCGTGGCTGGGCGCGGTCGCGGCGCGGACGCAGCGGGTCCAGCTCGGGACCGCCGTGACGTGCCCGCTGTTCCACTATCACCCCGGGCTGGTCGCGCAGATGGCCGCGACGACGGACCGGCTGTCCGGTGGCCGGCTGTTGCTCGGGGTGGGGACCGGCGAGGCCATCAACGAGCGCCCGCTCGGTTTCCCGTTCCCCGGGTACGCCGAGCGGCAGGGCCGTATGCAGGAAGCCCTGGAGATCATCCACCGGCTTTTCGCGGGCGAGAAGGTCTCGTTCTCCGGGACGTACTACACGACCGAGGCTGCGCGCCTCTATTCGCCGCCGGTGGGCTCGCTGCCGGTCCTGATGGCGGCCGGCGGCCCCAAGTCCGCCGACTTCGCCGGGCGGTACGCCGACGGCCTGATTACGAGCGTCAAGCAGCCCGAGGACACGGTGGCCAAGGTCATCGAGCCCTACCGGCGCGCGGCCGCCGAGCGCGGCGCCGCCCAGCTCATCCTGGCCACCCGGTGGACGGTGCTGGCGGAGAACGACGAGGAGGCCTGGCACTGTCTGCGGCCGATGCGCGGCCTGCGCGCCCCCGGGCGGCTGGAGACGGCCGACCCCGCCGAGCTCCGGGCGCGGGCCGACGAGATGGACCCGGCTGAGGTCCTCTCCAGCTATACCTGCGCCCGGGACGCCGCCGGGCTGGTCGACGCCTACCATCCGCTGGTGACCGACATCGGAGCGGACATCGTCTCGATTCAGGTCATGTCGGAGGACCCGATGGCGACCATTCAGATGATCGGCAAAGAGGTCCTGCCCGCGCTGAGGTCCGCCGCGCCGTAGGGCGCTGAGGTCGGCCGCGCCCCGGGGTGCTGAGGCCCGCCTCACCCTGGTGTCGTCGCCCTGACCCGGGGGCGCTGCGGCCGGCCGCGCGGTAGGAGCGGCCGATGCGCGGCGGGCGGAACAGAGGCCCGCTGTGCTCTGTTCTCGCTGTTGACTGAGAAGCGAGCCGTCCGAACGCATAAGGAGAAGGTCATGTCCCGACCCGTCCTGCAGCCCACTGCCGAGCACCCGATCACGATCGAGCCGACCCAGGGCCGCGTCGTGGTCCGGATCGGGGACACGGTCGTCGCCGATTCCCGGGGTGCCCTGACCCTGCAGGAGTCCACCTACCCGGCGGTGCAGTACATCCCGATGGCCGACGTGGACCAGAGCCTGCTGCGGCGGACCGACACGGCCACCTACTGCCCGTTCAAGGGTGACGCCAGCTACTACAGCGTCGAGACCCCGGACGGCACGGTCGACGACGCCATCTGGACGTACGAGAAGCCGTACGCCGCGGTCGCGGAGATCGCCGACCATGTGGCCTTTTACGCGAATCGAGCCGACGTGACGGTCGACCCCGGCGCCTGACCCCGGCTTGACCCGGCGCCTGACTCCGGGCTCTACTCCGGCGCGGGCCGCGCGCTTTCGACGTCGTCCGCGTTCTGGTCGCGGCCCTCGGCGCGCAGGCCCGCGATCACGCCGTCGATGTCGGCCTGCGGCCGGTTCTGGCTCAGCTTGGCCTTCGCCTCGATCCGCGTGATGGCCAGCTCCACGCCGACGATCGCGCGCAACTGCCCCGCAATGAACGGCGGCGGCGCGTCATCCACCCACCAGGGCTGCTCGCGGTGGCTCTCGTGCTTGTCGGTGAGCCGGCGCACGAGGTTCTCGACCCAGTCCGGGTCATCGTGGACGACGAGCTTGCCGTAGACGTGCGCGGTGATGTAGTTCCAGGTCGGGACCACCCGGCCGTGCTCGGCGGTCGACTGGTACCAGGATGGCGAGATGTAGGCGTCCGCGCCCCGGACGATGACCAGCGACTCGCCGATGGACGGCACCTTCCACTGGTCGTTGTTACGCGCCAGGTGGCCGAGCAGCGCGCCGCGGGAGCCGGCCTCGGGATCGTAGACGAACGGCAGCATCGTCGCCAGCAGCCCCTGCGCTGTGCTCGTCACCAGATCGGCCGCGCCGTGCCTGGCGAGCAGTTCGCTCACCAGGCCGTCGTCGGCCGCGAAATGTGCGGGTACGTACATCCGGATCCCTGGGGGTGGGGGTTAGCGGTAGGACTCCTCCGGCCCGGGGAATTGGCCGGACACTACATCGTGAGCGTACGCCGAGACCGCGTCGTGCAGGACCGAGGCCACATCCGCGTACTTGCGCACGAACTTCGGTGTCCGCGGTGACAGGCCGGCCATGTCCTGCCAGACCAGGACCTGGGCGTCGCAAACCGGGCCGGCTCCGATGCCGATCGTGGGGATCGACAGGGCCTCCGTCACCCGCGCCGCCAGCGCGGTGGGCACGCACTCCAGGACGACGGCGAACGCGCCCGCCGCTTCCAGGGTCTTGGCGTCGTGCACCAGCTGCTCGCCGTCCTCACCACGGCCCTGTACCCGGTACCCGCCGAACGCGTGCACCGACTGCGGCGTGAGACCGAGATGGGCCATGACCGGGATCCCGGCCGCGACCAGGTCCTCGACCTGGCGCGCGACCCGCTGGCCGCCCTCCAGCTTGACCGCGTGCGCGCCGGATTCCTTCATGAACCGGGTCGCGGCCGTGAGCGCGTCGCCGGGCGACCCCTGGTAGGAGCCGAACGGCAGGTCGGCGACGACCATGGCCCGGCTTGTGCCCCGGACGACGGCGGCCGTGAGCGGGATCAGGTCATTGAGGGAGACCGGGATCGTGGTGTCGTGCCCGAACACCACCATCGCGGCCGAGTCGCCGACGAGCAGCACCGGAATGCCGGCCTCGTCGAAGATGTGCGCGGTGAGCGCGTCGTAGGCGGTGAGCATAGGCCACTTCTCGCCGCGTGCCTTGGCGGCGGCGATGTCCCGGACGGTAACCCGCCGCCCGGAAGCGCCGCCGTACAGCGGCTCCGGCTGAGTGGTCTGGGCCGGCCTCGTCGCGACGGACGGCTGTCCGGCGGCCGGGACTCCTGCTGCGGTCCGCGTTCCTGTAGCGGCCGAGCGTGGTCCTTCTGGCTGCAGATTCATCGGTGAACCTCCACGTCTCGAGGCGCCCCAGCGGCGTCCCCGGACAGCATCGATCATCGCATGCACCGCTAACCCAGCGGAACGCCGTACGTTGCCTGACTTTTCGTAACGAACCACTCGGCCAGGTGGTGCGCAAGATCCAAACGTCCCGGGCTGAGACACTAGGCCTTCGGACCAGCGACGGGAGGCGGGCCATGGACGGGAGGCGGGCCATGGACGGGAGGCGGGCCATGGACGGGAGGCGGGCCATGGACGGGAGGCGGGCATGACGGCGGAGCCGGAGCCAGTCAACGGGATGGCAGAGCTGCCGGCGGCGGACCGGGAGGCGGTGGACGCCCTGGCTGAGAGTTACCAGCGCCGCGGCGGCCAGCCGGGCATCGCGTACGGCATCGTGGCGGGCGGCCGCCTCGTCCACTCCGGGGGATTCGGCCAGCGCCGGGTCGCCGGGCCCGCCGGGCCCGCCGGAGCCGGGGAGCCTGGCGTCGCGCCGGACGCCGGGACGGTCTTCCGGATCGCCTCCATGACCAAGAGTTTCACCGCCTCGGTGATCCTGGCGCTCCGCGACGAGGGCGCGCTCAGCCTGGATGACCTGGCCGAAGACTACGTACCCGAGCTGCGTGGCTGGCCGCCGGTCACGCCTGACGCCCAGCGGGTCCGGATCAGGCACCTGCTGACGATGACGGCGGGGTTCCCCACCGACGATCCGTGGGGGGACCGGGAGCAGGGCACACCGCTTCCGGAGTTCTCCGAGTTCTTGTCCGGGGGCGTCAGTTTCGCCTGGGCGCCCGGTACCCGGTTCGAATACTCCAACCTTGGCTACGCGATCCTCGGCCGGGTCATCTCCGCCGTCTCGGGCGCGCCCTACCCGGACTTCGTCAGGACCCGGCTGCTGGCCCCGCTCGGTATGTCGCATACCGGCTTCGAGGCCGCCGAATTCACCCCGGGGGAGCTCGCCGCCGGCCACCGTCGCGCCGGCGCGGGGTGGTCGCAGATCCCGCCGGCCCCGTGCGGGGCGTTCGCCCCGATGGGCGGGGTGTTCAGCTGCGTGCGGGACCTCGCCGTCTGGGTCGCCGGGTTCGCCGCCGCCTTCCCGCCCGGCCCGGAGGAGACCGGCGGCCCGCACCCGCTGTCCCGCTCGGCCCGGCGCGAGATGCAGCTTCCGCAGGTCGCCACCGGTATCCGCTTGCCGATGCCGATGCCGGGCAGTTCGGCGACCAGCAGTTACGGGTTCGGGCTGTTCGTCGAGGACGACCTGGCGTGGGGACGGATCGTCCAGCACAGCGGCGGTTACCCCGGCTTCGGCAGCAACATGCGCTGGCACCCGGCCACGGGCCTGGGCGCGATCGTCCTGGGCAACAGCACCTACGCACCCGTCGGGCCGTTCGCGGTGCGGCTGCTCACCACCGTTCTGGCGCAGCATGCGCGCCGCGCCGTCCCGAACCGCGCCCCGCATCTGCACGGCTCCGCGCACGCGGACCGGGCCCTGGCGCTGGCCCCCGGGGGCCCGTGGCCGGAGACGCTGGCCGCCCGCGACGACGTCGCCCAACTGCTGCAGACCTGGGACGACGCGGTGGCGGACAAGCTCTTTTCCGGCAACGTTCCGCTCGACGAGCCGTTCCCCGAACGGCAGCACAAGATCGCGCTGATCCGCGAGCGTCTCGGGGCCTTCCGCGACGCCGCGACACGGCCACCCGAGTTCGACACGCCCGCGCATTGCCGCTGGTGGCTGACCGGCGACGGGGGAGTGGCCCAGGTCGAGATCAGGCTCAGCCCGCAACGGCCCGCCCGGGTGCAGTCGCTGATCCTGGCCGTGCCGCCCGCCGGGGGCTCCCCGCTGCGCCTGGCCGTGGACCGGCTCGTCGCGCTGATGAACGACGGTGCCACGTCGTGGCCCGCCTCCATCCCGGCCGCCCCGGCGCTCGACCGGGCGCTGCTGATCCGCCGCCTGCGGATGGCGGCCGCGTGGGCCGGACCGTGCCGCGCTGGCGCCTGCCGCGCCGGGGACGGCGAGACGTCCGTCACGGTGGAACTGGACGGAGAGTTCACCCGCTTGCTGCTCGCCGTGGCGGTCGACCGGGCCGGGGGACTGCTCCAGCAAGCCGACGTCATGCTCGGCTCGTAGGTCCCGGGCTTTGGCGCGAATTTTCCGGAGGACAAAACATTACGAATTGCGAACCGGTATGCCGTTTGGTTCGTGTTGAGGGTGAGCGCTGAAGGGAGCGCCCATGCCGTCCCCGTAGCCGCCGGCCCAGTGCCCATCATGGGGCCCATCATGGGGCCCATCACCGGGTCAATGATTGGGTCAATGATCGGGTCAATCATCGGGTCAATCATTGGGTCAATGATCGGCGTCCATCATTGGGCCGACCCATCGGGCCGATCATCGGGCCGAACGAGAGGTGGCTAGGGCATGCCGAGAAGGCGGGGCAGTGAGTGGGCGGTCCTGCTGACGCTCAGCCTCGGCTTCTTCATGACCCTGCTCGATCTGACGATCGTGAACATCGCGATCCCGGACATGCGCCGCGCGCTGCACGCCTCCCTGGCGGAAGTCGGGTGGGTGATCAACGCCTACATCATCGTGCTCGCCGTCCTGATGATCACCGCCGGCCGGCTGGGCGACCTCCGCGGCCGGCGGACGCTCTTCCTGACCGGCGTGGCCGTGTTCACCGTGGCCTCGGCCGCCTCGGGCCTTTCGCAGAACGTCACCGAACTGATCGGCGCGCGGGTCGTGCAGGGCCTGGGGGCCGCCCTGCTGCTGCCGCAGACCATGGCGATCATCATCGCGATTTTCCCCAGCAACCGGCGCGGCGCCGCCCTGGGGGTCTGGGGCAGTGTGGCCGGGCTGGCCACCATCGCCGGCCCCACCGTCGGCGGCATGCTGGTCACCTGGCTCGGCTGGCGGTGGATCTTCTTCGTCAACATCCCGGTGGGCGTCACCGCGATCGTGCTCGCCAGCCTGGTCATCCCGCAGGTGCGGTCCGGCCGGCGGCAGCCGATGGACCTGCCCGGCGTGCTCATCGCGAGCGCCTCCCTGGTCGCGATCACCTACGGCCTGGTCGAAGGGCAAAGCTATAACTGGGGCCCGGTCTGGTCGTTCATCAGCATCCCGCTGATCCTCGCGGTCGGCGTCTTGCTGATGGTCATCTTCGTGCTCGTCCAGGCGCTCCGCCAGGACCGGCCGCCGCTGCTGCCGTTCTCGCTGTTCCACGACCGGAACTTCGCGCTGATGAGCACGGTCAGCCTGATCATCTCGATCGGCCTGGTCGGGATGTGGCTGCCGATGAGCATCTACCTGCAGACGGTGCTCGGCTTCAGCCCGCTCAAAGCCGGGCTGACGATTGCGCCGTCGGCGCTGGTCTCCGGGTTCACCGCACCGTTCGCCGGGCGCCTCGCCGACCGAGGCGGCAAGCTCCTGCTGGTGACCGGCTTCACGCTGTACGCGGTGGGGCTGGGGGTGATCGTCCTGGCCGCCCGGTCCACGTCGCACTGGAACGACCTGGTGCCCGGCTACGTAATCGCCGGGCTGGGTGTCGGCTGCACGATATCGCCGATGCAGACGATCGCCACCCGGAACGTCAGCCCCCGCCTCGCCGGCGCCGCCTCGGGTGTCATGAATACCGCCCGGCAAGTCGGCTCGGTGCTGGG
This sequence comes from Actinomycetota bacterium, assembly GCA_003164955.1. GTDB lineage: Bacteria > Actinomycetota > Actinomycetes > Streptosporangiales > Streptosporangiaceae > Bog-532. The sequence continues at coordinate 17,092 of PLRW01000336.1, forward strand.
GAGCGCGCTCTGCCTGGCCATTCTGCAGAACCGGCTGGCCGGGCACGATTCGTTCATCACCGCGATGAGGGCCGCTATCGCCGTTCCGGTCGGTTTCCTGCTCGTGGCGGCCTTCCTGTGCACCGCGATCCGGCGCGGCGGCGTGACGCGCGGGATTCCCGCGGCCGTGGGCGGGCGCTCACCGGGTCCGGCCGCCGGACCGCCGGACACGGCCGCAGCCCGCCCGCCGCGTACCGCGACCGGTCCGGGCGCTCCGGTCCGGTCCGTATCCGAGGCGTGGCTCCGGCCGCCGCCTCCGGAGCCTCGCCGCCTCGGGCGCCCAGCCGCGGACCCACGCCTGGCGCGGCTCGTTCGGGAACCGCAGCCGGTGCGCCCGGCCCAGGACTCAGCCCCGGCGCGGCCCGTTCGGCAAACATCGCCTCCACCGCAACGCCAGCCGCAATCGCAGCCGCAATCGCAACCTCAGCCGCAATCGCAACGGCAGCCGCAACGGCAGCCGCAGTCACAGCCGCAACGGCAACGTCAGCCGCAGTCGCAACCTCAGCCGCAGCCGCAACGTCAGCCGCAATCGCAACGCCAGCCGCAGTCGCAACCTCAGCCGCGACCTCAGTCACAGCCGCAACCTCAGCCGCAACCTCAGCCGCAGCCGCAACGGCAGCGGGAACCATGGCCGACGCAGCCGGTCCGGGGACCCTGGCCCGGCCGTTCCACCTCACCCCAGGCCGCCGCCCGGCCGCAGGCCGCCCCCTCCGCAGGACAGCGGCAGGCTTCTCCATCGGCCCCGCGCCCCGTCCCCTCCGCCCCTCAGCGGCAGGCTCCTGCGCCGTCCTCACGCCCCGCCCCGCCAGCCCGGGAACCGTGGCCCGAGCGCAACCCGTGGCCGGAGCGCCAGCCGTCACCCGCACCGTTCCCCGCCCGTCCCGGGGCCACCGCCGCGGCCGCCCCGCCATTGACCCCCACCGGTACTCCCATCCCCGCCCCCACCAGCGCGCCAGCTCCCGCCGCCACCAGCGCGCCAGCTCCCGCCCCCGGCAGCGCGCCAGCTCCCGTCCCCGTCCCCGTCCCCGCCGACGTCAGCACGCCGAAGCCACCGGCCGGCCCGGACCGCAAGTCGC
>PLRW01000074.1 GCA_003164955.1 Actinomycetota bacterium
CTCAGCCAGGTAGTTCCGGCACCAGCATCGGCAGGCTCTCTCCTCCCGGATGAGCGGTCCCGCAGGCTCGGATCATGACCACGACATCTGATTCCATCCTGCGGGCGCCCGGCGCCGCGGCGGATACGGGCCACGGGCGCTGGATCATGCTGGCGGTTCTGCTCGCTGGCCAGTTCATGGCCCTGCTCGACGTGACGATCGTGAACGTAGCGATGCCGACCATCGGGCGGGCGCTGCACGCGTCCGGCGCCGAGCTCCAGCTCGTGGTGTCCGGCTACACGGTGAGCTACGCCATGCTGCTCATCACCGGGGCGCGGCTCGGCGAACTGCGGGGACGCCGCCGGATGTTCCTCGCCGGAATCGTCTTGTTCACCCTCAGCTCGGCCGTCTGCGGGGTCGCGCCGAACATCACGGCGCTCATCGCCGCCCGGTTCGTCCAGGGCGCGGGGGCCGCCGCCACGATGCCGCAGATCATCAGCGTCATCCAGGCGCGTTTTGCCGGGCCCGACCGGGCGCGGGCGCTCAGCGCCTATTCCGCGGTGCTGGCCTCCGGCTTTGTCGCGGGCCAGGTGCTCGGCGGCCTGCTGGTGAACGCGAACCTCTTCGGCAGCGCCTGGCGTCCTGTCTTCCTCGTCAACGTTCCCATCGGCCTGGCCGTACTGTGCGTGGCCCCGCGCGTAATGCCCCGCGACGCCCGTGATGCGGCGGACGGTACGCGGCGGCTTGACCTGGCCGGACTGGCCATCGCGGTCCCAGCCGTCTTCGCGATCGTGCTCCCGCTGATGCTGGGCCACCAGGAGCACTGGCCCTGGTGGATCCTCGCGTGCATCGGCGTCGGTGTTCTCCTTGCGGCGGTGTTCGTCGGCGTCGAGCGGCGGATCGCCGCGCGGGGCGGCGATCCCCTGCTGAACCTGGGTGTGCTCCGGTCTCCGGGGCTCGCGTCCGGCCTGGCCGCGGTGATCATCCTGATGGTCACGTACGGCGGCTTCTTGTTCGCGCTGTCACTGCAGCTTCAGGGCGGCCTGGGCGAGAGCCCGCTGCGGGCCGGCCTTACGTTCGCCCCGTGCGCGCTGGCCTTCGGGATCTGCGGCTTCTTCTGGCGCCGGCTCCCCTCCCGCATTCACCATCTGCTGACTCCGGTGGGATGCCTGGTCGCGGTGGCGTTCTACGCCGCGCTGGGCCTGGACCTGGCGTCCGGTACCCGGGGCGGGCCGCTGCTCCAGGTGATCCTCGTGGTGCTGGGAGCGTCGCTGGCGCTGGGGTTCAGCCCGCTGGTGACGCACGCCCTGCTGCACGTCCCGGTGCGGGACGCCGCCGACGCCAGTGGGCTGTTCACGACGACCCTGCAGCTCGGGCAGGCGGTCGGGGTGGCCACGTTCGGCAGCGTCTTCCTCTCCCTCGCGGCCCGTCCGGGCCCGCACGCCTCGGCGCACGCGCTGGCGACGACGCTCTACTGGCTGGCCATCCTGCTGGCCCTCGGCGTCTTCGCCGCCACCCCCCTCACCCGCACCATCGCCCGCCCCCGCCCCCGCCCCTAGCCGCCCCAACCCCTACCCCTGGGCCGCCCAACCCGATTCGGGCAGAGTTTTCCGCAAATGCTGCGGCAAACTCTGCCCGAATAGGCCGTTAAAGACGGTTATCCACAGGTCTGAGGTTCCAGCGGGGTTTTCCACAGGGCCAGGAATAGGACTCGCGGGGAATCGACATAGGGCCCACGCTGAATTTGTGCCAATCGACATACCGGGCTCGTGTCAGGAGCTCGCGGGGTTGCAGTACGGCGTGATCGGACGCCAGCAAGCGCTCTGCTCTGGGCTCCGGTCGGGCACCATCGAGACTTTGCTGCGGACCGGCCGCTGGCAGCGCCTGCAGCGTGGCGTATACGCGGCCTTTACCGGTGCCCCATGCCGCGAAGCACTGCTGTGGGCGGCACTGCTCCGCGCAGGGCGAAATGCCGTCCTGAGCCATCGGACGGCCGGAGAGCTCTTTGGCCTCGTTGAAAATTTGACTGACCCCATCCACGTAATGGTTCCGCGTGATGGCCAGCCAGGGCGAATTCCCGGAGTGGTGACGCACCGCGTGGAGCGAGCCCGGGATGTGCGGCATCCATCCCTGAATCCACCTCGGACCAGGATCGAGGAGACGGTGCTCGATCTCGCTGCGTCGGCCAAGTCCATTGACGATGCGTTCAGTTGGATCTTCCGCGCCACAGGAAAACGGCTGACGACCTCAGAGCGGATCAAGCACGCCATGATCCCCCGCCAGAAAATGCGCTGGCGCGCCGAACTGTCCAGTTGCCTCGATGACGTTGGCGACGGGGTGCGGTCCAACCTTGAGCATCGCTATGTCCACGACGTAGAGCGCCCGCACGGGCTACCGCGAGCTGTGCGCCAAGCAAGAGTCATCCGCAACGGACGCGTTTGCTATCTCGACAACCTCTACGGGGGCCACCTCGTATGCGTCGAACTCGATGGGCGGACAGCTCATCCTTTTGGGGAGCGCTGGCGGGATTTCCGGCGTGACAATGCGGGAGCTGTCGATGGGATGATCACTCTGCGGTACGGCTGGTCCGACATCACGGCGTCGCCATGCGACGTCGCGGGGCAGGTCGCCGCCGTGCTCCGGCAGCGTGGCTGGGCCGGTCCCGTGCGCCGCTGCGGGCCCACGTGCGGACTACTGCGCTGAGCCCTGCGCGGACTGCGCTGAGCCACGGACTGCGCTGAGCCACGGACTGCGCTGAGCCGGTCCCGCGGCCGCTGCGGGCCCATGCGCGGACTGCGCTGAGCCATGTGCGAGGAGGACGGTTCGGCGCCGGTTTTCCGGAGTATCCAACCGGAAAACCGACGCCGATCGTGGAGAGCCCCGAGGCGCCGGAGGGCGCAGGATTGAGGGGCGCGGACGGAGAAGCTAGCGGACGGGGAAGCTAGCGGACGGGGAAGCTAGCGGACGGGGAAGCTAGCGGACGGGGAAGCTAGCGGACGGGGAAGCTAGCGGACGGGGAAGCTAGCGGACGGGGAAGCTAGGGGCGCGCGGACGGAGGAGTCAGGGGCGGGACCGGAGGGGCGGGAGGGGAAGAGGAGGCGGAGGGGGCGGGGGAGGTACCAGGTGCGCTCGCCGAGGAGGGCGAGAGCCGCTGGCACCAGGATGCCGCGCACGATGGTGGCGTCGATCAGCACGGCCGCCGCTGTGCCGACGCCGAGGATCTTCAGGTCGATGAGCGGCAGCGTGGCGAAGATGGAGAACACCGCCACCATGATCAGCGCCGCACTGGTCACGACGCCGGCGCTGCTGGCGATGCCGCCGGTGACCGCCTCGCGGGTGGTGGCGCCGCGATCGCGCAGCTCGCGGATGCGGCTGAGGATGAACACGTGGTAGTCCATGCTGATGCCGAACAGGAACACGAACATGAACAGCGGCACCCAGGAGATGATCCCGCCGAATGAGGTGAAGCCGAGCGGGCCCTGCAGGTGACCGTCCTGGAAGATGAGCGTGACCAGCCCGTAGGCGGCCCCGACGGACAGCAGGTTCAGCACGATCGACACTAGCGGGATCACCAGGGACCGGAACGCGATGAGCAGGATCACGAACGCCAGCAGCGCGACGAGGCCCAGCACGATCGGGGTGCTGTCGTGCAGTTGCTGGGTGAAATCGTGATTCTGGGCGGTATCCCCGGTCACCGCGAAATGGGCACCCGGCACCTGGCCCACCGTGGCCGGCAGGATGCGGGTACGCAGCGTTTGCAGAGCGTTGTAGGACGCCGTGTCCGTTCCGTTGCCGGCCAGCGGGACGTTCACCACCAGCACACGGGCGGCCCCGCTGCCGGCGGTGTTGGCGGTCACCGGCTCGCGGATCGCGCCGCCAGCCGCCGCGCGCCCCTGCAACGCGGTGACCGCGGCCTGCATACGCGGGCCGGTGACATCGGCGCCGGTCACGACCACCTGGGCCGGAGCGGGCGTCTGCGGGAAGGCGCGCTGGATGTCGTTGGCGGTCTGCACGACGGCCAGGTTCTGCGGGGCGTCGATGGCCGGCTCCCCCAGCCGCATGCCGAGCGCCGGGGCGGCCAGGGCGAGCAGCGCGATGGCCGCGATGCCGCCCCAGATCGCCGGGTGCCGGACCACGCGGCGGACCAGCGCGGCCCACAACTTCGATGGGCGGGCCGCGGCGCGCCTGCGGCCGAGGAAGGGGATCTTGCCCCAATCGGCTCGGGGGCCCAGCCAGGACAGCAGCGCGGGCAGCACGGTGAGCGAGCCGGCGACCGCGATGCCGACCACCGCGATCGTGCCCAGTGCGATGCCGGTGAACTCGCCGATGCCGGTCAGGAACAGGCCCGCCATAGCGATCATCACGGTGACGCCCGACACCAGGATCGCGCGGCCGGAGGTGCCGGCGGCGATCCGCAGCGCTTCGGGGAAGGACGCGCCCCGGGCGCGTTCCTCGCGCTCGCGGCGCAGGTAGAACAGCGAGTAGTCGACGCCGACTGCCATCCCGACGATCAGCACGACCTCGGAGGTGGCGGTTCCGACCGGGAGCCAGTGGCTGGAGATGGTGACGAGGGCGAGGGCGGCCATGACGGCCGAGACGGCGAGCAGCACCGGGATGCCGGCCGCCATCAGGGCGCCGAACACCACCAGGAGCAGGATCAGCGTGATGGGCACAGAGGTGGCCTCGGCCCGGCCGAAGTTCAGTGATTGGTCGACGGCCCGGCCGATGCTGCCGTCGCCGGTCTCGGCGATGCGCAGCCCGGGATAGCGGGCCTGCACGGCCGCGACCGCCTGCTGGTCGGCCGCGACCAGCTGGTCAGCGCTGCCGCTGGTGTGAGGAACCTGGAAGGTGACCAGCGCGCTGCGCCCGTCCGCCGAGACCAGGGACGCGTCGCCCGGGGTGAGGGGTGATCTTATGTGCCCCGCGTCCTTCGGCAGGGCGCTCAGGGACGCCGTCACCTCGCGCGCGGCCTGCTGCATGGTCGCGTTGCGGGAGAACGGCGCACCGGAGGCGTGCGCCTGGATCAGCACCGATTCCGCGGCCGACCCGTAGTTGGGGTCGGCCTGCTGCAGGGCGCGTTCCGCCTGGCCGGACTGACCAGGATCGTAACCGGTCACCTGCCTGCTGCCCATCAGCTGGCTGACGGCGAAGACCGCCGCGACCATCAGCAGCCACCCGAAGACGGCCGTTTTCCGGTGCCGGGCGCTCCATCCGGCGATCCGCTCGACGGCGGGTGCCCGAGGGCGCCGGCGGCGACCGGTGTGAGCAGGTTCGGTTTCAGGCAATACTGAACGCAACGACTGGCGCATCATGGCCTCTTTCTCGGTGTCTGGTGCCTGCGGTCGTCGCCCCGCCTGTGAGCTGGACCCTCACGGGCGGGGCACTGTCGTTAGGTGGACGGCGGGCGGCCGTCGTGGTTAACGGGAGGGGGCGGGGCACTGTCCTTACGGGGGTCGTTACGGGGCAGTGCCGTGAGGGGCGGGACGGGGCGGGACGGGGCGGGTCGTTACAGGGCGGGAGGGGCGTCGTCGTTGACGGACAGGCGGAGCTCTCGGAGCGGAACAGGTCCCGGCCCGGACTGTAGATGAACGCTCCCGTGCGAGGCCGGGCCGGGACGGGCGGGCACGCTGGTCTGCCTGGGTGCCGAGTAAGCCATCAGTACGAACGACACGATCAGGATGATCACGCCGATCCCGGCGGTGATCCAGGTCGTGCTCAGCCGTGCTGTGAACCTGCTTCGACGGTACGATCCGGCCGCCGGGAATTCGAGGGAGTTATCCCCCCTTTGCGGCGGGGCCGCACAGAGCGGCTGGCACATGACGACCTCCCTGGGGGTCTTGGTCTCGTGGTCTCAGTTGCTAGCTGACGGGCTAGCGACGGGGCTAGCTGTCTCGGTGCCTGGTGCGGATGGCTGGGTCATTTCCGCGCCTATGAGCTGGACCCTCATATCGGCGCGGACTCATCGGTGGGCCCAGTCGGCTAAAGGGATTTCTGCGGCGGCGAGGTGTCTCCGGGGCGGCGCGGGCGCGGCACGCTGGGTGACCGGGCGGCGTCAGCCGCCGATCCCCCGCCGAGCGCGGGCAGCGGGCCGGACGGGACATGCCCAGCCTGCGGGCCAGCTCACTAACGTGCACGCGCCCGTCCGCGAGCGCGCCGTAGAGGGCGGGCAACGCGTGGGGGAATCAGATCTGGGCGGGCAACGGCACGGCTGCTGAACCGGCGATCCAGGGCGGGAGGGCACGCCCGTCAGTCCCGGACCATCTTTTCTGAACGGACATTCAGCGAGGACGTCCTCGGGTAACTTGCCGACGCTAGCTGCGACCGCACTGCTGCCGGCCAGGAGGACAGCGAGGTCGCGATGCCGGTGGAGGAGTTCGCGGCGGAAGTCGCCGCGCTGCTTGAGTCGCAGCCCGACGCGTCGAGGTAGAACCGACGGCACCCGCTGGAGCCAGAAACTGCCGCTTGGCGGAGTCACGGGAAATACGTGACAAACGTCAGTTGCCGCTGGCCTACTCAAGACATATCGTGGCTGTACCCAATGGCTGCTACGGAGGCATCATGGCTACGGGATCGAACATTCGCGTGGGGGACGCCGAGCGCGACGCCGTTGCCACGCAGCTGCGCGAGCACTACGGCGACGGAAGGCTCACGCTCGACGAACTGAACGAGCGGCTGGACCAGACCTTGCAGGCCCGGACCGGCGCCGACCTCGACGCCGTGCTGCGGGACCTGCCTTCCCTGGGCAGTTCCCGGGCCGCCGCGTCATCGGGCACGACCCGGCTCACGGGCCAGGGCGACCAGACCCGGGCGAACGGCCAGCCACAGCTTGGCCCGTCTCAGTGGGGCGGCCAGGGCGATCAGGGAAACCAGTTCGGGCCCGGGCGGCGCGGGTTCGCCGCGGTGGCCGCGCTGATCCCGGCGCTGGTCGGGGTATGTGTCCTGCTCATCGTGGCCGGATCCCTCGCGTTCGGGCCCGGTGGCGGCCGGCCGCTGGCGATCGTGCTGTTCTTCGCTGCGATGGCCCTGATCCGCAGGATGTTCGGCGGACGGGGTCGCGGACGGCCCTGCGGACGGGGTCGCGGCAGGCGCTGGTAGCAGTCCCGTAACACCCAGGACGTTACAGGCGCGGCCAGCCGGCTTATCGTTGTAGGGAACAACCCGGTCCTGGCGAGCATGGGAAGCCTGTGGCGATTCGAAACGACCTCCGCGTGTCAGACGCGGAACGCGACTCGGCAGCGGCTGCGCTGCGCGAGCACTTTGTTCAGGGGCGGCTGACGCTGGAGGAACTGCTGGGGCGGCTCGACACCGCCCTGACCGCGCGAATGCGGAGCCAGCTTGACGGCGTGCTGTCCGACCTTCCGTCGCGTAAAGATCGGCCGGCTCCGGTATCGCCGGAACCGGCTGAGCCGGTATTCCCAGCTAGATATGCCGCCGTTGCGCTCCTGATCATCGTGATGGCAGTCTGGCTGGTGCTAGCCGCCTGGTTCTCCCAGCGCGGCTACGGGTACGGCTACGGGTATGGGTACGGGCCACCTCACTGACGCGGGTTTCTCCGGTCGTGCGGACGCGCAGGGCCCGGGCCGCGGCGTGCGGGGGGACGCGTGCGCCGGAAATCCAGGCCCCGCCTTACCGACGGGCGGCCCGCGCCGGGGGACGGCCTTCTCCGGGAGAGCACATGGGCCCGCCGCAGCGCGCGGACCCGGGCCGGAGATCCAGAGTCCGCCCCCAACCGACGGGCCACCGCACGCAGCGGGACCACCAGATACGGGCCCGCCGCAGCGCGCGGACCCGGGCCGGAGATCCAGAGTCCGCCCCCTACTGACGGGCCGCCGCGCGCAGCGGGACCACCAGATAACGGAAGTCGGGCGTGCCCTGGCCGGGGCGGCCGCCTGTGATGACCGCAGGGCGGGTGGGGCTGGTGAACTCCAGGCGGATGAAGGTACCGGCCAGGGCGTCCGTGGCCGATTCCGGCCCCAGCGGACCGGGCTCGGCTGCGCCAGACGGCTTTGCGGTTGCCTTGGGGGCGGTTGCCTTGGGGGCGGTTGCCTTGGGGGCGGTTGCCGCATCTGGATCGTCCGGGTGCGGCACGCCCGAGGTCACGCCGGCCGCGATGATGCCGTCGAGCAGGAAATGCGGGCTGAACGCGATCACGGGCTCCGGGCCCTCGAACTCCGCCCGGACCGTCTCGCGGGCACGCGCCCGTCCCTGCGTTTCCGCCTCGATGGTGACCTGGCCGGCCCCGAAGGACAGCCGGACCGCGCTGCCGCGCTCGGCGACGAGTGACACCCGGTGGACGGCCTCGCTGAACGGCCCGGCTGGCATGTCGGCCCGGCACGCGAGGTCGGCCGGGAACCGGGAGCGGTACTTGATGTACTCGCCGGCGATCAGCCTCGTGGTCAGGCGACGGCCACCGGTCTCGAAGCCGATCATCGCGTCGGCCTCGCGGGACGGTGCGCCCGGCCCCTTCCCGGCCGGTACGCCTGCAGGCGCGGCGCTGTCCGCATCGGGTCCGTTACGCTGAATCTGGACGGGCCTGGCGACGGTGCCGGATATTCCGTCAGACCTTAGCTTGATGGTCACCGGTGTCCCGGGTGCCATGGTCCGGGCGGCGTCCGCCAGCGTCCGGGCCGGGACGAGATACTCCCCCGCACGGCCTGCCCGCGCCGGGTTCCACGGCAGTTCGCGGACGGCCAGCCGGTAGCGGTCGGTGGCCGCGAGCGTCATCGTCTCGCCGTCAACCTCGATGTTGACGCCGGTCAGCAGGGGCAGCGTGTCATCACGGCTGGCCGCGGGCGTTACCTGGCTGATGGCCGCCGCCAGCACGCCGCCGTCGACGGTGCCCGCCGTGTGCGGAAGCTCGGGCAGGTCGGGGTACTCCTCCACCGGGAGGGTGACGAGCGTGAAGGACGCACTGCCGCACGTCAGGCTCACGCCCTCCGGGTCGTCCGCGAACTCGACCGGCAGGCTGGGCAGACTGCGGGTGATCTCCGCCAGCAGCCGCCCGGGCACGAGCACCGTGCCGGGCTCGGCGATCTCCGCGTCCACCTCGATACGCGCCGAGACCTCGTAATCAAAGCAGGACAGGGTCAGGCCGTCCGCCGCCTGCAGCAGCAACCCGGACAGCACCGGGATCACCGGCCGGGCCGGCAGGGCGCGGGACGCCCATCCGACCGCTTCGGCCAGGACGTCTCGCTCGACCTGGAACTTCATCGCAGGCCCCTTGCCCTCGCCGCGGTGTGCCGTGCGCGCCGGCCTCGCCGCCGATCGTTCTTCCTTCTCATGCACGCATACTGACACGCGGCAGTGACAGTCGGGCCCGGTCCGGGCCGGGAAAATCCGGTTATACCCGTACAAATCGGTTCGCTCAGCGCGAAACCGGCGAGGGTCCTTCCGGGCCCGGGAGGGGCCTCAGAACAGGGCCGGGGAGGTCCCCTCCGCCGGCCACGCCCAGGGCCTCAGGGCAGGCCCGGGAGTCCCTGCGCCGGCCACCGCTCAGGACCTCAGAGCAGGCCGGGGGGCACCGACGCCAAGGTGGCCTCGATGGCCTTGGCGAGGGCCCGCGCGGACTCCGGCGTCAGCTCCACCGCGACCCGGGCCGACGGGCCCTGGCCGGGATTGAGGAAATCGATGTTGAGGCTGTGCTCGGCGGCCGCGTGCACCGGGTGGTCGAAGTAGACGCTGGCGTCGGTGAGCCCGAACCAGCCTTCCCCGCCCTTCCCGCTCCCGGTCACCTTGATCTGCTCGGTCAGGTACGTGCACATGCCAGGTCCTCCCGACGCTCAGGCGGCCAGGTAACGGCCGAAAAAGTCCCAGATGCGGTTCCAGCCGTCGTTGGCGGCCTCGACCCGGTAGCTCGGCCGGTTCACCGAGAAGAACGCGTGCCCGGCGTTCTCGTACGTGTGGAACTCGTACGTCTTGCCCTGGGCCTTCAGTTCCTGCTCCAGCTCCTGGACCTGCTCCGGCGACGGGTGCGAGTCCTCCGCGCCGAACAGCCCCAGCAGCGGGCAGGACAGGTCCTTGGTCAGATGCACGATGGGGCCGACCTTGAGCGGCATCCCCTCGGGGGGCGTTCCGACCACGAACGCGCCGTAGCAGTCCACGGCCGCGTCCAGCGG
>PLRW01000263.1 GCA_003164955.1 Actinomycetota bacterium
GGTTCAAATCCGGCCACCCCGACCAAGAATTACCAGCTCAGGGCCGACGCCTTCGGAAGGGCACCAGCCCTGATCTCGCCCTTCGGGGCTCTCTGGAGAATTCCCGGAGAAGATCTTGGATTGTTCGGTCCCCGGCCCTGGAGCGTCACGGGCTGTCTGAGAACGGCACGCCTCAAGCGCTGTAGGGGTCTGATAAACAGACCTCCCGAAGTCCTTGCGCGGTCTCCGGGCCTGCCCGCTGGCAAGGTGGCTGACTTCGGCCGACTACTGAGTGACGGCTGGTGTTATCGGCCTATTTATCTGGGCACGGATCGATGATTAACGGCAACGCTCTTTCGTGACGGGCCCCGCGGTCTTCAGGATCACGAAGACATCCGGGGCAGTATCGACGAGATCGACGGCCTGACCGCGACGCAATATGAGGCGCTAAAGACCGATAAGGACATGGGGCTCTATCCGCAAGTCCCCAACGGCTGGACCGGGATCGAATTGAATCCCGGCGCCGTGACCCGGTCCGATGGTCTACGACAACCCGCACGCTGTCGTCCTCTGCCACTACAAGAGGGAGAAGGCCCTCTGTCACCGCGACGGGGTCAGGGACACGCCCAGCCTCGACCGGTGCGTCCCCGGCTGCGGCAACATCGCCCGCACCGACCAGCAGGCCGCCCAGCTCCGCGAGCGGGCGACCCGCCTGGAGAGCCAGGCCGCCAGCGTGCCGCAGCCAGTCGGCGACCGGCTCCGGGCCAGCGCCGCCAGGCTCCGGGAGCAGGCCGACAAGCACGACCGCACCCGCATCACCCTGGACGGGAGCCCAGCATGACCGGCGACCTCAGCGAGCGGGACCGGATCCGCGCCGCGATGGACCGCATCCTGGAAGGTGCCCCCGAGCGGTCCAACGGCGCGCTTACCGTCGTCGCGCTCGCCATCGAGGCCGGCGTCTCCCGCAACGCGCTCACCCAGCGGCACACCGACCTAAAGGATGAGTTCTACCGGCGCATCAGGGAACGCGGCGCGGCCAACGAGGACGAGGCCCGGCTCCGGGCCACCATCGCCAGGCTCCGGCAGACGATCGCCAACAAGAACAAGGAACTCGCCCAGCTCCGAGCCGACGTCCCCGCCCTCGTCCGGGCGGTGAACCAGCTCACCATGGAGAACCAGCAGCTTCGCGACATGCACGCCAGCACCGGCGGCAGCGTCATCCCGTTCCCTGGCCGGGCTCCCGCCCGCCCCCGTGACTGAACACCATGCAGGAGCAGCCCGTGAGCATCCCAGTCGTCCCGCCAGCGGGGACAGCACCTGCGGAACGGCCGATGGCACGGTCTCCCGGCAGGCACCGGGGACGGAGGTGAAGGCCCTGCTCATCCCCGCTGAAGGGCCGCCCAGGGAAGTCGGCCTGGCCGACGGCGGAGGCACCCGGTTCATGCGCTCGCTCAGGACGCTCATCGGCGCCCGGTGCGTCGAGCGGATATGTATTACCGACCGCTGGGAAGCCTGGCTCGACGAGGACGGCGCAGCCGCGGGAAAGCCGGTCAACCAGGCCGCGACGCTGCTCGCGCGCTCGTTCGGCTGGCAGTTGAGCCTGCTCGGGGCTACTGTCATCGCCGGGCCCGACAAGGACGCCGACAGTCCGGCTGGCCTGTCCCACGACCAGGTCCGGGCCATCCTCCGCAGGATCACGGGCACACCGTGACTGGCCGGAAGTACCTTGCGGATCCGGCACCGCGGGCAGCCAGCGCCGGTCAGTCCACGTAACCCGGAGCCGGTGGCGAGTCGACCGGCAGGCGCCAGCGTGCCCGCGCGACCCGTGCCGCCGCCTGGGCCTGCAGGACGGCAGGCTCGCCCCAGCCCAGCACGCCCGGCGCCGCCTCCAGCGAGGTCATCAGCCGCCGGTAGACCCGGCTCCCGTCAGGATCAGGTGCTCTCTCCGCGAACGACTCCGCAACTCCCGCCATCCGGGCTTGAGCGTAAGGCGCGCGGCCGGGGCGGTGGACCTCCTGGTACCCCAGGTACGCTGTCTCGCCGACCCGGACCTGGTTCTCTTCGAAGGCTTCCCGCACCAGCGTCGCGGTCAGGTCAGCGTCCCAGGCCTCGGGAGTCCCGCCGGGAAGGTTGAAGGTGCCATCGTCGTCCTGGACGAGCACCCGGCCGGTCCGCGGGCACAGCAGCCACCCGTATACCTGCGTGACCTCCAGCCCCGCTGGAACCGGCGTCTCATGCCAGAAATACCGCACGTCAGAAACGGCATCCACAGCCTCACGCTACCCGCCGGCAAACAATCGCCGCAGGCTTACGCAACAAGGTCGCCCTGGACCGCTGTGCTGTGTGTGTCATCGTTTTGCCCCTTTTCTGCTCGACGATTTCCAGGTCAGGTTCGTATAAGGCGTCATGCATCGCGGGATTTCAAGACCAGTGCGCCGAGGAGGAGGGCGCCGGCGGTCCAGATGGCGACGACGCCGAGGCCCTGCCACGGGGTGAGCGACAGGCTGTTCACCCCGATCATGGCCTGGACGTCCAGGCCGGCGGACATGGGGCCGATCTGCTGCAGGCGCCGGGCGAGGGTCGCGTCGGAGACGAGGGACGCGACGATCGGGAACAGGTACAGCACGCCGAGCACCAGGCCGATGGCCGCCGCGGAGTCGCGTACCGCAGCGGCGACGCCGAGGCTGAGCAGGGCGATGAGCGTCAGGTACACGACCGCGCCGGCTGCGGCCCGGAGGTCGGTGCCCGCGGTGAGTGACGCGTACCCGTGCGCGGGAGTGAAGCCGCGGCCGGGGAGGATCAGCAACCCGGCGAGCGCGGAACCTGCCACCGCCAGCGCTGAGGCGATGAGCACCGGGGCGGTGAGCACCCCGGCCTTGGCGAAGAACCACGTCAGCCGCCGGGGCATCGCGGTGAGTGACAGCGTGATCATCCCGGTGCTGTATTCGTTGCCGATGGCCAGCACCCCGGCGACGGCCACCGCCGCCTGGCCCAGGTAAATCCCGGTGAAGCTGACCTTCGCGGGGTCGATCCCGCAGGTGGCTGACTGGCACTGGGCCGCGCCGGCCGCGGCCGCCCCCACGGCGACGGTCAGCGCGACGACTCCGGCCAGCAGCCAGATCGGGCCGGCCACGGTGCGGAGCTTGGTCCACTCGGCGTGCAGGGCCTGGACCACTGGATGAGGCGGCAGAGAGACCCGGGCCGTGAGGCTCATGCGTCCCTCCTGCGCAGCAGGTAGAAGGCCAGCGCCAGCGCGGCGGCGGCCCACGCGCACTCCACCGCGAACCCCGCCCACGGCGCGAGCGGGTAGTACCCCCAATTCGGGCTGTAGCTGGCGCCGGCGACCTGCGAAAACTGGGGGACCACCTGCTGGACGGAGAAGCCGGCACGCCCATCGGGCTGATCCCGTTGATCGTGGTGGGCCCGGCGGGCTCCAGGCCGGCCAGCGC
>PLRW01000248.1 GCA_003164955.1 Actinomycetota bacterium
ATAAGCTCCCGCGGGCTCGATAAGCCACCGCGGGCGCTCGGCTCGCGATGGGCTACCGCGGAGGCGCCTGGCCGCCCTGGTTGATCCGGGCCAGGAAGGCGTTGTAGGCGGCTAGCTGGTCGTCGTCCTGGTCGATGTCGGACCTGGCCGACCCACCCGGGCGTGCCGGGCGCGCCGCGCCCGGGTGGCTGGTGCCGGCTCCGGTCCGGGCGGTGCTGCCGGGACCACCTCCACTGGCCGTCAGGGAAACGTCCGCGCCGGTCAGATGCTCGAGATTGGCCCGGCGCGCCGCCTCAAGCCAGCCGCGCCCGTCCTCGCGCTGGCCCCTGCGGATCCAGGCCAGGAACGTCACCATGATCAGGACGAACATGATCCCGGAACCGCCGACCCACATCACGGCGCCGCCGATGTGCACGTCATCGACCGGGCTGGGCCCCCAGGTACGGTCACGCATGCCCGACGTCACGGGGAAGGGGTCGGTTGAGTAGGAGCCCAGGGCCACGCCGGTGAACGCGTCCACCGGCATGGCGATGAACAGGAAGATCAGCCGGATGGGGTAAGACAGCCGCCAGCGGATCGGCTCACTGCCGACCAGTGGGAGCAGGTACAGGTAGCCAACGATGATGAACAGCGCATGCTCGGCGTTGTGCACGGCGTCGTTGGTCAGCACCAGATTCATGAAGCCGGTCAGATGCGTGCCGATGATTGTCGCCGCATACGCCGCGATACCGAAAGGTGGCCAGGTCAGCGCCGCCGCGACCGGGGACCGCACGATCCGCTTCGTCCAGGTGTGCAGGGGATTCCGGCTGGCGTGCAGCAGCAGCGTGACCGGCTGGCCGGCGATCAGCAGCGCCGGCGCGACCATGATCAGCAGGAGATGCTGGATCATATGGTCCCAGAACAGCACGTCGTCGTAGCGGCCCAGCCCGCTCTCGGTGGCCAGCACGATGACCAGCAGGCCGCCGAGGAACATCCCGGTTCGCCAGAGCGGCCAGGGCCGGGCCGGATGCCGGCGCGCCACCCGCCGAACGCCCCAGAGGTAGGCCGCCGCCGCGATGACGGCCACGGCCGTGACGACCGGAGCCCACTGCCACCGGCTCAGCGCCTCCGAAAAGCCCAACGGCGGGAGCATCTCGCTTCCCATACCGGCGAGACTACTTTGTCCGGCGGCGGGCACCCGTGCGGGGCCGCCGCCGGCTACTTGGCGGCCGTGAAGCTGGCGGTGGCCAGGACGGTGCCGTTCAGGGAGATGAGGCGGGCACCGGTCACATCGCCCGCGGCCAGCGGGTCGGGGCTGCCCCAGGAACCGTATCCACCGTCGAGATGGAACGATCCGACGGTGATGATGTGCCCGTCACTGGCCTCCAGTTGGCAGATGACCATCCCGTTACTCATGTCGGCATCCATATCCACGGCCATGTAGAGCCACTGCGGGCTGCCGTTGTAGAGGAAGATACGCCCATCCGTCTGATGGCCCGCCGTCAGCAGGGCGGCGGTCCGCACCGAGGCCTGAGCCGTGTGCGGGTTCCCCGCCGAGGGTGCCGAGATCGCGCCGCGCAACCCCCAGCCCCCCAGGCCGCACGCCACGGCGGCGAGAGCGACCGCGGCGGTGGCCAGCATCCGGCGTGTCCGCTTCGGGCGCCGGGCTATGGCCGGGTGCCCGAGCCGCCCCATCACCCGGGTCTCGAATCCCGCCGGCGGCTCGCGGCTTGGCAGCAAGCCCAGCATCTCCTCGCCGGTGAGCGATAGCTGCCGGACATGCTCGCGGCAGGTGTCGCACTGGTCCAGATGCGTGATCGCCCGGGCCCGCTCACGCCCGGTGAGCACACCGAGCGCCAGCTCGGCGGCCAAGTCGGCGAATTCTTCGCAGCTCATCTCGTTCAGCTCACTCATCGCCTACGTCCTCTCGGAGGTAAGCCGAGCGCAGCTTCTCCATTCCGTCCCTGATACGGGTCTTGGCCGTCCCCAAGGGGACCCCCTCCACCTCCGCGATCTGCCGCGCTGTCATGCCATAGATGCCGGCCATCGCCACGGCGCGAGCCTGGCCCGCGGGCAGCGCCGCGAGGGCCCGCCGGACCCCCGCCGCGTTGTCGTGGGCCACGGCGAATCGTTCCGGGGTGTCGGTCATGGCGGTCAGCAGAGCCGGGAGGTCCTGCGGGTCGACGGGCGCCGACGTGCGCACCCGGATAACGTCGACAGCCAGGTTATGCGCGATGGTCGTCAGCCACGCCCGAACGGAGCCACGTCGCGAGTCGTATACCTGGGCGTGCCGCCAGGCCCGCTCGAAGGCCTGCTGCGCGACATCCTCAGCTGTGGTCGGGTCACCAATGACCGTCAGCGCGACCCCGAACACAACGCGCTGGAAGCGCCGCACGAACGCGAGCGAAAGATCAGCGTCGCCAGCTCCGAAACCGGCCAGGAGCGTCTCGTCCGGCAGCCGGTCCGCTGGGATTCCCATCCTCTGCACACTGTCCCATACGGGCTGGCCGCGCTGATGGATTGCCGTTTTAGTCTTCAACGTTTACCTGCCGTCCCGGCGCGCAGCCCCGGCGACGATAAGCCCCAGCCGGCGGACCCGGGCCGGGTCGGTGCCGGTCATGCTGAGGTTTTCTTTCATTGTCGTCTCCACGGCTCGGTCCCCCGTCGCGGTTCAGTAGCCGTAGCCGCCGCTGCCGGCGGGGGACGACGAGGGAGACGGCTGCGACTTCCCGGTCACCGGGTCGCCGGAGGCGTTCAGCACGTACCAGGTCCCGCCGAAGCTGGTGACTCCCTGGCCATGCGCCACACCCGTGCCCGAGTCCCCGGCGAAGGTGTAGAGCGGCCAGCCGTTGTAGGTCACCTCGAGGTTGCCGCTGGCGTCCTTGACCGTGCCGAGAAGCGAGGCCTGAGCGCCGCTGCCGGCCTTAGCCGCCGTCGCTCCGCTGGGCAGCGTGACCTCGGGCCAGAACTTCGTGCAACCGCTACTTTTGGTGCAGGTGAGCTTGTCACCCTTCTCCGACGTGAGCAGGTAAAGGGTCTGCCCCTGCCCGTTGACGAGAACCGCGCCGACGCCCGGGACGTTCGCCGCGCCGACGGTCGCGACGGAGGACGACGTGCCGACCGAGCTTGTGTTGCCTGAGCTGGGGCTCGAGCCGGAGGCTGCCCCGGTCGACGCGGATGATCCGCAGGCGGCCACGGTGACAGCCGCGCCGAGGACCAGGCTGCCGCCCAGCAGCCGGTGCGCCGGAGGCCGGAGGTGAGGATGGACGGCGATGCTCACAGGAGAACTCTCCTTTTAGGACGCTGAGAGTGTCGGGATGCTTCTCCTTAACTACGGCAACCAGGGCAAATGGGATTGCCTCTCAGCGATTGGAGGATTCCCGCCGGTGACCCGGGGCGCCCGGTTACCGTTCGTATTACCGCTGCATCCTGGAGTGATTACTCTCCGGTGATAGCCCGGTTCCGGATGTTCGGGCAGAATAAGGCGATGAGGTGCGAGATTACGCAGGTCAACGGCGATGGAACGATCCGCCGTGCCCGGGTGGACACCGCCGGCCGTCGTGACGCTGCGCGCTGGGAGCGCCTCGCGGAACAGGCCCGGCTCGACCTGCCGCCGCCCTACCGCCCGCATCCGGGAGAACCGGTCTACGAGATCTCGGCCGGCGAGCGCGTCGCCCAGGTGGCCGAGGGCGATCTCGTCGGCCCGCTGCGCGAACTGGTCCGTGCCGTGCTCGCCGACGGCTGGGACATCAGCTGACCCAGATGCCGGTGATCGGAAAGGGGGCCAGGTAGTTCGGCTGGCTCGGATGGGTGACGCGTGCGCGCTGGTGAACGAGGCGCCCCCGCGGGCTATGCGGCCGCCTCGTCGATCCGGATCCAGAACCGGTCCTCACCCCGTTTCCGGCCGTCTGGGACACCCCCGTTCGCCAGGATCACCTTGCGCGACGGTTCGTTACCCGGATCGCACGTCAGCAGGACCTGCCCGATGCCGAGACGGCGGCACTCCAGGAGCCCGGCCGCCAGCATCCGGGTGGCATGGCCCTGCCGCCGCCACGGGGCCACCACGTGATACCCGACATGGCCGCCGACCTCGGCCAGTTCGGGGGTCAGCCGGTGCCGTATCACCAGTGTTCCCAGGTAGTAGTCGCCGGAGATATACCAGAAAACCGTGGACGGCACCCCCCGCCGGGTGCGCACCCCGCGCCGCTCGGCCACGAAGCCGGCGAAGTCTTCGCTGGCCGGTCCCAGCCAGTCCGCCGCCGTTCCGTTCAGCAGGCAGTCGGCCTGCTCGCCGACGAGGTAGGAGGTCCGTACACTGTCCGTCGGCCACATGAGCCGCGGCGCCCCAGGAAGATGGATCACCGCCTCAGTCTCCCGGGCGGGACCACGACCCCGTCGGGCACCGGGCCTCCTGAAATAAATAATCTCCGTCCGTCTGGCCGCCATCGCCACCGCTCGCCCGCCACTGCCGTGGTCGGCATCCGGCAAGGGAAGCTGGCGCGGACCGTGAAGGACACGCCCGGAGTCCCGCCCAGGTCGCCCTTTTCCTGGAGCACTGGGAGGTCCGGTCGGCTGTCCGCCGACCACATAAGCCGTCGGACCGTCGGGCGCGTCCCCCGGTTCCCATATCCGGTAGCGCTCCGCTGACCTGTGCTTATACGGGCATCCTGGCACGCTGCCGGTGCGGCAGAGTGTCCCTTGGAGTCTCTGCGGGTACCTTTGAGGTAGAGCGTCCAGGGAGATGATCATGATGAGCGAACTGCCGCTTAATGCCCCGCCCGGTGATGTCGCCGCCGCAGCACACGACGCCTCTCGCGGACACGTGGTCTACCTGACCGATCATGGCGAACGCCTGGCCGTGATCGTCCCGGCAGAGCTTGGCCGCAACTGGAGCGGCCGTCACCCGATGAGCTTGCCGAACTGCTCGAAGACTTTGC
The DNA here is from genome assembly GCA_003164955.1 of Actinomycetota bacterium. Lineage (GTDB taxonomy): Bacteria > Actinomycetota > Actinomycetes > Streptosporangiales > Streptosporangiaceae > Bog-532. The sequence goes on from PLRW01000248.1 coordinate 4,917, forward strand.
CGACGCCGCCGCCGCTGGCCGTGTCCGCGCGAGCGTTGAGGCCGGGGAATCGCTTATTCCGTGGGAGCAGATCAAGGCCGAAGCGGGCCTGTGAGAGGTGCTCTATCAGGTCGTCTTCCGCGATGATGCCCGCAAGGCATTCGATCGGCCCGACCCGGCCGTCCGGCGACAGGCCGGACGTGTCATTGACCGGTGAGCGGAAATCCACGCCCCGGACAGGCCACTCAGCTCGTGGGTGATCCGCGCACGTGGAGAGTACGAACGGGTGCCTGGCGCATCCTGAGGAGCGAGAATGAGCGTGAAAACCGGTGGAACGGCCACGGGCATGCCCAGCCTGCCCGAGGTGTGGCAGTGGGAGGAGCAGCTCGTCGGGTTCGGAACCCGTTACACGGGCAGCAGCGGTCACGTGGCCTATGTGGACTGGCTCGCCGGGCAGTTCTCCGCGATCCCCGGGTTCAGCATGCAGACCGACCGGCTCACCTTCAACCGCTGGCTGGCCCGCGACTTCGCCCTGACGGTGAACGTTCCCGCGACCGTGGGCAGGTCGGGCCCGGTCCCGCTGACCTACTACTACCCCTACTCCGGGCAGACGACAGCCGACGGGGTGACCGGTGACCTCGTCGATCTTGGCGTCTACCTGCCCGCCAGCGGCTTCACCGAGGCGTTCTGGGCACCGGCCAGGGGCGGGATCGCCCTGGTGCGGGCCGCGCCGTCGGTGTTCTCGCTGGATGCGGGCCAGACGGCGATCGGCGGCTACGAGCCGGGCAAGACCTCCGCTGAGGCCGCCGTGGACTACACGGCCTACGCTGCCGCGCTGACCCATCCCGTCTGGCAGGGCATATTCGACCCGGTTCCGCTGCTCGACGCGAGGAACGCCGGGGTGCTCGGCGTGGTCGTTACCTGGACCGGACTGCCCGACGACGAGGTGATCAATCAGTACAACCCGTTCACCACGGGCTATCCGACGGCATCCGGCCTGCCGACTCCTGGCGATCCGGGCTGCCCCGCGGTGTGGGTCGGCGACTCGACCGGCACCGAACTGTCCGTGCTCGCGGCGAGCGGCCAGGCAAGCGCGACGCTCGTGCTCACCGCGGACATCACCGTCGGCGCGGCGACCGAGACGGTCTGGGGCTGGCTGAAAGGCGCGGGGAACACCGGGAAGAACATCATCATCAACACGCACACCGACGGGCCGAACGCCACCGAGGAGAACGGCGGGCTCGGGCTCATCGCACTGGCCCGGAACCTGGCGGGGCTTCCGTCGCGCAATCACGACATGTATTTCGCGCTGGTCACGGGGCATTTCCAGCTGCCGCAGTTCAGCCGCACGATCCTGAACCTCGCCCACCCCGAGGTCGGCAACGGCGCCATCAGCATGTGGATGCTCGACCACCCGGACATTTACCAGGCCGCCACCCTCGGCGTGACCGTCGAGCACCTCGGCGCGACGATGTGGACGAACGACCCCGTGACCGGCCAGTACGTGCCCAGCGGCGGATTTGAGTGGGGAACCACATACACCATGCAGCGGGATATCCTCAGCCTGGCCAACGCCGAACAGGACGCCTACCTCGCCGCGGTCGCCGCCGTCAACGCCAGCGGCTGGCCGGACTATCCCGTGGCCACCGTGCGGCCGGGAACCATCCCGGCCTACTTCGGCGAGGGATCGTCGCTGTACGCGGCCGGGCTCGGCACCGTTTCGCTGTGCCCGAGCCCCACCTACCTGCTGCAGGCAGGGGATGCGCAGCAGCCGCAGCTGCTGGACCTCGACAAGCTTGACCAGCGCCTGATGTACGGCCAGATCCTGGCCCATGCCCAGACCATCAGTGCGCTCGACGCGGTCCCGGCATCCGCCCTGTAGGGCGACGCGCCCGAGCGGGCGCCCGCAAGCGCGTGGCGGCTGTCACCGTCAGCATGGGTCTGCCCGAAACTTGACCTCGCGGCCTCGGAGCCAACCCGCGTCGAGGGCCGCTAGCACCACAGAGTGTCCGACCTGTGAGGTACTGTCACCGACAGTCCCCCGGCGTTGGCCGCTAGCAATGGTCGTTGCTACGCACTTGTTACTTAGTCGCGGAGTTTGTACGGCCTTCTGACGCCTGTGGCGCGAACTGCGATTAGTGAAGATTTACCTTCGAAGCGTGATGACACCGCTCGTTCTAGGGCTACTGGTAGGCGCCTTGCTCTCCCTTGGGGCAGGCGCGAGTTCAAACGTCCCGCTGCCTGACGTGGGTCTCTGCTTTGATGAGAAGGAGGACTATGCGACACACTAAC
>PLRW01000282.1 GCA_003164955.1 Actinomycetota bacterium
GGACGCCATAGCGGTGCTGACAGGGGTCCATTGTTACCGGCACCCCTCAATGCGGCCAGTCTGGCGGGGCGCTGCGCTCGGCACACCAGCTAGATCTGGACGCCGGCAGGCTGTCCGGCACGATCACTGTCCTGTCTTAGTACACGGTGCCCGCCGCACGGCCCTGACCTGAGCGGGCAATTTAGGGTGAGACGCGGGACGACGCAGGACGGACACCGGCGAGCCGCACTCACCGTCCTGACCTGGGCGGGCACGATCAACTGAGACTTAGGCGCGATCCGCTGAGACCGGACAATCACCTGGACGCCGACACCTCGGCGCGGAAAGGACACCGGTGTCGCGTCCGATTCAGGGTGGCGACGGCGAGCGCTGTGGCCTGCGATCCGCCAAGTGGACCTCGACATTCGGGCCGTCAACCGTCCAGCTCTACGTGGCGGATTCCGCGCGGCGGTTGCGGGCTGTCGTGCCGGGTCTGGTGCGGGGATGGGCTCTCGGCGGCGGGGACATCCGGCTCATCCCGACCGAGTGGCAGCTGCTGGAGATCCTGGTGCGCAACCGCGGGCGCCTGGTCACCCAGCGCCAGCTGCTCCAGGAGGTATGGGGCCCCACGTACGAGACCGAGAGCAACTACCTGCGTGCCTACCTGGCCCAGCTGCGCCGCAAACTGGAGCCCGAGCCGTCCCGCCCGCGCTACCTGCTCACCGAGCGGGCATGGGCTACCGCTTCCAGGACTGACCGGGCCGGGAAGGGAACCGGGACGGCCGCACCGGGCAAGTATGGATGTCCACGCCGGCATCCGAGAGGCCCCTCACATGACAGCAGAGGGCCGGGCGGCCACCGGGCCCCCTCAGGTCACGGACGGCGCCGGCACGGGGGACGACGCCGCGGTGATCGCGCGATCCTGGGATGAGCCCGACTATTTCGCGGTCCTGTTCCGTAGGCACGCCCCGGACATCCGGCGCTACGTGACCCGCCGGCTCGGCGTCGGCGCCGCCGAGGACCTGGTCGCGGAGACGTTCCTGCTCGCCTTCCAGCAGCGGGACCGCTACGACCCGGATCGCCCGGACGCGCGGCCGTGGCTGTACGGAATCGCCACCCACCTCATCGGGCGGCACCGCCGGAGCGAGGTCCGGCTCTACCGCGCGCTGGCCCGTACCGGCCTCGACCCGGTCCTCGCGCCCTTCACCGACCAGGTGGACGCCCGGGTCAGCGCCACCGGCGCGCGCCGGCAGCTAGCCACCGCGCTGGCCGGGCTGCCGGCGCCACACCGCGACGCCCTGCTGCTGGTGGCGTGGGGGGACCTGACCTACGAGCAGGTCGCGTCGGCCCTGGGCGTACCGGTCGGCACCGTCCGGTCACGGGTCAGCCGGGCCCGCAGCAAGCTCCGGCAGGCGCTGGGCAGCACCGATCCGTCCGCTCTTCAAGAGGAGGCCGACCATGGATGAGCTGGAACTGCTGACCCGGATGCGTGCGGAGGTCCCGCAGGCCGAGGTCTCCCCGCAAGACGTCGATCACTTCCTGACCGCCCTGCAGGACAGATTCGTCCCCCGCAGATATGGCCGCATCGGCCGCCTGCGGCTCGCCCGGGCCTGGAACGGGCCGCGCCTCTCGCTGCGCGTCACCCTGACGGCAGGCGTAGCCGCGTCCGTCGCGGCGGGCGCCACCATCGCCCTCACATCTGGCCACCAGGCGGCTCCCGCTGAGCGCACGGGCCTCACGGCCGAGGTCCTGGGCAACCGGGCCGCGGCGGCCGCCCTGGCCACCCCGGCTCCCCGCCCGGGCCAGTGGGTATACCGCCAGTCGACCTGCCAGGACTTTATGCTTATCGGGCCGAACGGGGTGCCCTGCGACGGGCCCACCGAGCAAACGTGGTCGACCCCCGACGCCAGCAAGGTGATCTACCTCTACGGTGGCCAGCTGGTGACCAGCCCCTTCCGGCATCTGCCGCCTCCGCCGCCGGAGCCTCCCCCGCCGTCCGTGGCCATCTACCGGGCCCGCGCCACGCTCCCGCGCGATCCGCGGGCCCTGGTGGTGTACATCAACCGTTACGGCAGCGGAAGCCAGGCGAGCCGCGATGCGGAGACGCTCTCGACCATCGGCGATCTGCTGGCCAATTATGTGGACACGCCCGCACTGACGGCGGAGCTGTATCACGCCCTGGCCGACATTCCAGGCGTCCGGGCCGACGTGAACGCGGTCGACGTGGCCGGCCGGCACGGTACCGGTTTCTTCCTGCAGCCCCCGAGGACCGGCGGCGACCTCACCAACTCAGCCGTGGAGGTCATCGTCAATCCGCGGACCTACCAGTTCATGGGGCTGAAGCAGTGGAACTGGACGGTGGGATCCCCGATGAACAGCAAGAACAACTCGTCCCTGAACTCGACGGCCCTGCTGCGTGAGGCATTCGTGTCCGGGCCCGGGGTCCAGCCGTGAACCCCGCTCTGTCCGTCCGGAAGTGCGGGTGCCGCGGTCGCCGGGCGGCTCCCGGGCGCGGCTGAAGGCGACTCCGTGTGCGTGCGCCGCCGCACCACCTCTATCGACGGGGTGATCAACCAGGCGGCCGACAGCTACTTCACCCTTGCCGCGGCGGAACGAAATCCCGGTCTGGTCACCGGGACGGGCGCGGGAGGCCATTTACCGGCAGCGGCCACGCGGGCAGCAGCGGACGCCGACGCTGCCACGTCGGTGAGGTAGCGCCGGAGACGGTACGGCGATCGCGGAGAACGAGCCACCTGAATGTGTGACGTGGCCGCTGGCATCAGGTTGCTCAGGGCAGGCCGGGGTCTGGATGGCCGGCCAGGAAGCGGCTGGCTGCATCGTCGTCGATGAGCGAATTGCCGGCCAGCCATTGGACGGCCCGTCGCTTGGTGCGTACATCGCGGAATGCGTACCACGCGGGCAGCAGGTCCGGATACTCCTCGTGGAGTTCGTTCTTGAAGCGGCGAAAGGCGCCTTTGCCCTGGATGGCCCGTGTCAGCCTGCGCCCGGCACGTTCATCGGCAAGAGTATCGGCGAAGTCGGCCATGTCCTGGTACCAGACCCACGATGGCAGCGGATTAATGCCGATCAGGTCCAGGTCGTCGAGATCGACGGGGGTCTGGCCGTCGATGCCGGTGTCAGCCGTCCAGAACGCGATCTCTCCGGTCCGCGGGTTGATCAGCCACCGGTGTTCGTAGCCGGTCTGGTCGGCCAGCGCATTGCCGATCTCCTCAAGGTCGAGGCTCCTCAGATCCGGCACCAGGCCAGAATAGATCGCTCTTCCCGCTGCAGCACTGGAGAATCGAACGCACGCCGGGCGGCAGATGAGTGCGACCCAGCCGATCAGCAGCGTCAGAACCGGAAGCGAGTCAGGCCGCCCGGCTCCGTCGTCAAGGTCACGATCGCCGAGCGTGGCTCAATGCGATACACGTTCCATGGCGGTGGTCCTTGCGACGGGGCGTTGAACGGGGCAGTGATGCCCAGTCCGCTGTCGTCGGGTTCGGCTGGCCAGCCCTGGTCCGCCCACGCCTTCGCGATGCGCGCCAGTGCGCCCGGCTCGGTCACTCGCGCCGCGTCACCCTCGACTACGACGTCCGCGTCGCGGGCCGACACCGCGATCGAACACCGCGGATCGCGCGCGACATTGCGCCCCTTCCTCGTGCTGGCCCCCGTCTGGAACCAGAACGTGCCGTCTAGCC
>PLRW01000037.1 GCA_003164955.1 Actinomycetota bacterium
GCCTGGGACATGAGGCGCGCCTGGAGACCGACGTGACTGTCGCCCATCTCGCCCTCGATCTCCGCCTTCGGCACGAGCGCGGCGACCGAGTCGACGACGACGATGTCGATGGCGCCCGACCGGATCAGCATGTCCATGATCTCCAGGGCCTGCTCACCGGTGTCAGGCTGGGAGACGAGCAGCGCGTCGGTGTCGACGCCCAGCCTTTTGGCGTAGTCGGGGTCGAGCGCGTGCTCGGCGTCGATGAACGCGGCGATGCCCCCGGCCTTCTGCGCGTTGGCGACCGCGTGCAGCGCCACCGTGGTCTTGCCGCTGCTCTCCGGGCCGTAGATCTCGACGATGCGGCCGCGCGGCAGGCCGCCGATGCCGAGGGCGACATCCAGTGAGATCGATCCGGTGGGGATGACCGCGACGGGTACGTGCGTCTCCTGGCCGAGCCGCATAACCGAGCCCTTGCCGAACTGCCGCTCAATCTGGACGAGCGCGGTCTCGAGGGCCTTATCCCTGTCACCAGCCCGCTCAACGCTCGGCCTGCTGTTCGATGCCATCGAAACTCCCTGTCGGGTTTGTTGCGTCGGGTTCGTCGCTATCTGAGCCGCCGGACGTCTGCCTGCGGTGCCAGTTCCAGACGCTACGCGCCCCCACTGACATTCTGCCGGGCAATCGCCTACTGTAGGCGAACTGCTGTTCGATCTGAACCCGACACGCCGGTCCGCCGGCCCCGCAGGCGCTGGACTATCCTGCTGTGACTGGATGAACGCACGTGCCAGGTGACACCGGGGAGAAGGAACGCTGTATGGCGCTCGACGAGAACACCGTACGTCTTGCCAAGGGGAAGAACCTGGCGACCGTGGTGACGCTGATGCCGAACGGCCAGCCGCAGGCGCTGCCGACCTGGATCGACACCGACGGCGAGTACCTGCTCGTCAACACCGAGCCGGTCCGGCAGCGCTCGAAGAACCTGGCCCGTGACCCGAGGATCACCATCCTCATCCAGGCCAGCGACAACCCGTGGGACTGGTCCGAGGTCCGTGGGCACGTCGTGGAGACGGTCGGCGGCCCCGAGGCGCGCCAGCACATCGACGAGCTCTCCAAGCGCTACGTCGGCACCGAGTACAGCAGGCCGATCGGGCCGGCGGGGCGGGTCATCTTCAAGATCGCCCCGGACAAGGTCAACACCGCGAAGGGCTAGGTGGCCGGTTTGACCGACCGCCCGGATTCCCCGTATCTGGACTGGGATTCAGTCGAGACGATGCAGTTCGACTGGGGCTACGTCAAGTGGATCACGGCCGGCGACGAGCAGGCCCCCGAATTCCCCACGACCGGGGTCGTCGTGTTCCTCCCGGGGAAGGGGCACGGCCGCCGCAACCATCCCGAGTCCCACGAACTGCTCTACGTGGTCGCTGGCCAGGGCGAGCAGATGGTCGAGGACCCCGCCGGGGAGCCGATCATCCGGCCGGTGCATGCGGGCGACGCGGTCCGGATTCCGCGGGGTGTCTACCACTCGACCGTCAACACCGGCTGGGAGCCGATGCGGTTGCTGGTCATCTACGCTCCGTCGGGCGCGGAGGCCGCACTGCGGGAGGTGCCCGGCTTCCGCGGCATCCCGGCCGGCCAGTTCCCGCCGCTCATCATGCCCCCGCCGGGCGCGGGGGCAGGCTAGGCCCGCACGAGCGAACCGTCGTACACACGTCCGTTAACCATCCGGATCTCAGCGCAGATTATCCGGAAGACTGAACGAATCGCACACCGCGAGCCACACCTTCCGCACTTCCTCGCCGTCGGCGAGGGCGCGTTCGGCCGTCCGGCCACCCAGGCCGGCGAGAACGAAGTCCCTGGCCACGCTCTCCGCGTAGGTCTCGCCGAACTGGGCGTTCATCCGCTGCCAGAACACCGTCAGCCGCATCCGGCCAAGGCTACAGCGCCGCCGGGACGGGTTTCCCGGCCGTTTCCCGGCCGTGCCGCAGGCCTCCCGGGCCACAGGCGCGGGCCTCCCGGGCCACAGGCGCGGGCCTCCCGGGCCACAGGCGCGGGCCTCCCGGGCCACAGGCGCGGGCCTCCCGGGCCACGGGCGCGGGCCTCCGGGGCCACGGGCGCAGGTGCTCCCGGCCGCGGCGCGGGGCGCGCCGGATCACTTTGCGCTCCCGGTGAGAAAAATCCCCATAGATGGGTACATACGCACGACGAAGATCGTTCTGTAGGAAAGAACGCCGATCGCCGCGCGGCACGCCCGGGCAACCCGCAGGCACGGCACGATGACAAATTTGCGGAGCGCGGATGTCGTCACCTGCACGGGGCACCGAGACGCCGACCGAGGCCAGCAGCGGCAGCGCCCGCCCGGCCCCGGAACCGGCCCATCACCGGCGACTGGTCACCATCAGCCTGGTCACGCTCCTGGTTCTCGTGATCGTCGGCGTCGCGGCGGGCATCACCGCCTGGCTCACGCACGGCTTCCGGAGTCAGGGCAGGGTCCGTTACCACCAGGCCGCCGTATTCAGCGTGCGGCTCGGCGATTGCATCAACCTGGCGTCTAACGGGACGGTGGTGCACGTCGTCCCCTGTGCGGGCGCGCACGATGCGGAGGTGTTCGGCACCTTCCAGCTCGCGGGACGCACCTGGCCCGGGGCGACGGCAGTCGAGCAGAAGGCCGCGTCCGGCTGCGGCAGCCGGCTGACCGGTTACCTGAATCCGCAGCTCGCGGCCACGAACCTCGCGCAGTCGTACGTGTACCCGGGGCAGCAGGCGTGGGAGGCGGGTGAGCGAACCGTGGTCTGTGAGGTGCACGCGACCGGCGGGACGCTGACCGGTTCGGTGCGCAGCGGGATATGACAGCCGCCTCAGCACCGCGCGGCGCCTGCTTACCGAGCCCCTGAGCTGTGGTGTTACGCCCTTCCGCGGAGAGCAGACC
>PLRW01000115.1 GCA_003164955.1 Actinomycetota bacterium
CACGTAGGAGGGATCCTCATGCGCGAGCTCCACGTAGGAGGGATCCCCATGCGAGGGTGCCTGGTAGGGCGACTCCTCGTAGGAAGGCGCCTGCCGGGGGAGCTCCCCGGCCAGGGCCGCACCTTGGGCCCCCGTCTCCGGCTCAGCTGTGCCCGGTCCGGCCCAGCGAGGCTCGGCCGCCCCGGGCTCGCCGGGCTCGGGGCCGGTCCACGGAGGGGGAACCCATTCGGACTCGGCCCACGGGGGCTCAGCCCGCTGGGACTCCGGCTGTTCCCCTCCGTCGTCCGGATGTTCCCCTCCGGCAATTGCCGCGGGGTCCCCCCGGACGGCCGTCCCCGGCGCGACGGGCCCGCGGGCCCAGCCCCGGGCGAGTTCCTCACTCAGGTCGGAGACCTCCTGCTGCAGGGCCGAGATCTTCACGTCCCGTTCGGTCACCGCCTTCGCGATGGTCTCCAGCGCCTCATCAGTGACGCGCATGTTGTAGCCCCACGCGGCAGAAGGCGGCCGCAGCAGCGCGACGTCGGCCGCGGTGACGGGGCCGAGCTCAAGGGGCGGGTAGTCGGGGTACTCGGGGGCCAGCTCGCCACCGCGACCGGACGCTACGACGACAACGCCGGCCAGGATGACGATCGCAACCACCAGCATGAGTACGGGCACGATATGAATCGTGCCATGCCGGGCACGGGGAGTGGCAACTAAGGGACGTTTCACCGCGCGGCGGGCGGGTGCCCCCGCTGACCGCCGGGAGTGGCCAGCCGCAGGTCAGACGTCGTGCTTGCGGGCGATGCCCTGGTGATTATGCGCCTCGGTGATGATCCGGACGACCTCGCCCGCGTCGTCGGCCACATGCAGCAGGTCCAGGTCGGAGGCCGACACGTTCCCGGCGGCGGACATCGCGGACTTCAGCCAGGACAGCAGCCCTGACCAGTAGGAGCTGCCAACGAGCACGATCGGGAACCTGGTGATCTTGCCGGTCTGGACCAGCGTGAGCGCCTCGAACAGCTCGTCCATCGTGCCGAAGCCGCCGGGCAGCAGGACGAACGCCTGCGAGTACTTCACCATCACCGTTTTGCGGACGAAGAAGTAGCGGAACTCCAGGCCGATGTTCACGTACTGGTTGAGCCCCTGCTCCATCGGCAGCTCGATGCCCAGGCCGACCGAGTCGCCGCCTGCCTGGGACGCGCCCTTGTTGGCGGCCTCCATGATCCCCGGCCCGCCGCCGGTGATGATCGCGTACCCGGCCCTGGCCAGACCTGTGGCGATGCGCTCCGCGAGCTCGTACTCGGGGCTGGTGCGCGGCGCCCGGGCCGAGCCGAAGATGCACACCGCGAGCCCCAGCTCGGCGAGCAGGCCGAACCCCTCGACAAACTCGGCCTGGATACGCATGACCCGCCAGGGGTCGGTGTGCACCCAGTCGGCCGGCCCCCGCCGGTCAAGCAGCCGCTGATCGGTCGTGGTGGCCGGTATCTGCTTACCCCGCAGAGTGGCGGGCCCCTGGCGCCGCTCCCGCCGGCTGGAATCGGAATTAACGCTCATCGTCCCCCCACGGTAGTAGCGCCGGCCTAGTGTTTCGCGCCGCTCGCGGCGTTACAGTGCCCTAACCTCCCAGCCGTTCAGATGCGGACCTCAGGCGTTAACACCGTGGTCACGCAGGATTTCGTTCAGCGTGGCCTTGTCGTGGCGGTCACCTTCCTGCAGCCGCCTCAGCACCAGGACACACGGCATGCCGAAGTCCCCGCCGGGGAAACTCCGGGTCCGGGTCCCGCTCACGCAGACCGACCATTCGGGAACCTCGCCGCGGGACAGCTCGTCGCCGGTCTGCGCGTCGACCACGTGCGTGCTCGCGGTCAGGATGGTGCCCGCTCCCAGGACGGCGCCGCGGCCGACCCGCGCTCCGTCGACCACCATGCTCCGCGAGCCGATGAAGGCGTCGTCACCAACCATCACCGGCACCGCGTTCGGCGGCTCCAGCACGCCGCCGATGCCCACGCCGCCGGACAGGTGCACGTTCTTGCCAATCTGGGCGCACGACCCGACGGTGGCCCAGGTATCGACCATGGTGCCTTCGTCGACGTAGGCGCCGACGTTGACGAACGACGGCATCAGCACCACGCCCGGCGCGATGTAGGCGCCCCAGCGGGCGATCGCGCCCGGCACCACCCGCACCCCGTCCAGGCGCGTCTTGAGCGGAACCCGGTCCTGATAGCGGAAGTCCCCCACTTGCGAGCGGGCCATCGGCAGCAGGCGGAACGCGAGCAGGATGGCGCGCTTGGCCCGTTCATCGACCACTACCTGGCCGGTCGCGGGGTCGGACCACGCCACCCGGGCCGCACCGGAATCAAGCTGGTCGATCGCGGCCATCACCTCGGCGCGGGCCGATGAATCATCCGGGGTGAGCCGGGAACGGTACTCCCACAGCTCATCGATGCGGACCGGCAACGGCGATGCGAGCTCGGCCGCACGCGCGGCGGCCCCGGCAGATGACTCGTCCATGCCGACGGAGCTTAGCCGCCCGGCGGGGGCGTGGCCCGGCCGGGCGGGCCACGCCCGGGCGGCCGGCCTGCACGGTGGCGCCGCATTGCGGTGCGTCTCACCGCGGGCGTCCCACACCGCCCACAAGAGGTCGTATCCGCCGGTACGGTCTGATGGTGTGCCGAGAAGAAGACGTGGGCGGCGGAAGGGCATCGCCATCTTCACCGTGTGCGCCGTCGCCCTGCTGGGCGTCGCCGGCTATTTCGCGTACTCCGCGTACCAGCGCGTCACACCGTTCCTGACCCCGGCCGGCTGCCTGGCCGGCTTCGGCACCGGCGCCGTCTCGCTCGACCCGCAGCAGGCCAGCATCGCCGCCACCATCGCCGGTGTCGCCGCCAGCGAGCAGCTCCCCCCGCGCGCCGTGACGATCGCCTACGCGACGGCGATGCAGGAGTCGAAAATGCACAACCTGAGCTACGGCGACCTGGACTCGGTCGGCGTCTTCCAGCAGCGCCCGTCGGAAGGCTGGGGCACCACCAGCCAGCTCGAAGATCCGGTGTACGCCACCTACAAGTTCTTCGGCGCGCTGACCCACGTGCGCGGGTACCTGGAGATACCGGTGGACCAGGCCGCCCAGGCCGTTCAGCACAGCGCCGACGGTTCCGCCTACTCGCAGTACGACCTGATGGCGACCTCACTCACCAGCGCGTTCACCGGTCAGTCGCCGCACGCCGTATGGTGCTGGCCCGGGCCGGGGCCGCAGCCTCAGCCGAACCTGGGCGCAGTGGGCACGGCCCTGGCCGCGTCGTATGGGGCCCCGGCGGCCGGCAGGCCGGTAACGAGTCTCACTATGTCCCATTCGGCCAAATCAACGACCCTGGACGTGCGGGTGCAGCCGGCGGAAGCGTGGGCGGTAGCCTCTTGGCTGGTGACGCACGCTAATGCCTACGGCATCAGCGATGTGCACTACGGCGGTTACCAGTGGACGGCGCCGGCCGGCACGAAGGGCTGGCAGCCGGACACCGGCACTGCGAGCGCGGCTAGTGTCACTAGCGGAAGTATCCTGCTCCACTAAGGCAAACCTTGCTCGGAACCGCCATACTGATTCGCGGACGGTAAAGCCCGGGCCTCCGGCCTGCCGAGCCCGGACGACAGAGGAGTTCCCACGTGACCTACGTCATCGCGCTGCCCTGCGTCGATCTGCTTGACAGGGCATGCATCGAAGAGTGCCCGGTGGACTGCATCTACGAGGGCGAGCGCATGCTCTACATCCACCCGGACGAATGCGTGGACTGCGGGGCGTGCGAGCCGGTGTGCCCGGTTGAGGCCATCTACTACGAGGACGACGTCCCGGACCAGTGGAAGGAGTACTACAAGGTCAACGTCGACTTCTTCCAGGACCTGGGCTCCCCCGGCGGCGCGTCCAAGACCGGCAAGATCGGCAAGGACCACCCGCTGGTGGCGGCGCTGCCGCCGCAGGGGGAAGAGAGCTGACCCTCGCCTCACGGCTGCCGGCCTTCACCTGGGATCGGGTCGCGCGATACCGCAAGGAGGCGGAGCGCCATCCGGGCGGGATTGTCGACCTCTCGATCGGGTCACCCATCGACCCGGTACCGGACACGGTGCGCGCCGCGCTCGCGGCGGCCGCCAACGCCCCCGGCTACCCGCTCACCCGCGGCACGCCAGCCGTACGCGAGGCGGCGGCGCGCTGGCTGGCGCGCCGGCACGGTGTGACGGTGGCCCCGGAGGCTGTCCTCCCGGTGATCGGCACCAAGGAGTTCATCGCCTGGCTCCCGGTCATGCTCGGCTGCGGGAGCGGGGACACGGTGGTGTACCCGGAGCTGGCTTACCCCACCTACGACGCCGGGGTCCGGCTCGCGGGTGCCACCGGGCTGGCCACCGACGCCACCTTCGCGCTCGGCCCGCAGCGGGTGCGCCTGGCCTGGCTGAACTCGCCCTCCAACCCGACCGGGCGCGTCCTGCCGCCGGAGCACCTGGCCAAGATGGTGAGCTGGGCCCGGGAACGCGGCACGGTCCTGGCCTCCGATGAGTGCTACATCGAGCAAGGCTGGGACGCCTCGCCGGTCTCCGTCCTGCACCCAGAGGTGAGCGGCGGCAGGCACGACGGTCTGCTCGCCGTGCATTCGCTGTCCAAGCGCTCCAATATGGCCGGTTACCGCGCGGGCTTCGTCACCGGCGACGCGGCACTGATCGCCGAGCTGCACGAGATCCGCCGGCACGCCGGGATGATCATGCCCGCACCGATCCAGGCCGCCATGGCCGCGGCGCTGGACGACGACGCGCACGCCGACGAGCAGCGGGAGCGGTACCGCTCGCGGCGCATCGTGCTCCGGGCCGCGCTGGAGGCGGCGGGCTGGATCATCGGGAATTCCGAAGCGGGACTGTACCTGTGGGCGTCGCGGGCCGGGTCGGATGGATGGGATTCGGCCCGGATGCTCTCCGAGGCCGGGATCCTGGTCTCACCGGGTGAACTGTACGGCGCCGCGGGAGCGGCGTTCATCCGCGTGGCGCTGACCGCTACCGACGAGCGCGTCGCGGCCGCAGCCGCCCGCCTCACCACCCTCCCCTAGCTGTTCCGTCCCACCGGCCCCGGCCGCGGTGGGTTGCCCGGCACAGACTCACCCCCATTTCCGCGGCTAACGCGCGGGACTCGGGGGGCGCGGGTCACGGAGGCGGGGGGTTGGAGGGCGGGGCGAGGTCGGGTGGCGGGAGTTCAGGTGGCGCGGAAGATGGGCCAGGCGATTTCGGTGCGCCACTGGGCTTCGTCGGGGGTGTCCTGCGCGCCGGCGAGGTAGTACTCGCGAAGCGGGCCGTCGACGCCGATCTCGTGCGTGGTGACGTACGAGCCAAGCTGCCCGTAGGTGACGTCGATATCACGGAGTGGGCCCCGGTGGGTCGCGACGGCGAGCTCGGCGGCCGGGACCACGAGCGGGACGACGCGGCCAACCGCGCGCGTGTCCCGGCCCTTGGGAGGGCCCGCGGAAGGGCCCGTTCCGATCGGGAGGAAGACGGTGGCTTCGCCCCGGTCGCGGGTGAACAGCTCGCTCGCGAACAGGCCGCCGCCCGGGCCGGTGGGCCGCAGGCCCTGCACCCGCGCCGTGGCGTGCAGTTCTCCCAGCGCCCCCTGCCACCAGGCCAGGATGTCCTCACGGTCAACCGTCTGCCGGATGCCGACGGCCGCGGCGGGCTGGACCGTCCGGTGCGTCACGGCGGACGCGCCGACCGGGCCCTCCAGCAGGCTGCGCAGCGAGTCGACGGCAGCGTACGTCTGGGCCAGCTGCGCCTCCAGCCGGCTCAGGTGCGCCGAGATCAGCGCGTTACGGGCCGGGGCATCGGGCGCGGCGAGCACCGCCTTGACGTCCGCTACGGGCATCTCCAGGTCACGCAGCCGGCGGATGACCTGCACCGTGGGGATCTGCGTCACGCTGTAGTACCGGTAGCCCGTGTCGGGGTTCACCTGGGCGGGCTCCAGCAGGCCCACCTGGTGGTAGTGCCGCAACGTCTTGACGCTCAGGTGCGTTATCCGGGCGAACTCGCCCACCGAGAGGGGACCAGCCATGGCCTCAGTGTCGACCCTCCCCCCACCGGAGAGTCAAACGGGCCGGACGGGGCCCGTAGGGTTGAAGAGTGCTGAGGCTCTACGACGCGTCATCCGGACAGCCGGAAGGCATCCGGCCGGCTCACCCGGGTGAGCTGCGGGTGCTCGCGGTCACCGCGGAGGTCCGGGGCGAGCCGGACCCCGGGCAGCTGCGCGCGTGGCTGCTGCCTGACCTGATCCGCAGGTGCGCGGAACGGCGGAGCCTGGTCCCGACCATCTGCGAGATCACCGGCCCGATGGTGGACGGGCCCGGCGTGGACCCCGGCGACGCCGGGGACCCCGGCACGCCCTCCGCGGTCCCCGGCCACGCGGCGGCGCGGGCCGCACTAAACATCCATCCACCGGCCCGGATCGCGCCGGCGTACGAACCGGCCGAGCGGATGGCCGAATTCGTCGCCCCCGGGCGGCCCAGCGGCCGGACAGGCGGACCGCCGCCGTTTGACGTCGGCACCGGGGATCCGGGCTGGTTCGCGGGCCGCGGATTCGCCCGCCACCTGGCCGCACCGGTCGGCCCCGTCACGGGCGGCGGGAGCACGCCGCCCACTCTGCCGGACGTGACGGGCCACGGACTGGATACCCTGGCGCTCCGGCTGGTCTTCCTCGGCCAGAGTTACCGTGACGCCCTGGTCCTGACCTGGGACGCGCTGAACGCCGCCGGCAAGACGCTGCAGCGCTGGCGGGAGTCCGTCGCGGAGTGGGCGCTGTCCCCCAGCGAGGCGATGTCGCTGCGCTACGCGGACGCGGTCACCGCCGCATTCGAGGACGATCTGGACACCCCGGCCGCGCTGCATCAGCTGGACACGCTGGAGGCGGACGAGGACGTAGCGCCGGGGGCGAAGTTCGAGACCTTCGCGGCCCTGGACCGGCTCTTCGGGCTCGACCTGGCCCGGGACATCGGCAAGGTCACCGTTCCCCGCGCCCACTGACCCCGCCCGCTGCCCCGCCGCTCGACGGCGCCCGCTGCCCCGCCGCTCGATCCCGCTCGCCGACCGCGCCCGCTGATCCGCGGCTCGACCGCGCCCGCTGCCCCGCCGCTCGACATCCCTCGACCGCGCCCGCTGATCCGCCGCCCGACCGCGCTCGCTGACCCCATCCCTCGACCGCGCCCGCTGACCTTATCCCTCGACCGCGTCCGTCGACCCGTCCGCTGACACCGTTACTTACTGTCACTGTTCGCTCGCGCTCCCCCATCGCCCGGGACGCGGTAAACCGCCCGTTCGGCCGCTCGGGCACCGCTCCGGGCAGGGAGGTTGCCGGGCAGCGGCGGAAAGCTTTAACACGCGCGACATCTGAGTTCGTGTATCATCGCCGGCTTCGTTAATTTGCTTAATGATTCGCCGTAATATCCGGGAAAGACGCAACGTTTTAATGCTGTTACGCATGATCAACACGTTATCTGTTGTCTGAACCACCCCTAAGCTGAAGTCACTCAGCGCAACGAACATGGGCCCGCCAGCAGCGCGGGAGTCACAGGGAGGGGCAGGTGACCGTGACGACAGTGACCGGGGCCGGGCAGCCGTTCGCGACCGAAATGGCCGCGGCCGCACCGGAGACGTTCATGCCGCAGGAGACGCTGACGCCCGACGAGCTGATCACGCTCACCACGGCGGAACGGCAGCCTTCGGCGCGCAGCTATCTGATGTGCCCTCCGTCGTACTTTGCGGTCACGTACGCCATCAACCCGTGGATGCGGCCGGACCAGCCGGCCGACGCGGACCGGGCCACGCGCCAGTGGGAGCAACTGCGCCAGATCTACCTGGACCTCGGGCATACGGTCCGGGTCATCGATCCGGTTCCGGGCCTGCCGGACATGGTCTTCGCCGCCAACGGCGCCACCGTCGTCGGCGGAACGGTGCTGGGCGCCAAGTTCCGCCACCCGGAGCGCGCGGCGGAAGCCGGCGCCTACCTGGACTGGTTCCACGCCGGCGGCTTCACCAAGATCCGCACGCCGCGCCTGGTGAACGAGGGCGAGGGCGACATCCTGTTCACCGGGCGCGTGCTGATCGCCGGGAGCGGGTTCCGCACCGACCCAGCGGCGCCGGCCGAGCTGGAGGCGACGTTCGGCGTCCCGGCCTTCGGCGTCCACCTGGTCGACCCGCGGTTCTATCACCTGGACACGGCCATGTGCGTGCTCGACGCCGACACCGTGGCCTACTACCCGGCGGCGTTCGACGACGCCGGCCGCAAGACGCTGGCCGCGCAGTTCAGCGAGCTGATCGAGGCGACGGACGCGGACGCCGCGGTCCTCGGCCTGAACGCGGTCAGCGACGGGCGCCACGTCGTGCTGCCCGCGCAGGCCACCGAACTGACGGCGCGACTCCGGGCGCACGGGTTCGAGCCGGTCGGCGTCGACCTGTCCGAGCTGCGCAAGGCCGGCGGCGGCCCGAAGTGCTGCACGCTCGAGCTGCGCGGCTGAGGCGCACCCGGGCGCCGGCACCAGTCATTGGCCGGAACGGCCCGGACGAGCAGCATGGTAAGAGAGTGACCTGAGGAGGCGAACGAGATGACGACCGACAGCCTGGACATCACCACGGACAGCACCACCACGGACAGTCTGCTGGGCCGCGACGGGACCCGGAGCGGTCGGCTCCGCGCCCAGACGCAGGCCTTCAGCGCCCACAACTACAAGCCGCTGCCGGTCGTGATCGCCGAGGCCGAAGGCTGCTGGGTGACCGACGTCGAAGGGCGCCGCTACCTCGACATGCTGGCGGCCTACTCGGCGATCAACTTTGGCCACCGTCACCCCCGGCTGGTCGCGGCCGCGCACCGCCAGCTGGACCGGGTCACACTGGTCAGCCGGGCGTTCGACCACGAGCACTTCGGGCCGTTCTGCGCCGAGCTCGCCGGCCTGGCGGGCATGGAGATGGTGCTGCCCATGAACACCGGGGCCGAGGCGGTGGAAACAGCGATCAAGGTCGCGCGTAAGTGGGGCTACGAGGTCAAGGGCGTACCCGCCGACGAGGCGGTAATCGTCGCGTTCGACGGCAACTTCCACGGCCGGACCACGACGATCATCAGCTTCTCCACCGACGAGGACGCGCGCGCAGGATTCGGGCCGTACACCCCCGGCTTCCGCATCGTCGGCTACGGGGACCTCGACGGGCTGGCTGCCACCGCCGCCGAACTGGGCCACCGGCTGGTCGCGGTGCTGGTCGAGCCCGTACAGGGCGAAGCCGGCGTGATCGTCCCGCCGCCGGGCTTCCTGGCGGGGGTCCGCCGCATCTGCTCCGAGTACGGCGCGCTGATGATCGCGGACGAGATCCAGTCCGGTCTCGGCCGGACCGGGACCACGTTCGCGTGCGAGCACGAGAACGTGATACCCGACGCATACCTGCTGGGCAAGGCGCTGGGCGGCGGCATCGTTCCGGTCTCGGCCATGGTGTCGAGCCGGGACATCCTCGGCGTGCTGCGGCCGGGGCAGCACGGCTCGACCTTCGGCGGGAACCCGCTCGCCTGCGCGGTGGCCCGCGAGGTCATCGCCATGCTGCAGACCGGTGAATTCCAGCAGCGGTCGCGTGAGCTGGGGAGCCGCATGCACGCACGGCTGTCCGCACTGCCGCCGACCCTGGTCCGCGCGGTGCACGGCCGGGGCCTGTGGGCGGGCGTCGAGTTCACCTCGCTACCGGGGCGCGAGGCGTGCGAACGGCTCGCGGACCACGGTGTGCTGGCCAAGGACACACACGGCACGGCGATCCGGCTGGCACCGCCGCTGGTGATCACCGACAGCGAGCTCGACTGGGCCATGGACCGCTTCGAGGACGCGCTGCTCGGTTAGGGCGCCGGCACCGGGTCGGGCGCCGGCACCGGGTCGGGCTGGCGCAGGTCGGGCTGGCGCAGACGGTAACGCTGGATCTTGCCGGTCGCGACGCCGGGCAGGTCCTCGACCACATAGATCGCCTCGGGGCGCTTGAACCGGCTCAGCTCCGCGGCACACCGCGCGCCGAGCGTGTCCAGCAGGTGCTGCAGGCCGGCTGCGGTCTCCGGGCCCCGCACCGGGATCACGTAAGCGACCGGGACCTGGCCCAGGATGGGGTCGGGCCGGCCGACGACGACCGCGTCCCGCACGGCGGAGTCGGCGATGAGCACTTCCTCGATCTCGCGCGGGTACAGCAGTTCGCCGCCGCGGTTGATCACGTCGTCGCTGCGGCCGGTCAGGAACAGGAAACCGTCCCCGTCGAGGTAACCAAGGTCACCGGTGCTGAGCCAGCCGCGGGCATCGAACCGTTCGGCCGCCCGGCCGTCGGCGTAGCCGTCGATGACGCCGGCCCCGCGGATCCAGATCTGCCCGGTCGTCCCGGCCGGCACCGGGCACCCACCGGGGCCCCGCACCTCGACTTCGGCGCCGGCGGGGCGCCCGCACGAGCCGGCCGGCGCGGAGCCATCGAGGGGGGAGGCGGTGATCTGGCTGGCGGCCTCGGTCATGCCGTAGCTCTCGACCACGGGCACGCCCGCGCGGGCCCCGGCCCGCTGCCGGACCGCCATCGGAAGCGGCGCCGACGCGGACCGGATGAACCGGAGGCGTGGTGGCCGGACGGGAACGGGAAACTCGGCCAGCATGGTCAGGATCGCGGGCACCGCGTTGATCCAGGTGACATCGTGCTCGGCGAGCTTCTCCCACAACCCTTGCCACCGGAACCGGCGGTCGACCAGCAGCGCCGCACCCGCCTGAAGGCTGGCCAGCAGCGCCACGACCTCGGCGTTGATGTGGAACAGCGGCAACGGGCTGAAGCCCCGGTCGGCCGGCGAGAGCTGGTGGTGCCGGGCCACGGCACGGGCCACATGCAGCAGCCGGTCCTCGGTCAGTTCCACGGCCTTGGGGGCGCCGGTCGAACCGGACGTGAGGAGCAGCACCGACCCCGGCCGCTCCTGCTCCCGGTGCGCGGCCGCTCCGGGACGCCGGTCCCGCTCCGCACGCGGCTCCCGGCCCCGGTGCGCCGCCGCCCCGGCCTTGTCATCAGACGGAACGGACCTGAGCGGGGGTACGCCCGAACACGCGACGCGATCGGCGCGGTCACCGATCATCACGGCGGGCCGGACCAGGTGCACGGTTCTGGTCAGCTCGGCCACGGGCGCCAGCGGGTTCACCGGCACCGCGCAGCGGCCCGCGGCGATCACGCCCAGGTAGGCAGCACAGAAGTGCACGGGGTCCTCGATGTCGATCAGCACCCGCGCCCGGTCCGGGATGGCGGCGGCGTCCAGTGCGGCCGCCCGCTGGCGAACCGTTCCGGCCAGCTGGGCGAAGGTCAGGCCGCGGCCGCCCTGGGCGTCTTCGAGGAAGCTGCGCTGTCCGTGCTGCTGCGCCCGCGTGGTCACCAGCCGCGCGAGCCCGCCGGCTGGCGGCACTCTTTCTTCGTTCATGGTGATCAGTGTGCCGGCGCTGGCTGAGCACTCCGGGTGGGGCGGATGAGGATTGACTCAGACGAGGAGGCGGGCCCGGGCGTCTTCAGCCTGCGCCCAGATTCCGGGCCGCGGCGATTCCAGGCCGCGGCCCGGCGCCCCGGCGGGACGGCCCCACATGAACGGCTCAGGCCGCCCGGCGCCCGGCGGGACGGCCCCGCATGAACGGCTCAGGCCGCCCGGCGCCCGGCGGGACGGCCCCGCATGAACGGCTCAGGCGGCGATCTGGTGACTGCGCAGGCCCGCGGCCAGCCGCTCGGCGATCCACCGGTGACCGGCGGGCGTGGGGTGCAGGTGATCGCCGATGCGGGGGAAATGCCAGTGGCCGGCCAGCGGGTCGAATACCTCGATGGCGGGGTCGGCGTGCCGCGCAGCGGCCACGATGGCCTGGTCCGTAGCCCAGGCTGGGCCGGAGGGGGCGCCGCCCCGGGGGAACACCGTGAGGATCGCGAGCCGGGCCCGGGGCGCCTCGCGGCGGATCATGGCGATAAGGCTCTCGACCTGCTGCTTAATGAGCGGCAGCGGCCGCCCGATGTCGTCGTGCCCGCCCTGGATGATGATGGTCTGCGGGTCGGTGCGCGCCAGGTGCAGGCGGGCGGCCAGGCGGGAGAACGGCCCCCGGTGACCGGCTCCGGGATTGACGTACCCGGCGCCCGGATCGGCGCTGACCGCGAGCCGCCAGTGCATGATGCGGGCGAGGTCTTCCGGCCAGGCGTCGCTGGGGCGCCCGGCCCCGACACCCGCGGAGAAGGACGCGCCGACGACGGCGAGCAGCGGCCGCGCGGAGCCCCTGGACTCCCTCGCCGGCGGCCGGCCTGCGCGGTCGCCGCGCTGCCGCACGCCACGGTTCTCCTGGGCCACGGCGGCGGACCGCTGGGCCGGCTGGGCCGACCCGCCGAACACCGCGGAGGCCCCAATGGCCCCGCCCGCGACCGCGAACAGCGCGAGTACGCCGAGCACCAGCGCCAGTTTCCGTCGCACGTGCGCACAGTACCTCACGCGCCCCCTATGCCCTCCCCAGCGCGGTGCCCCCGCACGAACCCCCGTCTCCGCCCGGTTCCCGGAACCCTTGTCCGTGATGGCGCCATCACGTGTACCCCAGTACACGTATTGGCGCTTTTACGTGTAAAGACCCAGGGATTTTTGGGACTACTGAGGCTATTGGGGTTTGGGCTCGTGGCGCAGGAGGGCGGCAGGGACCGGGGCGGCCGGGTGTACCGGCCCGGACGACTGGACGGCCGGAAAACAGCGGGCACGACAGAGCTTGACACTGCGAGAGGATAACCGCTATCTATTAGATAACCGTTATGGGGAGCTGCCGTGCAGCAGGAAGTAGTGCTGGCGATGCTGGCCAAGGAGCCGTCCCACGGCTATCAGCTGCGCGCGCGGCTGCGGCAGGCGCTCGGCCCGCTCGGCGACGGGATGAACGACGGTCAGATCTACGTCACGCTGACCCGGCTGGAGAAGGCGGGCCTGGTGGCCTCGCAGCCGGCGGCGGGGTTGCCGGAACGGCCGGACCGCAAGATGTACGAGCTGACCCCGGCCGGCCAGCAGCGTGTCGCCGACTGGCTGAGCGACGTCAGCTGGCCACGCTCCGACCTGGCCGAATTTCATCTCAAGCTGATCGCGGCCGCATCGGCCGGGCTGGCTGATCCGCTGGCCATCGTGGACGCTCAGCGCCGCGAGCTGCTGCGCCGACTGCGCGACGTGCAGCGCGCGGCGCTGGCCGAGCCGGACCGGTCGGCCGCCGGGCTGCTGCTGGAGGGCATTGTGCTCCGCCTCCAGGCGGACCTGCGCTGGCTGGAGGCATGTGAGCGGAACTGGACCCGGAAGGATCAATCATGAACGGGACGGCCGACGTGACGCTGGTGCGGGCCCGCGGGCTGCGCAAGGACTACGGCAGCGGCGAAGGGCTCGTGCGTGCTGTTGACGATATCGACCTGGATGTCCAGACCGGGCAGACGGTGGCGGTGATGGGGCCGAGCGGCTGCGGGAAGTCCACGCTGCTGCACCTGCTCGGCGGGCTGGACCGGCCCTCCGGCGGTGAGGTCGAGCTGGCCGGCCGGCGGATCGACACGCTGCCGGAGAGGGGCCTGGCCCGGTTGCGCCGCGAGGCGGTCGGCTTCGTGTTCCAGGCGTTCCATCTGATGGATGAGCTGACCGCGGTCGAGAACGTCGAGCTGCCCGCCCTGCTGGCCGGCCGCTCGCCCAAGGCGGCCAGGCGGCGGGCGGCGGAGCTGCTGGAGCAGGTCGGCCTGGCCGACCGCGCGACGTTCCTGCCCTCGGCGTTGTCCGGCGGGCAGCGGCAACGGGTGGCGATCGCCCGCGCACTGGTCAGCGAGCCACTGGTGGTACTGGCCGACGAGCCGACCGGCAACCTGGACAGCGCCGCGACCATGGAGGTACTGCGCCTGTTCGACCGCCTGCACCAGGCCGGGCAGACCCTGATCATCGTCACTCACGACGCCCGGATCGCCGCCACCGCCGGCCGGCTGATCTCCATGCGCGACGGCGCGTTCGTCGACGAGACCAGGCTGACCGGCGGCAGCACCGGACGGCTGAGTGCCCTGGCCGGGCTGGACGGCTGAGGGCCGTGGGCAAGATCCTGCTCGTGTGCCGCCTGGCCGCCAGGGCCCTGCGGCGGCGCCCGGCCGAGGCCGTGCTCATGCTGCTCGCGATCACCGCCGCCACCACGATGCTGACCCTGGGCCTGATCCTGCACGGGGTGACCAGCCAGCCTTACCAGCAGACCCGGGCGGCGACCAACGGGCCGGACGTGGTGGCCTACCTCAGCGGGCCCACCGGCCCGGGCGAGGCGCCGATAACCGGCCAGCGGCTTCAGTCCCTGGTCCAGGCGCATGTCACGGAGCTGGTCCGCGCGCCAGGGGTCACCGGCCATAGCGGGCCCTTCCCGCTCGTGGGCGCGCTCGTGCAGGCCCACGGCCACACCGCGGGAGCGGAGGCCGAGGGGCGCCAGGGATCACCGGCCGCGGTCGATCAGCCGAAGCTGACCCAGGGCAGCTGGGTCCGCCCCGGCGGCGTAGTGCTGGAGCGGACCTTCGCCGAGGCGCTCGGCGTGCGCACCGGCGACCGGATCACCCTGAACGGCCGGCCGTTCCGGGTGGCCGGGATCGCGGTAACCGCCGCCAACGCCCCCTACCCGAACCTCTGCTACACCGGCGCGGGGGGATGCTCGGCCGGACCGAACGTCCCGGTCTCCGAAATGGGCCTGCTCTGGCTCACCGAGCCGGACGCCCGCCGTCTCGCCACCGCCGCCAGCCCGCTCGCCGCCTACGTCGAGAACCTCACCCTTCAGCACCCGGCCAGTGCCGGGGCATTCGCCAGCCGCTACGGCGGAAACGGCCCGGGCACGCCGTCACTGGCCGCATGGCAGGGCATCAGCGCCGCCGACGGCCTGCTGGTCCAGGACGAGCAGCAGGTCCTGAACCCCGGCGCCTGGCTGGCCGGCCTACTGGCGGTGGCCAGCGTGGCCGTGCTGGCCGGAGGCCGGATGACCGAGGAAACCCGGCGGGTGGGACTGCTCAAGGCCGCCGGCGGCACGCCGGGCCTGGTCACCGCCGTGCTCATGGCCAGGAACCTGGCCACGGCGCTCGCCGCGGCCGCAGCCGGGCTAGCCGCCGGGTGGCTGGCCGCCCCGCTGCTCACCAGCCCCGGCGCCGCACTGGTCGGCACCCCGGGCGCGCCGTCGCTCACCTGGCCGATCGCCGGCCTGGTGATGGCCGTGGCCCTGGCCATCACGCTGGCCTCGACACTGGTTCCGGCGATCCGCGCCTCCCGCACCAGCACGGTCGGCGCTCTGGCCAACTCGGCTCGCCCGCCACGGCGCCGGGGCGCCCTGATCGCAGTCTCGGCCCGGCTGCCGGTGCCACTGCTGCTGGGACTGCGCCTGATCGGCCGCCGGACCCGGCGCGCGGTGCTCACCGCGGCCAGCACCGCCGTCACCACCTCCGGCCTGGTCGCCGTCCTCGTCTTCCACGCCACCGCCGGCCGGGCCATCAACGGCGGGGGCAGCGGGCTGAACAACCCGGTATACAACCGCAATGAGCAAGTCCTCGTGGTCCTCACCGTCGCGCTGATCGCGCTGGCCTCCCTCAACGCGGTCTTCACCGCCTGGGCGACGGTGCTGGACACCAGGCAGCCCCTGGCGCTCGCGCGATCGCTGGGCGCCACCCCCGAGCAGGTCAGCGCCGGACTGTCGGCTGCCCAGCTGATGCCCGCACTGCCCGGCGCCATCCTCGGCATCCCGCTGGGCATCGCCCTGTTCAAGGTCGCGAGCGGCGGCGGCCCGATGACCATCCCCCCGGCCTGGTGGCTAGCCGCGGCGGTGCTCGCCATCCTGGCCGCAGTGGTCCTGCTGACCACCATCCCGGCCCGCATCGGCGCCCGGCAGCCGGTAGCCGAGGTGCTGCAGGCCGAACTCACCTAACTCAGGTGCCCGCGACCTTCGATGACCCCGGGGCGAGCCTCGCCCCGGCCCGGGGCCGGCGGCGCATCCGGGTGGGCACGCCAGGGGCGGCGCGGGATGCCGGCCGTGCCCCGGGCACCGGGCAGCCGCGCCAGCAGCGCGGTCAGCAGGGCGGACGCGACGAAGACGAAGACGATGCCGCCGGCGGTCACCAGCGGCCAGGGCAGGTGCCGGTCCAGCGAGGCCCAGCCCAGGGTGCTCAGCGCGGTGAGGAACAGCACCTGGCTGAGGTACACGCCGTAGGAGTAGTCCGCCCCGGCGCGGACCAGGGAGCGCAGCCAGCGGGGCCGGTGCTCGTCCCCGACCACCACCCCGAGCAGGTAGATCACCGTGATGAGCCCGAGGTAGAGCGGGATCTCCACCGGCTGGAACGGATCCGAAGGGTCCGCCGTGCGGAAGCCCGGCACGCCGTGCGAAGCTAGCACGAACCACGCCTCACTGAGCGCCACCGCGACGGCCGTGGCGGCGAGCAGGGCGCGCCAGTGCCGGACCAGCCACGCGTGCACGTCGTGGTAGTGCCAGGCCATGATTCCGCCGGCGACGACGAAGAGCTGGTAGTTCCACAGCTCACGGGTCGCGCCCTTGTTGAGCATCCAGGCCGGCACGTACTGCTCGTGCACGAGCCAGAACAGCACCGCCTCGACCGCGAGGCTCGCGCCGAGCAGCCACCCGTGGTGCCGCTCGGTCCGCCGGATCAGCCACAGGAACGCCGGGTAGAGCAGGTAGAACTGCAGCAGCACGACCAGGAAGTAGAGCTGGTCGTACCCGGTGAGCAGCAGCCAGCCCAGGTGCCCGGCGTCGCCCGCGATGCTGCCGATCCGTCCTGCCTGGCCCAGGCCCAGCGCGAAGTAGACGACCGTCCACGTGGCGTAGGGCAGGACCACGGCCAGCAGTCGCCGCCGCCAGAACGTGCGCCAGCCGCCCCGCCCCACGGCCGGGTAGGCGTAGACGAGCATCGCGGCCGAAATGAACATGAACGCGAACCGCGTGACGTGCGTCAGCATGAGGCTCGCGCCGACCCCGAGGCTGGCCGCCGGGGCAAAGTTCTGCAGGGAATGCGTGGAGACCACACCGAACTGCTTCACCGGGCGCATGGCGTCGACGTGAGTGAGCCGCGGCCGCGGCCGGCGCCGGGGCGGGGCAACCGGTTCCGCGGCCGCGGCCGGGGAGGCGGCCGTCCCCGCGGCCCGGGTGGGGGGCGCAGGGCTACCGGGGGTTACGGGGTCGGCCGCGCTGGTGTCGAGAACCACTCTGACCAGCATGCTGTCCGGCTCTGAGCTGGTCCCGCGCCCCAGCCAAGAAGTTGCTGAGGCTAACGAAATAAGTTGGCTGGCCATTCAGGAAACCCGCAGGTAAGGCCCATCGGTCGGTCAGGTCCGGGAGGAGGCCGAGGTCAGCGGCGTAAGCGCAGCCCGGCCGGGCGCCCCGCGGGCGGGGGAACAGCG
>PLRW01000279.1 GCA_003164955.1 Actinomycetota bacterium
CCGTTAACGGGCCCGCCGTTAACGGGGCCGCCGGTAACGGGGCCGCCGGTAACGGGGCCGCCGGTAACGGGGCCGCCGGAAACGGGGCCGCCGTTAACGGGGCGGGGGAGCGGGCCACCCCTCAGCGGGGCCCCGGCCCCGCCCCGGGACCCGGCCCGGCCCGCTTCATGGGCGGCATGTCCACCGAGAAGTCGCTCGACTTCCGCGGCTCCAGCCGGCGTCTGCTCGGCACGCTGGGCCCGCACCGGTTCCGGGTCATCGTCAGCCTGGTGCTGGCGGCGGTCAGTGTCACGCTCTCGGTGCTCGGTCCGTGGCTGCTCGGCAACGCGACCAACCTCATCTTCGCGGGCGTCATCAGCAAGCGGATCCCGGCCGGCGTCAGCAAGGCCCAGATGGTGGCCCAGCTCCGCCGCGAGGGCCACGGCACGGAGGCCGACATGCTGTCGGCGATGCACGTGGTGGCCGGCCAGGGGATCGACTTCGACCGCGTCGGTCAGGTGCTGCTGCTGGTTCTGCTGGTCTACCTCGGCTCCTCGGTGGCCATGCTGCTGCAGGGCCGGGCGACGGCGACCATCGTCCAGCGCGTGGTCCTCCGGCTGCGTGCGCAGGTCCAGGCCAAGCTGTCCCGGCNNATCCTCAGCCGGGTCACCAACGACATCGATAACTTGTCCCAAACGTTGCAGCAGACGATGAGCCAGCTGGTGGTCTCGGTGCTGACGATCGTGGGCGTGCTCACGATCATGTTCGTCATCTCGTGGCTGCTGGCGCTGATCGCGCTCGTCACCGTCCCGGTCTCGGTCTTCGTGGTGGCCAGGATCGGCAAGCGCGCTCAGCCTCAGTTCGTCAAGCAGTGGTCGACGACCGGCAAGCTGAACGGGCACGTCGAGGAGATGTACACCGGCCACTCGCTGGTGGCCGTGTTCGGCCAGCGCGACGAGGCGATACGCACCTTCACCGAGCAGAACGAGTCCCTCTACCAGGCCAGCTATCGCGCTCAGTTCATCTCCGGCACCATTCAGCCGGTCATGATGTTCGTCGGCAACCTCAACTACGTGCTGGTCGCGGTGGTCGGCGCCCTGCGGGTGGCCACGGGCGCGCTGACCCTCGGCGGCGTGCAGGCGTTCATCCAGTACTCCCGCCAGTTCAGCCAGCCGCTGACCCAGGTGGCCAGCATGGCCAATCTGCTGCAGTCCGGCGTCGCCTCGGCCGAGCGCGTCTTCGCCCTCCTGGACGCGGTCGAGCAGGAACCCGATGCCGCCCAGCCGGCCCGCCCGGCCGAAGTACACGGCCGCGTGGAGTTCGAGCACGTGTCCTTCCGGTACGCACCGGACCGGCCGCTGATCGGGGACCTGTCGCTGAAGGTCGAGCCGGGCCAGACCGTGGCCATCGTCGGCCCGACCGGCGCCGGCAAGACCACACTGGTCAACCTGCTGATGCGGTTCTACGAGCTCAGCTCGGGCCGGATCACCGTCGACGGTACCGACATCGCCACGATGAGCCGGGACGAGCTGCGCTCGCTGACCGGGATGGTGCTGCAGGACGCCTGGCTGTTCGGCGGCACGATCGCGGACAACATCGCCTACGGATCAGCCGGTGCGACATCCGGGCAGATCACCGAGGCGGCGCGGGCCACCTATGTCGACCGGTTCGTACAGACGCTGCCCGACGGCTACGACACGGTCCTCGATGACGAGGCCGCCAACGTGAGCGTGGGCGAACGGCAGCTGATCACCATCGCGCGGGCCTTCCTGGCCCGGCCGGCCATCCTGATCCTGGACGAGGCGACCAGTTCGGTGGATACCCGGACCGAGGTGCTTATCCAGCACGCGATGACGTCCCTGCGGCAGGGCCGGACCAGTTTCGTCATCGCGCACCGGCTGTCGACCATCCGCGACGCCGACCTCATCCTGGTGATGGAGGACGGGCAAATCGTCGAGCAGGGCACGCACGCCATGCTGCTGGCCGCGGACGGGGCCTATGCCCGCCTCTACCAGGCCCAGTTCGCCCAGGCCCTGGCGGCCGTCGACTAACCTCGCTCGCCTCGGGCCCGTGGGCCGTGGGAGCCGAGCGGCACGTGTGATCGGACGCTGGGAGCTTGCCCGGGTGATCCCGTGACAGCCCGCAGAAGGCGGAATGGGACATGGCCGCGGGCCTGACCAAGGTTCACACCTGGCAACCTAGTGGGCCACCAGCGCGTCACCGCCTGCGCGAAGACGCGGTCAGGCGGGCTGCCACAGTTCGACCCGATTGCCCTCGGGATCGGTGACCCAGCCGAACCGGCCGACACCCTCCATGTCCTGCGTCTCTTTGGCTGCATCTGCTCCCTTGGCGCGCAATTGCGCGAGCATCGCATCCAGGTCGCGGACCCGGAAGTTGAGCATGGTCTGCTGGGCGCGGGACCCGAAGTAGCCGGTCCCGGACTCGAACGTCGCGAACACCGTCAGCCCGGCTTCCTGACGCCACAGGCCGTTCACATCGGCGTCCAGGCCCAGGCAATCGCGATACCACGCGCCCAGGGCCGCCGGGTCGGCGGCCCGCATGAAGTATCCACCGATTCCAATCACACGTTCCACGCCGCTATCTTGCCAGGACGGCGATCGGGCGGGGCGGCACCACACCGTCGCCCGCTTCACCCTCCGTCTCAATCGCGGGGAACTCGTAATTTTCGGCCCGGTCGTGTCGGGCTCCAGGAATGTCGGTGGGTCCTGTTATTATCGAACTAGCGATCGAAAGACGCCAAGGACGTGCCGCCGGGGTGTTGCTCCGGCTGGCCAGGCAATGGACCGGCATATGACCGGTGCCGATGGAGACAGCCGGCGTTGCGTGCGGCTGCGCCGCCCCG
>PLRW01000138.1:0-42418 GCA_003164955.1 Actinomycetota bacterium
CGGGCGCGGTGGCGGCGGCGGTGCCGAGCACGCGCCACCCGGCCGCCCAGCGCTCCGGCGTGGACTGTGCGGTGACCGCGGAGGTGATCGCGGCCAGCGCGGCGTAGGCGCGATCGGCGCGGTCCGGCAACCGGAACGCGCCCGGGTCGGCGAGCACTTCCTCGGGATCAGGCAGGTCCATCTCCAGTAGCCAGGTAAGAAACTCCGCCCCCGCCCCGTCTCCCACCGAACCCCGGACGAGCACCGAGCGGGCCTCGTCACCGGCCCCCGCCGCGCCCGCCGCGGCCCACAGGCGCGCGGCCATTTCCCAGGTGCGGGGGCTCGGCCAGCCCCGTCCCGCCGACGAAGGGTCCGCCGGTGGCGCGCACGCCA
Source organism: Actinomycetota bacterium (assembly GCA_003164955.1). GTDB lineage: Bacteria > Actinomycetota > Actinomycetes > Streptosporangiales > Streptosporangiaceae > Bog-532. The sequence goes on from PLRW01000138.1 coordinate 373, forward strand.
GCGCGGGGCGGGCCCGCAGGAAGGCGCCGACCAGGCCGCGGGCGAGAACCTCCTCGGCCTCCCAGCCGCCGGCCAGTTCCGGCACCTGCGGTGCGGGCCAGCCGCCGGCCAGCCCGTCGGCGACCACTCGCGGGTTGACGTCCCAGGCCAGGTGGCAGAGCCGGTTGGCCAGCGGTGCGGACAGGTCCCACCCGTCGGCAGCCTGCTCCGGTGGGTTGGCCGCGGCCACGACCGCGACGTCGGCGGGCAGCTCAAGGTCGCCCACGACGCGTTCGAGAACCACGCGGAGCAGGGCCGCCTGCACGGCGGGCGGCGCGGTGGAGAGCTCGTCCAGGAACAGCAGGCCGCGCCCGGCTGCGGCCAGCCGCTGCGCCCACGCCGGGGGGGCGAACCGTACGCCCTGGCCGACCACGATCGGCAGGCCCGCGAAGTCGGACGGCTCGCGGATCGAGGCGATGACGGTCTCGCAGGGCAGCCCGGCCGCGCCGGCCACGGCCCGGATCACCGACGTCTTGCCAGTTCCCGGCGCGCCCCAGAGCAGGACGGGGACCCGCGCGGCGATGGCCACGGTCAGCGCCGCGACGACCGGATCGGCGGCCCCCCGGCCGGCCGGCGCGGGCCCGTGCGGGCCCAATGCGGCGGTGCTGGCGGCGGGCTCCTCGTCCACGCTCACGGTCAGTCTGCCTCTCCACGCGATGGTCTGGGCGATGGTCTGGGCGATGGTCTGGCCGGCTCGTCCGGTCCGCCGGTCGCCGCGGGCTGGACGCCGGTTACCTCCCAGTGTGCGCGGTCACCGGACGGGCCCGCGTTTTTGTCCGCGTTCTGGCCGGCTTTCCTGCCCGCCTCCTCCCCGGCCCGCACGCTGAGGAGCACCGGGTCACGGCCGGGCTCCGGTACAGCGAGGACCGTCGCGTCCGGCCACGCCGCCTGCTGGACCGCGACCACGAGATGACCGCCCGCCACGGTCAGGCCGCAGGCCCATACTGCGGCCAGCCACCCGGCCGGCAGGGCGGCGCGCAGGTGCCGCGCTGCGCCGGTCCCGCTCAGTTCCAGGCCGCCCCACCCGGGGCCATCGTGCAGCCGCGCGTCTACCTGGTCGGGGTCGATGCCGAGCCATCGGGCCGCGGCCGGGGCGAGCCGGCCGGTCAGCGCGGCTTCGAGGGCGGCCCGGTGTGCGTGGCGCTCGCGGGCGCGGGGACCGCCGTCGGCCCAGGCCGCCGCGACGGTGCCGGACAGCACCATTTGGAACTCCAGCCCCAGCGCCAGCAGCGCCAGCAGCCCCAGCCGCTCAGCCCGGATCCGCTCCGGCTCCTCCGCCTGGCCGACCGGAATCGGGCGGCGCGGCACCCGCCGGCTGCCCGCCGGGAAGAGCCCGGCGCCGGCCGCCGCGGAAAACTTGGAGCCGCCCGCCGGCGGGAGCCCGGTGCCGCCCGCCGGGGGACCGGGGCGGCGCATCGGCTGGCTGTGCGGCCGGGTGATGCGCCCGCCGAACCGGCCCGGGCCGGCCTCCCGGAATTCCTGCACATCCTCCCAGCTGACGTTCACGCTGTCGGCCGGATCGCGAGGGCCGACGGCCATGACGCCGAGGTCGTCGGCGTGCTGATGCCAGGCCGCGGCCACCTCGATGCAGCCCGCTTTCTCCCCGCCCAGCGCGGCCAGCACGACTTCGCCCTCAGGGTCGGGGTGAGCGGGCAGCCCGAGGGCGCCGTCCTGCCATCGCACCGGGTGCGTGTCCGGCCCGCAGGGCACCCGCGTCTCCAGGGCGGGCAGCGCCCGCCACCATGGCCCGTTCGATTGGGGCCCGGGCGGCTGGCCGCTCATGGCACTGCCCACCAGGACAGCGGCACCCGGACGGCGGCCCGCTGCTCCGGTGTCGTAACGAACAGCGTGCCGGAAGCCGTCTCCCGGCCCAGCGGGGGCACCACGCGCAGCATCACAAACGTCTCCCCACCGGGGCCCTCCGTCCACTGCCGCTGGACGGCCACGTGCCAGTGCCCGGCGTCATCCTGCAGCCACCAGCCGAAGGCCGGGAGCATGCCCGGCCCGAAGCGGCGCGCCGACCATGACGCGGGCCACCCGCAGCCGAGCACATGCAGATAGGTCTGCCCGTTCAGGGTATGCAGGCCGGCCAGTACGACGCGGGCCCCGTTCAGCTCGGGCAGGGTCACGGCCACGGTGGCGGTGCCGTCCCGCACAGTGTGCCGGTGCCGGCGTCCGTAGCAGGCGAGAACGCTCAGCCATGGCTCGGGCAGGTCGGGCGTGGGCCGGGCGGTAATCCCGTGCCCGTCGATGCCGAGACGGCCGCAGACGGTAGCCAGGTGACCGGGGGCCGGGCTGAGCGGCGACAGCGCCCCCGCCGCTTCGAGCGCTCGTACCGTGTCCCCGGTGCTGTCGGCCGCTTGCCGGGCCAGGTGCGGATCATCGGCCGCGGCGGCCAGGATCTGCTGGGCCACGTTCTCCAGCAGCTGATCGCCCGGCCGCGCGGAGAGCGGCTCGATCACGGCGCTGGCGACCTCCGTGGTGCCGGTCAGGTCGATCCGGACGCTGGCGTCATCACCGGCGTTGAGGTCGAGCCAGCGAGCGCCGGCGGGCGGCCCGGGCTGGATGTTCAGGTGCCCCGTCCACCGGGATAGCAGTCCGCCGCCCTGCGCACCGACGTGGTAACGGGTCTCCCGGTCGTCGGCGGCGGTTATCTGCCCGAAGGGCGGGAACGACGTGGGCGCCGGGGCCCAGGTCGTGTCCCGGGCGCGGCGGCGGATCCGCGCGACCGCGGGGGCGGCCGCGTGCGTGGCCGTCACCACCAGCGACATCACATAAAGCTCTCCGGTGACGTCCCCGTCGCGGAGGCGCAGCATCCGGCTGACCGGTATTACCCGGGGTATCCCGGCGCTTGGTGCTGGTTCCGCATCCGGCCGGGGCGAGCCGGTGGCTGGGGCGGCCCGGATGACCGGTCTCGCCGGGGCCGCTGGTCGTGGCCGGCCGACGGGCAGCAGGCGGCCGACGGGCAACGGGCGGACGGTCATGGCGTGCAGGTGCCGGGCACTCAGGGCCGCCTGGAACTCGTCCATGATCGCTTCGGCCCGGTCCGCGTCGACGGCTCCGACGCTGACCAGGGCGGTGGCGATGCCCCGGAGCCGTCCCAGGCATTCGCTGAGGACGTCCCGGGGGCGCACCTGCCCGGCCTCGCGGGGCAGCGTCCGGGCGCGCCGGAGGGCCGCCTCGGCGGCCAGCCGGAGGTGACGTTCCGCCCGCTCGCTGTCCACGCCTCCACGGTCTCACCAACGCCGCCCATGCGGCGAGCCCTTAACCAAGCGGCGGCGAGGGGATGAGCGGTCGCGAGCCAGGGCAGGCGCGCGGGCGCAGGCGCAAACCGCCAGGGGAGAGCCGGGGAGAGCCGGATCCCGGCCGGACATGCCGGTGAGCCGGGCCGGCGAGGGGGGATTCGCCTGGCCCGGCCTCTTACCACCGGCACTGCTATGACGTATGTCAGGGCGCCGGCGGTTCCCTTGTGGCCGCATCATTTCGCGGACCGTCGCTGGCTGGCCCCTCGCCGAAGGTGTCCGCCGATGTGCCGGGGAGCGGGAGTTCCAGATCTTGCAGGCGGGGCGGCAGGGGACGCGGGGTGCCGTCCGCTTTCCGGGCCGATGAGGGGTGGCCGGGCGGGAGCTCCGCCAGGGCCATCCGCATCTCGCGGTCGCTGGGACCGCTAGCCGTTCCGTACGTGCCATGCCTGCGATGCCCGCCGGGCCAGTCGTCCGGGTGAAACACCATGGCCCCCCTGCCCGTTACCGATCGGCCATCTTCCGCGAACGGCCGTCGGAAGATACCGTCGGAAGAGACCGAATGTATCCGCCGGCGGTACGGTGCGCCCCGGGAATGCCATGGCTGCTCCGTTTTCCGCGGAAAAGCCGTACCCCGAATTACGGTTCTCGGCGAGAGCATATTAAGCGGCGATCACGGCGGCCGGATAAAACGCCCCGGTACCGGATAAAACGCCACAGTGAAAGAGAGCGCGCATTTCCGGCCGCTACCGCGGCGCGCCGGCTACTTCCTGGGTGGCCGGCGTATGGCCGCTGGCCACCCTCCCTTCCCGGGCGGCCACGGTCGACCCCGACCAGCACCGGACGATGTCCCGCATCGACAGCAGGCCGGTCACCTCGGACCCTTCGACCACCACCAGGTGCCGGAACCCGCCCCGGACCATCGCGGCCGCCGCCTTTTCGAGCGTCCAGGCCGGCACCGCGAAGACCAGATCCGACGTGCAGTGATGCGCGGCCAGTTCGGCGTCTGGGTCCTGTCCCGCGCCGATGGAGTCCAGGACGTCGCGTTCGGTGAGAATTCCGACGCCCGCGTGTTCCGGGTCGATCACGACCGCGGCGCCGACATGCCGTGATGACATCATCCGGGCCGCCTCGCGCAGCGTGTGCGCAGGGCCGATCGTCAGGACCAAGTTCGACATGCCGTCTCGTACGTTCATCGTCGCTCACCCCGGATGCTTGCGGGACGCGGCAGCACTTTGTGAACTTGTGACCGCCGTTTTGAACAGCATCGGTGAAAAGCCCGGGAAGGGCAAGACCTTTGGCCAGGACTTCCGTGCTTGTCGCCGTCCCCGCTATTTGCCCTTGTCAGGAGCTTTTTCTCAGGCCTTCAGCCTGGTCAGGACCTCGTCGTGCAGGTGGCCGTTGGTACAGACGACGCTGCCGCCGTCCGGGGTCCGCGCGCCGCTGACGTCGGTGAAGCGGCCGCCCGCCTCCTCCACGATGACCTGCAGCGCGGCGATGTCCCACAGCGAGACGTCCGGTTCGAGGGACACGTCGACCGCCCCCTCCGCGACCAGGACATGTGACCAGAAGTCCCCGTACGCGCGGGACCGCCAGACCGCCCGGTTCAGGCCGAGGAAGCCGTCGAGTTTGCCGCGGTCCTCCCAGCCCGTCAGGCTGGAGTACGACATCGACGCGTCGCCGAGGCTGGTGACGCCCGACACCGCGCACCGGGTCGCCTTGGTCAGGCCGCGCCCCGTCCACGCGCCGCCCCCGGCGGCCGCCCACCAGCGCCGGCCCAGGGCGGGGGCGGACACCACCCCCACCACGACCTCGTCCCCGTCCATCAGGCCGATCAGCGTGGCCCAGACCGGAACCCCGCGCACGAAGTTCTTCGTGCCGTCGATGGGGTCGATCACCCAGCAGCGCGGGCCGTGCCCGCTCCGCCCGAATTCCTCGCCGAGCACCGCGTCGCGGGGACGGGCCCGGCGCAGCACGTTACGCAGCGATTCCTCAGCCGCACGGTCGGCATCGGTCACCGGGGTCAGGTCAGGCTTCGTCTCGACCTCGAGATTAAGCGCGCGGAAGCGCCGGTTGGTGATGTCATCGGCCGCGTCGGCGAGGACGTGCGCGAAACGCAGGTCATCACCATAAAGTGCCACGCGCGAAACCGTACCGCGCCGGCGAGTCTGGTGACCAGGCGAGCGCCGGCGCGGCGGGGCAGGCAAACTAGCAGCATGGGCGATATCAGCCTCAGCAAGCCGGAGGATTCGGCGAGCAGTGCCGTGGCCGGGCGGCTGGAGAACGAGGAACAGCTCAGGCCGTTCGTTCGCGACGGCCGCATCACCGCGATGCCGGCCCGGCCGGCGAAGCGGCGGCTCCTGCTCGATTGTGTGGCCCAGGCGTTCGAACCGGGGCTCCGCTTCCCGGAAGCTGCGGTGGACGACGTGCTCAAGGCGCTGTGCGACGACCACTTCGCCCTGCGGCGCTATCTCGTGGATGAGGGCTTCTTGTCCCGGCAGGCGGGCGTGTACTGGCGCAGCGGCGGGACGGTCGACGTCCGGCCCGAGAGCTGAGACGCCCGCGCGGTGCGGGCGCCCCGGATCTCGGGCGATCCGGCAGCTAGGGCGATTCGGCGCCCTCACGGCTGCGCAGCAGGCGGCGCAGCGAGTCCAGCCGCGCCTGCGCGCCGTGCTCGCGGGCCCATTCATCGAGCCCGCAATCCTCATCGAGATGGTCGCAGCCGGGCGGGCAGTCGGCGGCGGGGCCGGCCAGATCGGGGAAGGCCTCCACGACCCGCCGGGGGCTCACGTAGCCGAGGCCGAAGCCGCGCACCCCGGGAGTGTCGATGATCCAGCCGCCACCGGGCAATTCGAGGGCCACCGCCGACGACGAGGTGTGCCGGCCCCGGCCCGTCACCGGGTTCACTATCCCGACCACCCGCCCCGCGTCCGGGACCAGCGCGTTTACCAGCGTGGACTTGCCCACCCCGGACTGCCCGATCATGACGCTGATCCGGCCGGACAGCGCCGTGCACAGCGGGGCGATCTGCTCATCGGTGAGCGGGCGCCGGGTGACCAGGCAGCTCACGCCCAGCGGCTCATAGATGTCCAGCACCTCGCGTGGTGCGGCGAGGTCGGCCTTGGTCAGGCACAGCAGCGGGCTGATGCCGGCGTCGTATGCGGCGACCAGGCACCGGTCGATAAACCGGAGGTGGGGGGCCGGCTGCGCCAGCGCGCAGACGATCACCAGTTGCCCGGCGTTGGCGACGATGACCCGCTCTACCGGGTCGGTGTCATCGGGCGACCGGCGCAGGGCCGAGGTGCGCGGCTGGACCCGGACGATGCGCGCGAGCGTTCCCTCGTCTCCGGACGTGTCGCCGGCCAGTATGACCCGGTCGCCGACGACCACGCTCCGGTGGCCGAGTTCGCGCGCCTTCATCGCGATGACGACCCGGCCCTCGGTCAGGGTCCCGTACCGGCCCCGGTCGATGCTGACGACGAATCCTTCCGGGGCATCCTCGTGGGCCGGCCGTCGCCGGGTACGCGGCCGGGTGCCCCGGCCCGGGCGTACCCGGACGTCGTCCTCGTCGAGGCCCTCGTGGCCCGGGCGTCGGCTCAGGACTCCGCCTCCCGCCCGTTCGTCTCGCATTGCATACCGTGAGGGTAACGGTTCGGCCGTTTCGTGCCTTCCCAGGGCCGCCGGGCTCCCGTACCCGCCCCGGCCGGCCGGGATAGCCGTCCGGGAGCGTCCGGGGCCCGTTTGGGGCGCTTTCCGCGGGCTGTTTTCGCGCCAAAACCCGGTTTGCGGTCCGCGAATACCGTCATAAAAACGTGCTCCTGGTTTGGCGGGCGGCCATTGTGGTTATGAAATTGCTCATTGCGGCTCGTGTGGCAGTTCGCTCTTACGTATCAGGATTTGGGGTATGTGCGGCCGTTTCGTTTCCGCGCGGCAGCGCCAGGAACTCATTGATGAGTTCCTGGTGGAACGCGACCAGGTGGTCGGGGATGTCGCCCCTGATTACAACGTTGCCCCGACCGACCCCATCTACGCGGTGCTGGGTCAGTGTCGCGAGCTGCGGCTGGTCCGCTGGGGACTGGTGCCCTCGTGGGCGAAGGACCGGTCCGGTGGCGCGCGCCTGATCAATGCGCGCGCGGAGACCGTCGCGGCGAAGCCCTCGTTCCGCAGCGCCTTCGCCCGCCGGCGGTGCCTGATTCCCGCCGACGGCTACTACGAGTGGCGCCCGCTCGGCGGCCGTGAGCACGGGCGCCCCCGCAAGCAGCCGTACTACATCCACCGCGCGGACGGCCAGGGCATGGCCTTGGCCGGGATCTACGAGTTCTGGCGGGACGCGGCGCTTCCCGACGATCATCCGGCGGCCTGGCTGTGGACCGCGGCCATCATCACCACGCAGGCGACCGACCACATGGGCTGGGTGCACGACCGGATGCCCATGGTGGTCAGCCCGGTGCACTGGGACGAGTGGCTGGATCCCGCCACCGGCGATGCGGACAGCCTGCTCAAGACGATCACTCCCGCCGCGTCCGACGACCTTGAGACACGGCCGGTATCGACCGCCGTCAACTCGGTGGCCAACGACGGGCCGGACCTAATTACCGCGATTACCGGGATTACCGCGCTGGCCGCCGGGGGTGAGTCCGGGGACATCCTGGCCGCCGATAGCGCGCCCGGGGAAGCGTGACAGCCCCGCCGGAGCGCGGGCGGACAGGAGGCAATGCCGCCGTGGATGCCGTAGTGACGCGTAAGCGCCTTGAGGAGATGCTCGACGGCCTGGACCGGTCGATCGCGGTTCTCAAGGGCGAAAGCCCGGCGCCGGGCGACGGCCCGGCCAACTCGTTCGATCCCGCGGACGCGGGCGCCAACCTGTCCGAAACCGACCGGACCGAGGCGGTGCTGCATTCCGCGCAGCGGCAGCGGGGAAAGGTGGAGGCTGCGCTGCGCCGCATCAACGAGGGCACCTACGGGCTGTGCGTCGACTGCGCCAAGGCGGTACCGGAGGGGCGCCTGGAGGCCCGGCCGGACGCGTCCCGGTGTGTGGCCTGCCAGGCTAAGCACGACCGTCTCCGGCGCTAACGCCGGTACCGCTGCCCCCGCTACCGGTGACGCCGTAAACCGGTGGCGCGGGGCCGCTTGCGGGCCGAGACGACGAGCTGGACGCCGACGGACTCGTCGGGCTCCATCGCGAGCTCCGCTTCGACCAGGCGCGACAGGCCCTTGGGGTCGCGCCGCAGGACGTGCGCGACCGTCGACGGGGAGAACACGGTCCGCGGCCGGATCCACATCACGGTGAGCCCGGCGTCCTCGAACAGCTCGCGCAGCTGCTCCGCGCCGAAGCACCGGGTGATCGTGCCGTCCGGCCAGGGGACGAGCACCACCTCGGCGTGCGGCAGGTCGGTGAGCTCGGCCCAGTGGCGCTGCTCGGCGAGCAGCGCCATCCCCAGGACCAGGGAGTCGACGCAGGCCAGCACGCGGCCGGCCGGACGCAGGACCCGGGCGATGTCCGTGATCAGGTTCTCCGCGGCGAGCTGCCGGGACAAGGTCCGGTCTTCCGCGATCAGCCCGTCAGCGCACCTGTCGCTCAGGAAACCAAGGTTCCCCGGATCGGATACCAGCCGGACAAGACGGCCAGGTCTGGGCGGCCGGATTTGCGGCCGGAGGGGCAGGGCCAGCAGTTCGCCGGGCGGTACGGGCGCGGTGGCCGCCGTGTCGGCGATCCGCAGTACGGTATGGCCGGCCGCAGCGGCTATCCCGGCGGCGCGCGCCCGCGGTCCCGAGATGTCGACGAGCAGGCGGCTCTCGCGCGGTAGCCAGGACGTGAGCTGTGCCTCGGCTACCGCCTGGTGAAAGCGCCAGTACGGCGACAGTGACCCGGGATCGCCGACGGCCGTGGCGCTGGCCGAAGGCCTCACCGTGACTCCTGCCGTGGCTGCGGCCCCCCAAGCCGCATGGGTGTGGTCTTGGTATTCCCCGCTCGGGCCCATTCCTCACCTGCCTGACGAACCTCGTGTCCGGAGAGCCGCCCACCGCGTTCCGGACGAGCCGCGAACGCCGTCCCCTGGCCGCCGCGCAGTTAGTCCCCCTTGGCGACGGAATGACGGCGGCCAGCGCCGTGTTCTAGGGCGTATGCCAGTAGCTTGTGGCGCACGACCGGCCAGCTTCGCCAGCGGCCCGGCCCCCTTTCCCGGCCACGCGGCCAGCTTGCAGGATATTGCCGCCGGCTCCTCGCGGCCGGCCGGGAAACGCGGTACGGGGACCCTGCGAACTGACCCGGGACAGCGCGGCCATGTATCCTCCCGGCCATACGGTCTTCACGGATCGGCCATGCTTAATCCCGAGGAGGTGGGTCCCGTCCCGGAGACACTCGAGCAGCGCGATGAACGGTTCGAGCAGGACGTTCTGCCGTATCTGGATCAGCTGTACTCCGCCGGGCTCCGCATGACCCGTAACCCGGCGGACGCCGAGGACCTCGTGCAGGAGACGTTCGCCAAGGCGTACGCCTCTTTTCACCAGTTCCAGCCGGGCACGAACCTCAAGGCGTGGCTGTTCCGCATCCTCACGAACACCTTCATCAACACCTACCGGAAGCGGCAGCGGGAACCGCAGCGCTCCGGGGCCGAGGAGGTGGAGGACTGGCAGCTGGCCCGGGCCGCCTCGCACACCTCGGGCGGCCTGAAGTCCGCCGAGGCGGAGGCGCTGGAGCGGCTGCCCGACTCTGACATCAAGCGGGCTCTGCAGGCGCTGCCCGAAGAGTTCCGCATCGCGGTCTACCTGGCCGACGTGGAAGGCTTCGCGTACAAGGAGATCGCCGACATCATGGGAACGCCGATCGGCACGGTGATGTCGCGCCTGCACCGGGGGCGCCGGCAGTTGCGTGACATGCTCCAGGACTACGCGGCCGAGCGCGGCCTGGTCCGGTCGGGGTCCGGATCTGACTCCGTGGCATCGGCTGCGGGCCGCGAGCCCGGGGAGGAAACCCGATGAGCTGCGGCAAGCCGCACGAGGTGCCGTGTACCGAGGTCCTGGACCGGATCTATGCGTACCTGGACGGTGAGCTGGACGACGCCGACTGCTCGAAAGTGCGCCAGCACCTCGACGAGTGCGGGCCCTGCCTGCGCGAATACGGGCTCGAAGATGCGGTGAAGCGGCTGGTGCGCAAGCACTGCGGATGTGACCCGGCGCCCGTCGAGCTGCGCGCCAAGGTCCTCGTGCGCATCCAGGAAGTGCGTGCCCGCATCGAGTTCTGACCCCGTCCCGGCCGCCTGACGGCGCCGCGAACCGCTGCCGCCCGGCGCTCGCTGATCCCGGCCCGCCATCGCCGCCGGATGGAGTCCGCCGTGCCCATGATTGCCCCGGTGCCCATGATTGCCCGGGGATTGCGCAGCGCGATTCAATGTTCACGATTTGCTCACAATGAACTTTGGGCCTACGCGGATCAGTGTCGCCGGGTTACGCTGGGTTCCTGGTGCCGTGTCGGACATTCGGCTGCCCGCGTGCACCTCACGATGGTGATCCTTGATGCAGAGCCTGCCCGGTGCTGACCGGCGGGCCTGAGTCCGGGAGGGAGGCACGGGCGTGCTGCGACTAGGTATTACCTGGGGCTTACCATGCCCGGTTGTGTTAGCAGCGTCGCAGGCCCAGGGTGAGGGGGGGAATTGGGCAGGCTGTCGCGGGCAACGTGGCTGTATATCGGCACAGTGGTGGCCGCCGCCGCGTTCGTAATCGCCCGCAGCCCTCACCAGGGCATCCCATGGAGCCGTCTCGCGGTCCTCGCGGTCCTGTTTCTCGCATGTGAGTCCGTGCCGACGGCGATCACGCCGCGCCGTGTTGCGTGGTCACCCGGATATGCGGCCACGCTCGCCTCGGTTGTCCTGCTTGGCCCCTTCGGTGCGGCCCTGACCGGTGTCGTCAGCGTGTTCTCCCTGCGCCGCGGGCCCACGCCCGCGCAGCGGATCTTCAACGGCGCGATGTACGCGCTCACCGCCTACGGCGCCGGCCGGGTGTTCCTCGCCCTCGGCGGGACCGTCGGCGTTCCCACCGGTGCCTCGTTCCCCAAGATCATCGGCCCGTTCGCGGGGGCGGCCGCGGCGCACATCGTCGCGAACTACGGGCTCGTGGCCGGCGTGCTGTGGCTCACCAGCGGCACCGACCGGTCCCAGGCGCGCGGCCGTGGCGTGGTCGACCTGCGGCTGCCGCTGCCGGACTTCGGGTTCGCCGTCTTCGGGCTGCTGATCGCCGCGCTGTGGAGTGTCGTCGGGCCGTTCGCCGCCATCCTGGTGCTGATCCCGCTGTACGTGGCGCGCTGGGCGATCGCCCAGTTCGCCAACCAGCAACGTGCCTACGAGGCCACGCTGCGCGTGCTCTGCCAGGCGGTGGAAACCAAGGACTTCTACACCCGGGGCCACAGCGAGCGCGTGTCGAGAGGGTCGGTCATGATCGCCCGCGCGATCGGGATGCGGCCCGAGCGGGTGGAGGCCATCCGGTTCGCGGGCATGCTGCACGACGTGGGCAAGCTGGGGGTGCCGACCAAGGTCCTGCAGAAGACGGGCAACCTGACCGAAGAGGAATACGCCGCGATCCAGCTGCATCCGTTGTGCGGGCTGGAGGTCATCCGGGAGATCGGCTTCCTGGACGAGGCACTGGCCGGCATCATGCACCACCACGAGCGGATCGACGGCCGAGGCTATCCGATGGGCCTGGCGGGCGACGAGATTCCCGAGTTCGCCCGGGTGCTGGCGGTGGCGGACGCCTTCGACTGCATGACCTCCACCCGTTCCTACCGGGGTGCCCGCTCGCTCGGCGAAGCCATCACCGAGCTGCGCCGCTGCGCTGGCAGCCAATTCGATCCGGTCTTCGTCGGCGCCCTGATCGCCGCGGTCGAACGCGAGGGCTGGCAGACCCCTGATGTCCCGGTGCCGCCGCCGGGTGAGCCGGCCACGGCGGCCGCGCACGATCACGACGATCCCGTCGTGCCGCTCCGCGTGATGGGGCGCCGCTGACGTGCGAGACCCTCGTGAGCGTTAGTCGGGACCGGCTAGCGACCACGGGCCTGCAGACCCGTTCGCACCGGGCGGGCGGTCACGGCCAGCGGCTGCTCGTCGCGGCGTCGGGCCTGCTCGCCGTGGGCTGTATCGCGCAGTCGGTCGCCACCGGCGTGGTGGCCGCCCGCAGCGCGATCGCCTTCGCGGCCCTGATCGCGCTGGGTGAGCTGCTCCGGCTCAACCTTCCCGGGGACCGCGAGGCCGCGCCGATCGGGACGGCCTGCGCGCTCGCGTATGCCCTGCTGATCCGGGTGGGATCGTCTCCCGCCCGGCATTCGGCGTTCCAGGTCGTCGCGGTCACCGCCGTCGGCATGGCGCTCGGCGTGCTCCCGCACCTGGCCGTGGGACGCCCGGCCCGGACCGCCGGCATGGCGTCGCGGCTGCTCGCAGTGGCCTGCACCGCCTTCGTCTTCCGCCCGCTGGCCGGCACCGGCAACATCGTCCGGCACTGGTGGGCGGCGCTGGCCGTGATGACGGTGCTGGTCACGGTGGCCTGGCTGGTCGACGTGGTCATCGCCGCGTGCACCCGGGCGGACACGCTGCGGGGCAGATTGTGGGTCACGTTCACCGACGAGCTTCGCGTCCAGGGCCTCCTCGGGGTGGCCGTCGGTGCCTCGGCCCTGCTGATCGCGTTCGCCGCCGAGGCCATGGGCCTGGTCGCGGTGGCCGTATTCCTGGCGCCGCTGCTCGTCACGCAGGTCGCCTTCCGCCGGTACGCCGGGATCCGCGCCACCTACCTGCAGACGGTGCGCGCGCTGGCGCGGGTGACGGAGATCGGCGGCTACGTCGAGACCGGTCACGCGGACCGGGTCAGCCGGCTCGCCGTCGCGGTCGGCCGGGAGCTCGGGATGGCCGAGCCCGAACTGCTGGAGCTGCAGTACGCCGCGCTGGTCCACGACATCGGGCAGCTTTCGCTGCAGGACCCGATCCCGGGCGGGGCCACGGTCCTGGTCTCCCCGGAGGATCAGCGGCGGATCGCGGAGCTGGGTGCCGAGGTCATCCAGCAGGCCACCATGCTGGACAGCGTGGCCGAGATCGTGCGCCGCCAGAGCGATCCGTGCGGGGGCACGTCCCGGTGCCCTTCCGGTCCGCTGCCCGGCACCGCCCCCGGCGAGGATACGGACGCGGGCGAACGGCCGGCCAGGCCGCCGCTGAGCAGCCGCATCATCCGGGCCGTCAACGCCTTCGACGACCTCGTGGGCAGTTCCGCCGATCCGGCGCGGGCCGCGGCGGTGCTGGACCGGCTCCGGCTGGACACCAGCGCCGAGTACGATCCCGCGGTCGTCGCCGCGCTCGGCCGCATCATCACCCGGCTGTCGGTGGTCTCCGGCTGACGGGCCTTATGCTGCTCGGGTGCTTGATTCAGTACTGGTGGCGAACCGTGGCGAAATCGCCCGGCGCGTCATCCGCACCGCGCGCCGGATGGGCATCGCGACCGTCGCCGTCTACTCGGTGGCCGACGAGGATCTCCCGTACGTGCGGGAGGCCGATCAGGCGGTCCTGATCGGCCCGGCCCCGCCCGCGCAGAGCTATCTGGACGCCGAGGCCATCCTCCGGGCCGCCCGGCAGTGCAGGGCCAGCGCCATCCATCCCGGCTACGGCTTCCTGGCCGAGCGGGCCTCCTTCGCGCGCCAGGTGATTGCGGCCGGGCTGACCTGGGTCGGGCCGTCCCCGGAGGCCATCGAGCAGATGGGGGACAAGATCCGCGCGCGTAACCTGATGGCCGCGGCGGGGGTACCGGTCTCCCCGGGCAGCACCGAACCCGTGCTGGACGAGGACACCGCCGTCGCCGAGGCGGAACGGATCGGCTACCCGGTCATGGTCAAGGCGGCCGGCGGGGGCGGCGGGATCGGGATGAGCGCAGCCTCCGGCGAGGCCGAACTGCGGGCCGCGTTCGCGACGGCCCGATCCCGGGCGGAGCGTTTCTTCGGTCATCCGGACATTCTCATCGAGCGCTACGTCCCGCGCGCCCGGCACGTCGAGGTGCAGATCCTGGGACTGGCCGATGGCCGGGTCATCGCGCTCGGCGAGCGGGACTGCTCGGTGCAGCGCCGGCACCAGAAGGTCGCGGAGGAAACGCCGTCCCCGGGCGTGGGCCCCGACCTGCGGATGAGGATGCTGGCGGCGGCCGTACGGGCCGGCGAGGCGGTCGGGTACCGGGGCGCCGGCACGGTCGAATGCCTGGTCGACGCGGACACCGGGGATTTCATCTTCCTGGAGATGAACACCCGTCTCCAGGTCGAGCACCCGGTCACCGAACTGGTCACCGGCATCGATCTGGTCGAGCAGCAGTTCCTGATCGCGGCCGGCGAGGACGTGTCGTTCGGCCCGCCGGCCGCGTCCTTGTCCGTCCCGGCCCGCGGCCACGCGATCGAGCTGCGCGTGTACGCCGAGGATCCGGTGCGGTTCCTGCCCGGTCCGGGCCGGATCACCGAGTGGGCGCAGCCGTCGGGCGAGGGCATCCGCGTGGACGCGGGCTACGCCGCGGGCAACACCGTGACGCCGTTCTATGACCCGCTGCTGGCCAAGCTGTGCACGTACGGGGCCACCCGGGCCGAGGCGGTGGCGCGCGCCCGGGACGCGGTGGCGGCGTTCCGTATCGCCGGGCCGAAGACCAATCTGGCCTTTCACGCCGACCTGCTGGCCAGCCCCCAGTTCGCCAGCGGCGACTACGACACGTCTCTGGTGGCCCGGCTGCGGCCCTGATCATGGTCCCGGGACAATGGACAGGCACCGGGGCCGGCGGCGGCGCCCGGATGAGGAAGGGAGCAACCGGTGGCGGAGGTCCGAGCGGAGATGGTCGCGAACGTCTGGAAGGTGGTCGCGGCGGAGGGCCAGCAGCTCGAAGCCGGTGACACCCTGGTGATCCTGGAGTCGATGAAAATGGAGATCCCGGTGCTCGCGGAGGAGGCCGGCACGCTATCCAAGCTGCACGTGGCCGAGGGAGACGTGGTGCAGGAGGGCGACCTGATCGCGGTGCTCGGCTGAGGCCGGTGCCGGTGCCGGTGCCGGTGCCCGGGGGAGGCGCTGCGCTCGGCGGAGGCCAGTGGCCCGCTCGACGCCCGGCGCTCAGACGCCGGTCGTCGAGCGCGGGTAGGCGATCTCCGGGTCGGTGATCACGTTGACCAGGTACGGGACGCCCGCGGCGAACGCCCGCCGCAGCGCCGGGCCGATCTGGCCCGGCTCGGTCACCAGTTCGCCGGCGCCGCCGAGAGCGCGCACCACCTCGTCGTAGCGGCAGCCCGGCTGAAGGTCGGCGGCGACGTCGTAGCCGTACAGCGCGCGCATCGGATGCTTCTCCAGCCCCCAGGCGCCGTTGTTGCCGCACACCATGACGACCGGCAGCCCGTGCCGGACCAGGGTGTCCACGTCCATCAGCGAGAAGCCGGCCGCGCCGTCGCCGAGCAGCAGCACCACCTGGGCCGAGGGCCGGGCCAGCCGCGCCGCGATCGCGTACCCGAGGCCAGTGCCCAGGCAGCCGAACGGGCCTGGATCGAGCCAATGCCCCGGCTGCCGGGGTTCGACGTACTTTCCGGCGAAGGAGACGAAGTCCCCGCCGTCGCCGATGACCACCGCGTCGTCCGCCAGTTGCCGGGTCAGCTCACCGTAGACGCGCATCGGGTGGATGGGCCGGGCGTCGCTGGCCAGCAGCCCGGCGTCCGCGGCGATCGCGGCGCGCGCGGTGTCCTGCAGCCGCGCCAGCCACTCGCGCCGCCGGCCGGCCGCCCCTCCGCCTGCCGTCGTGGCGCCCGGGGCGGCCAGTTCCGTGGCCAGCCCGGTGAAGAACGCGGTGAGGTCGCCGGAGGCGGTCGCGGCCAGCGGGCAGTGCGAGGCGAGCTGTCCCGGGGAATCGGCCACGTGCACGACCTGGGCGGCGTGCGCGTCCTGGCCGAACTGGCCGTACCCGAGCCGGAAGTCCAGGGGCGCGCCGGCCACCAGGACCAGGTCCGCCTCGCGGAAGGCGGCCGACCGGGCCCGGGTGACCAGCAGCGGGTGACCCGCCGGGATGATGCCGCGGCCCTGGCCGTTGGCGATGACGGGAAGCCGGAATTGCTCCGCGGCGTCCCGGGCGGCGGCCTCCGCGCCATCCATCCAGACGTCCGATCCGAGCACCAGGACCGGCCGTTCGGCCGCCGCCAGCAGCCCGGCGATCTGGCTGACCGCGCCGGAGTCCGGGCCCGCGTCCTTGGCGGGGGCGGCCGCACGTACGGGGGCGAGCGGCGTCACCTCCGCCTTGTCGTACAGCGCCTCCAGGGACACGTCGAGGAACACCGGCCCGCGGTGCGGGGTGCCCGCCAGCCGGAAGGCCTCGTCCACCGACGCGGCCACCTGCGCCGTCGCGTGCTCGGTCCAGGCCCGTTTGGTGACCGGGGCCAGCAGCGGCGGGTGGTCGATCTCCTGCAGGCTGCCCGCGCCCCAGCGGTAGTCGGGGGCGCGGCCAGCCAGCACGACGACGGGGGCGCCGTTGAAGTGCGCCGTCACGATCGCGCTCACGCTGTTGGTCACGCCGGGCCCGGCGGTGACCACGGCCAGGCCCGGTACCCGCGTGAGCCGCGCCGTCGCCTCCGCCGCGAACACCGCCGTCTGCTCGTGCCGGACGTCGATCAGCCGCACCGGCGGGTCCGCGTGCACCGCGGCGTCGTACAGCGGGAACACATGGCCGCCGGACAGCGTGAACATCGTCGTGACGCCGTGCTGGCGGGCCGCGCCCACCGCCAGCACCCCGCCGTGTCCGGTCCTGGGACCATCGCCGGCCCTGGCGCCGGGTGCGTCGTCGCTCACGCCGCGATGTTACCAGTGAGTTAAGTGGCGGATGGGGAGCCGGGCCGTGTGCCGGGCACGGCGGCGGTAGCGGGGACCGGGGCGGCCGCGGCGGCCGCCGGATCGGCGGTGAACTGGTGCGGCAGTGTCTCGTCCGCGCCTTCGGGCAGTCGCAGCGCGCGGAACACCACCGTGCCCACGATCGCGATGGCCAGGTTGAGCACGAACGCGGCGATGGCGATGTACATGACGTGGCCGAACACCGGTGCCGTGGACGTGCCGAAGTGCGAATTCGGCTGGCCGGCCACCGGCGCCCGGTAGGCCTGGATCGTTCCGTACACCATCGCCGCGGCCCAGCCGATGACGAGCGCCCACCGGTGGAACCAGCGGGTGTACAGGCCGGCCACGATCGACGGGAAGGTCTGGAGGATCCAGATCCCGCCGAGCAACTGCAGGTTGATCGAGAACGTCTTGGGCAGCGCCAGTACGAAGACCAGGGCCCCGGCCTTGACGATGAGCGAGACGAACTGGGCGACCCTGGTCTGCTCGGCGGGGCTGGCTTCTGGCCGGAAGAACTCCTTGTAGATGTTGCGGGTGAACAGGTTCGCCGCGGCGATCGACATGATGGCCGCGGGCACCAGGGCGCCGATGACGATCGCCGAGTAGCCGATGCCGGCGAACCAGCTCGGGAACATGTGCTCGAAGAGCAGCGGGACCGACAGCTGCGCGTTGCCGCCGCCGGCCTTGACTCCGGCGTTGACGGCCGGTGTGGCCAGGGCCATGTAGCCGAGCAGCGCGATGAGGCCGAGCACGATCGAGTAGAGCGGCAGCATGGCCATGTTCCGGCGGATCACGTTACGCCGCTTGGCCGCGAACACACCGGTGATCGCGTGCGGATACATGAACAGGGCCAGGGCCGAGCCGAGAGCGAGCGTGGCGTAGGCCCATTCGCCCGCGGGCAGGACGATGAGGGAGCCGAACGGCTTGTGCGTCTTGGGGTTGGTGGCCTTCAGATGCGTGCTGGCCGTACCGAAAATGTGCCCCCAGCCGCCGAGTTTCGTCGGGATGTAGAGGACGGCCACGATGACCATCACGTAGACCAGCGTGTCCTTGACGAACGCGATCAGCGCCGGCGCACGCAGCCCCGAGAAGAACGTGTAGGCGGCGAGGATGATGAACGCGATCAGCAAGGGCAGGTCCCGGATGAAGCCATTGCCGGAGGTCCCGCCGACGCCGAGAACGGTCAGCACCGCCTGGATGCCGACGAGTTGCAGCGCGATGTACGGCATGGTGGCGAGGATCCCGGTGCCGGCGACCGCGAGCGCGAGTCCGCGCGAGCCATACCTGCCGCGCACGAAGTCGGCGGGCGTGACGTAGCCGTGCACCCGGGCGATTGACCAGAGCCGCGGCGCGAACACCAGGACGATCGGGAAGACCATGATCGTGTAGGACAGGGCGTAGAAACCGGCCGCGCCGGTGCCGTAGACCAGTGCCGGGACGGCGATGAAGGTGTACGCGGTGTACAGGTCACCGCCCAGCAGGAACCAGGTGACGAACGTCCCGAAGCTCCGGCCGCCGAGACCCCATTCGTTGAGGTGCAGGATGCTCTCCGCCCGCCGCCAGCGGGCCGCGGCGAAGCCGGCCAGCGTGACCACCGCGAACAGGACGATGACGATCGTGAACGAGACTGCGTTGATGTGCGTCACTTCGCCCCCTGGCCGTCGGTGGCGGGCGCGCCGTTCGCGTTGTCGGCAGCGGCGGGGCTGGTCCTCATCAGCAGGTACGCGACGTAGCACAGGACCATCACGACCGGCATCCAGATGAGCTGGAACCAGTAGAAGAACGGAAAATCGCCGAGCTTGGGAGCACTGCGGGCGTAGATGGGGACCCAGAAGGCCCCGATCACCCCGACGAGCAGCAGGACGGCGGCGACCGCCGTGCTGAGCGGGTTCCGCGCCCGCCGTTGTGGCTGGACCATGTTCCCTCTCATCGTGCGAGCCGGGCGGTCGGCCATATCACCGGGCGGCCACGATGAGCCGCGATCCCCCCCAGTGGCGATGAGCCGACTGCTGTGGGTGTGACGCAAGGCACACTGGTTACACCAATGTTGCGCCGTCAGCGCCGGCTCGGCAAGACCTGAGCGTCACCGTTCGCAATCGGTTGCCGACGCAGCGACCGGGACTAATGACGGCCGGGCGGCCCGAACGTGCCGCCGAGAGCGGGTGACAGGCCCCGCCGCGCGAGGCCGAGGAAGGTGGCGCGGTCCGCCTGGCCGGCCCCGGCGGCCAGCATCCCGGCCAGCCCCTCGCCGGCCACCGTTTCCAGGTCGTGCCGGTTGGACCGTTCGGCCAGATCCGGCTGGGCGGGCCAGCTGCCGATGACGACCCCGGCGCACGCCAGCTTGCGCGCGGCCAGCGCCTCCAGGGTGAGCGCCGTGTGGTTGAGCGTGCCGAGTCCCGCCTCGGCCACGACGAGAACCGGCGCGGCCAGCATGGCGGCCAGGTCGGCGATGGTCGACCCGGCGGCGTCGTACCGGACCAGCAGGCCCCCGGCGCCCTCGACGATGACCTGCTGCCGGTCCTCGGTCAGCGCCGCGATGTAGCTCGCCGCCCACCGCAGGTCCAGCGGGGGGCGGCCGGCCGTCCGCGCGGCCGCTTCGGGGGAGAGCGGATCGGGGTACCGCGCGAGCTCGTGCCGGTCGGTCACGCCCGTCAGTTTGGCCACGGCGCCGAGGTCACCCGGCGTCCCGGGCGGCTCGCCGGTCTGGACCGGCTTGACCACGGCCACGCGTTCCCCGCGGGATCGGGCGAGCGCCGCGACCGCCGCCGTCGTGACGGTCTTGCCCACGCCCGTGCCCGTTCCGCTGACGACGATCAGCCTCAACCGGGTAACCGCCGCAGCCGGGTGACGAACTTGTACCGGTCACCGCGGTACCAGGACTGCGCCCACTCGACCGGTTCGCCGGTCACGTCCACCGCGTGCCGGGACAGCAGCAGCAGCGGCAGGCCGACGTCGACGGCCAGCAGGTCGGCGTTGTGCGGATCGGCCAGTACGGTCTCGATCGTTTCCTCGGCCTCGGTCAGCCGGACGCCGTACGCCGAGCTGAGCGTCTCGTACAGCGAGCTGTGCCGCTTCAGCTGCTTGCGCAGTCCCGGGAAGCGGCGCGCGGGCAGGTGCGACAGGTCCACCGACATCGGCTCGCCGTCGGCCAGCCGGAGCCGGTGGATCCGCAGGGCCCGGCCACCGGGCCGGATGCCGAGCAGCAGGGCCAGATCCTCGTCGGCCGCGATGTAGCCGATCTCGAGGATCCTCGTATGCGGGTGCAGGCCGTGGGCCCGCATGCCCTCGGTGTAGCTGGCCAGCTCCAGCGACTGCGCCACCTTGGGTTTGGCCACGAACGTGCCCTTGCCCTGGCGCCGCAGCAGGCGCCCCTCCACGACCAGTTCCGCGAGGGCCTGCCGGACCGTGGTCCGCGACGTGCCGTAGTCGCGGGCAAGCTCGCGTTCCGGCGG
The DNA here is from genome assembly GCA_003164955.1 of Actinomycetota bacterium. GTDB lineage: Bacteria > Actinomycetota > Actinomycetes > Streptosporangiales > Streptosporangiaceae > Bog-532. The sequence goes on from PLRW01000138.1 coordinate 20,965, forward strand.
GACCGGGCTGCCCGGCGCCATCGTGGAGATGAGTTCCAGCAGCTGCCGCTTGACCGTGTAGTACTTGGGCAGCCGCAGCAGGGGGCCCGCCGGCACGTCGCCGGATACGTTCTCATTGGCTGCCGTTGCAGCATTGGCTGCCGTTGCGGCACTCGCCGCCGTTGCGGCCGGTGCTCCCGTCCTGGCCTGCCGGGTGCCGGATACGCTGGTCTTTTCTGGCCGCACCGGGGATACAGGGACGGGGGAGACGGTCATGGGCCACTTCCTTCCCGCTCAAGCGGTTATCCGGACATGATCTCTCACTACACCCAGTGCACGGAATGCCATATCGAGGTGAACTTCTGTGAGGTTCGCCCGTGCGGTCAGCCGCAGGCACGCCCGGCCCGGCGGCACCGAGGGCGGCCGGAAGCACCCGGCGCGGACGCCATGAGCGGCACAGATCCGCTGTGCCTCCAGCGCCGCGCCGGGTTCGCCGATCGTGATCTGGACGACGGCGGCGGCCGGGGCCGGGACCTGGAATCCCAGTCCGGTGGCCATGGCGGCCAGGCGCTGCGCGTTGGCCTGAGCTCGCCGCCCGAGGCCGGGGTTGTCCCGGACGATGCTCAGGGCCGCGATCGCGGCGGCCACGCTCGGCGGGGCCAGGCCCGTGTCGAAGATGAAGGCGCGGCCCACGTCGATGAGAGTGCCGATGACCTCGGCGGCCCCCAGGACCGCGCCGCCCTGGCCCGCCAGCGACTTGGACAGCGTGACCGTGCGGATGACGTGCGGGTCGTCGCCGATGGCGGCCGCCGCGCCCCGGCCGCCCGGGCCGAGCACGCCGAAGGCGTGCGCCTCGTCCAGGACGAGCAGCGCCCCGTGGGCGCGCGCGATGCGGTGCAGTTCGGCGACGGGTGCCTGGTCACCGGTGACGGAGAACACCGTGTCGCTGACCACGATGGCCGCGGCCTCGGCGCGCCCGGCGACCGCCCGCTCCACCGCGCCGGTGTCGGCGTGCGGGGTGACCTCAACGCGGGCGCGGGCCAGGCGGCACGCGTCGATCAGCGACGCGTGGTTCGCGGTGTCGGAGACGACGAGCACGCCGGGGCGTCCGGGCCCGCTGCCTTGCGCCGCGAGGCCCTGCCCGGGTACTTGCCCGGGTAGTTGCCCGAGTACTTGCCCGAGCGCGGTGATCACGGCCAGGTTGGCCAGGTATCCGGAGGAGAAGACCAGCGCGCCGGCGGCGCCGCTAAAGTCCGCGAGATCCCGTTCGAGCTGGGTGTGAAGCTCCGTGGTCCCCGTGACCAGCCGTGATCCGGTCGAGCCGGTGCCCCAGGTGCGGGCGGCGGCGGCCGCCGCCTCGGCCAGCCGTTCGTCTCCGCACAGCCCCAGGTAGTCGTTCGAGGCCAGGTCGACGAGCGCGCCGGGCCCGCCGGGGTCACCGGGTCCGCCGCCCGCCCGGCCGCGTCCTGCCCCGTAGCCGGGCGCGCGGGCGTGCAGCCGCCGCCCCAGCCCGGCGGCCTGCCGTGCCGCCGCCCCCTGCCGGAGCATCGCCAGGGGCTCGGGTGGCTGTCGGGTCGGCGGCTGCGCTGCTGATCGCGGCGGTGACGGGTGCGGCTTCATGGGTCCTGATAGATTTCCCCAGCACCCGGCCCCCGTCAAGAGGGGCACGCCGGGGGCGCGGGCCGCGGTCACGAGCAAGGACGCGGACCAGGACGCGGGTAAGGACGTGGGCAAAGACGCGGGCCGGGGATCGCTGGCGTGGCGGGAACCAGTGGCCCGCGGGTGCGATTATGGATGTGTGCCCACCCTGACGGATCTGGCCCGCCGCCATACCAACCTGTCCGGCGCAGACCTGGAATGCCTGCACGCGCTGGTGTCTGACTGGCAGCTGCTGGCCGACCTGTCGTTCGCCGACCTCATCCTCTGGGCGCCGCTGCGCGACGGCAGCGGATGGATGGCGCTGGCCCAGATGCGCCCGACCACCGGGCCGACCTCCTTCCAGGATGACGTCGTCGGCACGAAGGCCGAGCCGGGGGACAGGACGCTGCTGGATACCGCGCGGGCCGAGCGCCGCATCTGGCGCGAGAGCGATCCCGACTGGACGACAGGCGTGCCGGTGCGCGCCGAGACCATCCCGGTGACCCGCGAGGGCCGGGTGATCGCCGTGATCGAGCGGAACACCAACCTGAACTCCGCCCGCACGCCGAGCCGCCTGGAGCTGACCTACCTGCAGGGTGCCGATGACCTGGCCCGGATGGTGGCGGAGGGAACGTTCCCCTTCGGCGTCGAGGAGGCCACCCTGGCCCGCTCGCCGCGCGTTGGCGACGGGCTGCTCCGTCTCGGGCGCGCCGGACGGGTCACGTACGCCAGCCCCAACGCGCTGTCCGCCTTCCGCCGCCTCGGCCTGGCCACTGACCTGGTGGGAGCGGAGCTCGGGCCGCTGACCGCGAAGCTGTGCGCCTCGTGCGGCAGCCCGCTGGATGAGTCGCTGATGCTGGTGGCGTACGGCCGCGTCCCGCGGGACGCCGAGATCGAGGGCAACGGGTCGATCGTGCAGCTTCGCTCGATCCCGCTCATCGTGAGCGGCAACCGGACCGGCGCGCTGATCCTGGTCCGTGACGTGACGGAGCTGCGCCGCCGGGAACGTGAGCTGATGACCAAGGACGCGACGATCCGCGAGATCCATCATCGCGTCAAGAACAACCTGCAGACGGTGGCCGCCCTGCTGCGGCTGCAGGCACGCCGGCTGCGCGGCCCGGAGGCGCGCGCGGCGCTCGAGGATGCGGTCCGCCGGGTCGGCTCGATCGCGATCGTGCACGAGACGCTGTCGCACGCGCCCGACGAGATCGTCGCCTTCGACGAGGTCGCGGACCGGGTGGTCATGATGGCGTCCGAGGTGGCCGGGACCGAGATCCGCGTGACCCCGAAGCTGACCGGCGTCTTCGGCCCGTTGCCGGCCTACGTGGCGATGCCGCTGGCGCTGGTGCTGACCGAACTGCTGCAGAACGCCCTGCAGCACGGCTTCGCCTATCCCGAGCCGGTCGCCGGCGAGGCACAGCGGCCGACCGGTAGCGTGGAGGTCAGCGCGGTGCGCGGGCCGGACCGGCTGACGGTGGTGGTCGTCGATGACGGCGTGGGGCTGCCCGACGATTTCGACCCCGAGTCATCCAGTTCGCTGGGCCTGCAGATCGTGCGGACCCTGGTGGTGGGCGAACTGGGCGGCAAGCTGGAGATAACGCCCCGGCCGGAGGGCGGCACCCAGGCCTTCGTCGACCTCCCCATCCAGGACGACGAGGCCGCCGTCCCAGTTGAATAGCACAGCTGAATAGCACCGCCGAATAGCACCGCGAGCAGCGCCAGCTGCCGCGCCAGGAGCGGCGACTAATCAGCTGGAGACGGGCGTGACGTGCGCGCGGGTGCGGAGCCGTAGTGTGCGCCGCTTCAGGGCGCGCCGTTCGTCTTCGCTCATACCGCCCCACACACCGGCATCCTGGCCGGAGTCGATCGCCCAGTGCAGGCACGACTCCATCACTGGACAACGATGACAAACGCGCTTCGCTTCGTCGATCTGGAGCAGTGCAGGACCGGTGTTCCCGATCGGAAAGAACAACTCAGGATCCACGTCACGGCAGGCGGCGTTGTGGCGCCAGTCCATGAGGTCACTCCTTCGGGGCATGACGGCCGCACGGGACCACTTGAATCCAGTGCGTCCAGTTATCAAAGCTTGTGAATGATTTCACTAGCTATGTCGCATGTCGATTACCCTGTGTTCCCGTTTTTCCTATGTGAAAACTGAGCCAGCGGGCAACCTGCCCGGAGCTGCTTCTTAGCCCAGGCATACACTGGGAACCGGGAAACCTGCTCGGTGCCGATAACACGAGAGGGCTTCCCGCCCAGCATCGACTAAAGCTTCTCAAGCGTTCCGCTAGGTTCGCAAGAGAACGCAACCGCGATCTTCGGCATTTCAATGTGACCTGAATCACAATTAATGCCGGATCGGGTAGTTTGCAGTCGGCAACATCCTCGGGCCGGGAATTACGCTATGACCCGTAGCGCCTCCGGTGCCGAGCGGAATGTGACCGATTCCGCATCGCCAACGTACTCGCCGTCCACCTGAAGCGCCGCTGGGCGTCGCGCCCGCACGGTGAGTTCCGGCTCGTCGTGCAGGTTCAGCACGTACTTCCCCATCGGTGGCCGGCCGTGGCCCTGCAACATCTGGCGCATTGCGTTCAGGGTGGAAAATGTCCGTAGCCGCCGCAGCGCAAAGACGTCCAGGCCGGTGTCGAACGAGGCGTTCGGGGTCGGGTTCACCGGATGACGGCCGATATAGCTCCAGGGTGCGGCGTTGGAGATGAGCGCCATGCCCAGGCCCGGCGCGGCGATCCCGCTGGGCGTCTGCAGGGCCAGGCCCGGCTCACGGCGGTCGGTGCGCAGGTAATACTCACGCAGCGCCATCCACATGTACAGGCTGGACGACGCGCGCCGGCCCCGGGCCCGCTGTTCTTCCACCGCGCGCACCACTTCCGCGTCCCAGCCCAGCCCGGCGTTGAACGTGAAGTAGCGGTCCCCGGCCAGGCCCAGCCCGATCGTCCGGGTGCTCCCGGTGGCGAGGCGCGCGCCGATCACCTTGACCGCCTCGACCGGATCGGCCGGGATCCCCAGGTCACGCGTGAAGACGTTGGCGTTCCCGCCCGGGATCGCGCCGATGGCGGGCAGTCGCCTGGCGGCGGCCGGATGACCGGCCCCGATGGGGGCCTTCTCCATCAGGCCGTTCACGACCTCGTTAATCGTCCCGTCCCCGCTGAGCGCCAGCAGCGCGTCCCGGCCCTCGGCGGCGGCCGCCGAGGCGATGTCGCGTGCGTGGCCCCGGTACCGTGTTTCGACGGTCTCCAGTTCCACCTCGGCGGCCAGCGAGCGGACGATAAAATCCAGGACGGGCTTGGTCGTCGAGGTCGCCCGGGGGTTCACGATCAGCAGCGCGCGCACGCGCATAGGCTAACCCTGGGCAGAAAGGTGTAATACATGCGACCACGTCCGTCGGCGCTCCTGCTGGCCGCGGCGGCTCAGGGTATCGAGGCGGCCACGCTCCTCGTCGCCGCGGTGCTCACGGCCGCGGACACCGCCGCGGGCCGCTCCTACCAGCGCAGCAGCGGGATCGCGCTCACCATCATCGCGTTCGGTGCGGTGATCGTCGTCGCGCTGATCGCGGTCGGCATCTATCGCGCCCGGCGGTGGAGCCGCACGCCCGCGCTGCTCACCCAGCTCTTCGTCGGGACCACCGGCGTCTACCTGCTGGATGGGCACCGGCTCGACCTGGGACTGCTCACGCTGCTGGTGGCGCTGGCCGGTTTCGCCGGTCTGCTGGTCCCGCCCAGCTGGCGTGCTCTCGCCATCGACCCCGCGCGCCCTCCGGGCCCCGCGGACCCTTCCAGCCCCGGGGCCTCACCGAGCTCTGCGGCCCCATCAGCCCCCGAGGCCCCAGCCGGCAGGCCGGCGCGTTCCGCTGCCATCATGCGCCCCGCTACGCCGGCGGTCCCGCCCCCGGCCCGGGCCGCCCGCCCGTCCGGCAAGAAAGCCTCGTCCCGCCGCCGCTGAGGCTCCTGCCACCGCGCTGAGCCTGCCGCCCGCGGTGGCGCCCCGGCCGCCGTCGCAGCCTCGAAGGCTTTGTGCACGTAAAGGCGCCATCGCGTGTCGCCGGCTACACGTAAAGGCGCCATCGCGTACATGCGCCGCTCGTTCCAGCGCCCGTTGGGCGCGCCCCAGGCGCCGCCAAGCCGGAGGCGCCTTTTAGTCGTCGGTGGTCAGGCCGTCGCGGAGCTGGGTGAGCGTGCGGGCCAGCAGGCGGGAGACGTGCATCTGGGAGATGCCCAGCTCGGCGGCGATCTGGGACTGGGTCAGGTTGCCGAAGAACCGGAGCAGCAGGATCTTCTTCTCCCGCGGCGGCAGCCGCTCGAGCAGCGGCTTGAGCGATTCCCGGTATTCGACGCCCTCGAGCGCCTCGTCCACGATGCCGAGCGAATCGGACACGGCGGGCGCGTCCTCGTCCCCGGAGTCGGGCGCGTCGAGCGAGACCGTGGAGTAGGCGTTGGCCGACTCCAGGCCCTCCAGCACGTCTTCCTCGCTCATCTGCAGGTGGGCCGCGAGCTCGCTGACGGTGGGCGCGCGGCCCTCGCGCTGGGCGAGTTCCCCGACGGCCTTGGTCAGCGAGAGCTTGAGCTCCTGCAGCCGCCGCGGCACGCGGACGGCCCAGCCCTTGTCGCGGAAGTGCCGCTTGATCTCGCCCACGATGGTGGGCGTCGCGTAGGTGGAGAACTCGACGCCGCGCTCGAGGTCGAACCGGTCGATCGACTTGATCAGGCCGATGGTGGCGACCTGGGTCAGGTCGTCCAGCCACTCGCCCCGGTTACGGAACCGCCGCGCCAGGTACTCGACCAGCGGCAGGTGCAACTCGACCAGCGTGCCACGGATCTGTTCCCGCTCCGGGCTTCCCTCGGGCAGCGAGGAGAGCCGCCCGAACAGTTCCCTCGCCCGCGCGCGGTCGGGTACGGCGCGGTCGTCCCGGGTGACGGTGGCGAGGGTGTCTTCGGCCGGGCGGGCCTCGTACTCCTCGGTCACCCGGGCGTCGTTTTCGGTCACCCGGACCTCGAAGTCCCCCATCAGGTCCCCGACACCCCGCGGTGCTTCCGCAACACGATGGCCACCCGGTCATCCGGCTCCAGCCGGGAGTCGACGTCGCCGGCCAGGGCGGACAGGACGGTCCAGGCGAACGTGTCGCGGGCCGGCGTGCACGGCTGCGCCGCCACCACCGAGACGGTGATCGTCATCAGGTCGGTGCTGAGCTCGAAGTCGCATTCCAGGTTGGTGCCCGGGATGGCCTGGCTGAGCAGCATCGCGCAGGCCTCGTCGACCGCGATGCGCAGGTCCTCGATCTCGTCGAGGGTGAAGTCAAGCCGGGCGGCCAGCCCGGCGGTCGCGGTACGCAGCACCGACAGGTAGGCGCCCTCGGCCGGCAGGCACACCCGCACGCGGTCGCGGGCCTCGCGGTCGCGCACCTCAAGATCAGGCGCAACCGCACCCGGGCCCGGCGTGGCGCCGCGGGCGGTCTGCCTGGCTGCGGTCTCTTCGGTCACGTCTCTCCTTCGGGCCGGCTGGTCGGGCCGGCCGATTGCATGCAACCTATCGTCTACGCCTGGCTGATTCCGGCGTGCCGCGCAGCGCAGATCACATGATCTCACGCGCACGGGCCGGAACAGGGGCAACGTTGCCCCGCGGGCAGCCGGGCACCAGCGCCCAAAACTGGCACCGCCGTCTGGTACGGCAAACCGGGATGGGGTCAGGTTAGCGGCCGACCGGTGCTGCTCGCCCCGGTCCGGACCGGGGGTTACCTCCGAAAATACCCCGGATTACGGCCCCCGGAAATACCACGAGGGGCCGCGACATGGTCGCGGCCCCTCGTACGGTGCGTCGGTGATGTGACTGCCGGGCGGTCTCAGCCCTGCTTGGTCTCCCAGAAGATCTTGTTGATCTCGTCGATCTTCGCCAGCAGCTGGTCGGCGACGGCCGGGTCCGCGCTGCCCTTGGTGCCACTCGCGCCCGCCAGCTTCGTCGCCTCGTTGAACAGCGTGTGCAGCTGGGGGTACTTCTCAAAGTGCGGCGGCTTGAAGTAGTCGGTCCACAGCACCCACAGGTGGTGCTTGACCAGCTCGGAACGCTGCTCCTTGATGATCAGCGCCCGGGCGCGGAACTCGGGGTTCGTGTTCTGCTGGTACTTCTCGTCGATCGCCTTGACGGACTCGGCCTCAATCCGGGCCTGAGCAGGGTCGTAGATGCCGCACGGCAGGTCGCAGTGCGCATAGGCGACGGCCTTTGGTTCGAGCAGGCGTGCGAGCAGCCTCATCGATCCACCTTCCGTAGTGTCTGATCAAGCGTCTGATCACAAATATCAGCATCGACACTACCCCGCTTGCCTCAGCCAACACCGGAGGGCCTCCGTGCAGTCGCCGCTCTTGCGGATCGCCGTGGCCGAGCATTCGATGGAGCCCGTGCTGTGGCCGGGCGACTGGCTGCTCGTCCGCCGGACCCGGCGGATCCGCCCGGGCCAGATCGTGCTGGCCCGGCACCCGGGTCGCCCGGGGATGCTGATCGTGAAACGCGCGGCGCGCCGCGAGGCCGGCGGCTGGTGGCTCGAATCGGCCAACCCGGCGGCCGGGGCCGTGGACAGCGCGCGGTTCGGTGCGGTGCCGGACGCGCTGATCGAGGGCCGCGTCCTGCTGCGCTACTGGCCGCTGCGCCCGGGTCCCCGGGCGCCCCGCTGACCGGCCGGGTACTGCTTAACGGACCTGGGTACGCGTCGTCCGCGGGTGCGCGGCGGTGCCGCCCCGGAAGCGCGGAGGGCCCCATCCATAGGATGGGGCCCTCCGGTTTGATGGAGCAGTAAGGGTCAGTGGACCCGCGGGTCCGGCCCGGCGCCCACTGCGGCCTGCTTGTTGACCAGGTTCAGCATCTCCTCCCGGGACAGCCGCACGCGCTGCGCCCAGAAGTAGATGATCATGCTGAACACGAAGACGACCAGGATGTCCCACCAGAACGGGATGTGACCGGTGTTGACCGGAGCCGCCACGGCCCCGCCGGAGAACTGGCCCTGCCAGGAGATGATGCCCATGCCGATCAGGTAGACCGGCAGCCAGGTGGCGGACTTCCAGTCCAGCGGCGGCCGCTGCGGGTCCATCGCCATGAAGATGCCGATGATCACGTAACCGATGACGACGCAGACGCCGAGCTTCCAGATCACCTCCAGGCCTGACCAGTAGATGAGCATGTTGGCCAGGAAGAACGCCAGCGGCGCGATGACCACGGCCCCCGGCATCCGGTACGGCCGGTCGGCCTCGGGCACCTGCCCGCGGAAGGCGCCCAGCGCCAGCGGCGCCCCCGCGTACATCAGCACGCTCGCGGAGGTCACCAGGCCGACCAGGGAGTGCCAGCTCGGGAACGGCAGCAGGAACAGCAGGCCGGCCAGGAACGCGACGATCAGGCTGACCCACGGGATGCCGTTCTTGTCCACCTTCTGGAAGGGCTGCGGGAAGTACCGGTTACGGGCCAGGCCGTAGCCCACGCGCGAGGTCGACGTCTCGTACATCAGGCCGGTGCCGAACGGGGAGACGAAGGCGTCGATCCGCAGGAAGACGGCCAGTGTGCCCAGCCCGACCAGGCCCGCCAGGCCGGCGAACGGCCCGATGGCGACGGGGCTGGTGGCCGGGATGCCCGCCCAGCCCTTGGGCCCGCTGATCAGGCTGTGCGGGATCGCGCCGATGAATACCAGCTGCAGCAGGAAGTAGATGAGGATGCCGATACCGGTGGCGGTGAGGATGGCCAGCGGGAGGTTCTTCTGCGGGTTCTTGATCTCGCCCGCGAGCTGGTCGGCCTGCTCGAAGCCGAGGTAGGCGAAGACGATGCCCGCCGACGGGATGGCCGCGAACAGGGCCTTGATCCCGTACGGCATGAAGCCGCCGCCCGCGCCGAGGTTGTTGGCGTGGAACTTGAACGCCAGGATGATGATCGTGATGACCGGGATGGCGACCTTCCACCAGGTGATGCCCGCGTTGACCTTCGAGAACAGGCGCATGGCCAGGAAGTTCAGCGCGGTGAAGGCGGCCAGCAGCACGAGCGTCATCACGAAGCCGAGCGTGGTGACGTTCGACTTATTCGCGTTGTACAGGCCGTGCCAGTAGTAGGAGCCGTACTGCATGACCGCGAAGCATTCGATCGGCGCGACCGTGACCGCCTGCAGCCAGGAGAAGAAGCCGAACGAGATGCCCGCGGCGCCGCCGAACGCGAAGTGCGGGAACCGGGCGGTCCCGCCGGACACCGGGTACATGCCGCCCAGCTCGGCGTGGACGAGCGCGAGGATGACGACGATGACACCGGCGATGACCCAGCCCAGCAGGGCCGCGGTGCCCGCCGCCTGGGCGGCCAGGAACGCGCCGAAGAGCCAGCCGGAGCCGATGATCGACGTTTCGGACGCCCAGGTGGCGCCGATGAAGCCCATCTCCCGTTTCAGGCCCACATCGGTGGGCTGAGTCGCCGGGGCTCCGACGGCTTCTGTGTTACTAGCCATGCTCGATCCCTTTTCCGATCGTGCCCCGCAGGGCTGGTGCCACCCGCGTGTCGGATCGTCGCGTGGTGCAGGTGAGCGTTGAGTATGCGCTAAGTGAGAACATCGTAGAGATACGGTCATGACCTGAGAAGCGGCCACCGGCGTCGTTTTGATAACGCATGTCACAAACTCGCACCCCCCTCGACGCTCCGTGTCCCTCCGTTCCCCGGCACCATCGTTGGGTGCCAGTAAGGAATTACCCATTAGGTATTACGTACCGGTTTCTGGCGCATTTCAAGGGTGTCGCGGGCGGAATATGCCAGGAAAGGAGGACATCTAGCCTGGTGTTAGCCCTGGGCGGGCTGTTCGGTCCCGGCCGGCGGCGGGCCTGCGCCGGCCGGGGTGTCACGTTGCCGGGCGCGGAAGGCGGTCACGTTGGCCCGGTTCATGCAGCGTTCGGAGCAGTAACGCCGCGATCGGTTGGCGCTCGTGTCGATGAAGACGCCCTGGCACGGGGCGGCCTGGCACACGCCGAACCGCTCGATGCCCAGCTCGGTGACGCGGACGGCGAGCCCCATCGCGGCGCCGGCCGCGTACTTGTCCGCGACGGTGCCGCTGTCGGTGAAGTGGATGTGCCAGGGCTGGCCGTCGTGCCCGGACAGCTGCGGGTGCACGGGGTGCCGGATGAGCAGCGAGTTCAGCCGCGCGGCCACGTCCTCGCCGTTTCCCGCGGCGCAGGCGGCGAAGATCTTCCGGAACTCGGTCCGGAGCCCGCGCAGCGCGTCCAGGTCGCGCCGGGATGCGCCGCGGCTGAGATGCTCGCGGTCCGCGATCAGCGCGCGCAGGCCGTCCATGGTCGTCAGCCGGTCGCTGGTGTCCTCGCTGTAGGAGGCCGTGTTGACCAGCCTGACGGCGAGTTCCGCGTATGTGGTGAGGTCCACATCCGCTCCCTGGCTGTGGGAGGTTCCACTGTGTTACCGGGTGCCCGGATGACGCGGGACACGTTACGTAATGGGCTGCCCGCTGTGTTGGGTCTTACACGCGCGACCGCGATCTGTTTGCGCGCTGTATGGCACAATATGGCAACGGGCGACCCCCGAATGATCCGAAAACGGCCGCGCGGCGCTGGCGTACCTGACCGCCCGCAGCTGGCCTCGACCGGAAATCTGCCCCGGACAACGTCCGTAAATCGGCCCGGACATCGTCCGTAAATCGGCCCGGACCACGTCCGCCATCCATGGGGGTTCACCATGAATGCACGCACGCACGATTCCCAGCACGCCCCGTCCCAGCACGCCCCGCCCGCGGATTCCGCCTCCGCCGGCGTCCTGGCCGCCGACCCCGTGTTCCAGCTGCACCGGGGCGGCAAGATCGAAGTCAATCTGTCGGTTCCGCTGGACGGCCGCGATGACCTGTCCATGGCCTATACACCGGGGGTGGCGCGGGTCTGCACGGCCATCGCCGACCAGCCGGACCTGGCCGGCACCTACACCTGGGTGGCCAACACCGTCGCGGTCGTGTCCGACGGCACCGCGGTACTCGGCCTGGGTGACATCGGCCCCGTGGCCGCGATGCCGGTCATGGAGGGCAAGGCCGCGCTGTTCAAGCGGTTCGCCGGCGTCGACGCCGTGCCGTTGTGCCTGTCCTGCACGGGCGTCGGCGAACTGGTCGAGACGGTCGCGGCGCTGGCCCCAAGTTTCGGCGGCATCAACCTGGAGGACATCTCCGCGCCGCGCTGCTTCGAGGTGGAGGACCGGCTGCGCGAACGGCTGGACATCCCGGTGTTCCACGACGANNGACGACCAGCACGGCACCGCGATCGTCACCCTCGCGGCCCTGCGCGGGGCGGCGCGCCTCACCGGCCGCTCGCTCGGTGACCTGCGGGCCGTGGTGGCGGGGGCCGGGGCGTCCGGGATCGCGGTGGCCAGGATCCTGCTGAGCGCCGGCATCGGCGACGTCGCGGTCTCCGACAGCAAGGGCATGGTGTACCGGGGCCGGGACGGCCTCAACCCGTTCAAGGCCGCGCTGGCGGAGGTCACCAACGCGAGTGGCCTGACCGGCTCGACCGAGTCGGCCCTGCGCGGCGCCGACGTGTTCATCGGCCTGTCCGGCGGATGCGTCGCTCCCTCGGCGATCGCCGGGATGGCGCCGGACGCGATCGTGTTCGCGCTGTCCAACCCGGACCCCGAGGTTCACCCGGAGGCGGCGCGCGCGCACGCCCGGGTGGTGGCCACGGGACGCAGCGACTTCCCGAACCAGATCAACAACGTGCTGGCCTTCCCCGGTGTGTTCCGCGGCGCGCTCGACGTCCGCGCGGCGCAGATCACCGAGGGCATGAAGCTCGCCGCCGCCGATGCGATCGCCTCCCTCGTCGGCGATAACCTCGCCCCCGACTACGTGATCCCCGGCCCCTTCGACCCCCGCGTCGCCCCCGCCGTAGCCGCCGCCGTCGCCACCCAGGCTCGTCAGGAAGGCGTCGCCCGCCTATAGAGCCGTGCCCACCCGGCCAGGACGCGGCGTGACCGCCGCGTCCTGGCCGGGCTCCGCTAGGGTGCAAATATGTTTGCTGTCACCTGCGCGCGTATTGATCGGGAAGACCCGCTGGCCGGACTTGAGCTGGGGGAGCGGTCCGAGCCCAAGTTGCCCGAGGGCTGGACCACCGTGACCGTCCGGGCCGCCTCGCTGAACCATCACGATCTGTGGACGCTGCGCGGGGTGGGCATTTCCCCCGACCGGCTGCCGATCGTGCTCGGCTGCGACGCGGCGGGTATCGACGAGGACGGCAACGAGGTCGTCGTGCACGCGGTCATCGGCGACCCGGAGGCGGGGGGCGGCGACGAGACCCTGGACCCGCGGCGCAGCCTGCTGTCCGAGCGTTACGACGGCACGTTCGCGGAACGGGTGGCGGTGCCGCGGCGCAACCTGGTGCCCAAACCGCCGTCGCTGTCCTTTGAGGAGGCGGCCTGCCTGCCCACGGCGTACCTGACCGCCTACCGGATGCTGTTCGTCAAGTCCGGGGCTCAGCCTGGCTCGACGGTGCTGGTCCAGGGGGCCAGCGGCGGGGTGGCCACCGCTCTCATCATGCTGGGCCACGTGGCGGGCTACCGGATGTGGGTCACCAGCCGCAGTGAGGACAAGCGGCGCCTGGCGCTGGATCTGGGCGCGGATCAGGCGTTCGAGACGGGTGCCCGGCTGCCGGAACGTGTCGACGTGGTGATGGAGACCGTCGGCGACGCGACCTGGTCGCACTCGGTGAAGTCGCTCAAGCCCGGCGGCCGGATCGTGATCTCCGGCGCGACCAGCGGCCATGCCCCGCCGGCCGAGCTGCAGCGAATTTTCTTCCTGCAGCTTTCCGTGATCGGCTCCACCATGGGCACACGAGGTGAGCTCGGCCGGCTGCTCCAGTTCTGCGAGCAGACCGGCGCGCGCCCGCTGATCCATACGCGCCTGCCGATGACCGAAGCGCGCGAGGGTTTCGCCGCGTTGGCCCTGGGAGAGCAGTTCGGCAAGATCGTCTTCACCCTCTGACGTTCCCGCCGCTGGGGAGCCGGGATAACGCGCAGGGGCTGCCTCCGGGCTCTGGCTGTGAGCTGCCCTGCGGGGCCTGTGGGGCCGCCGCGCCCGGCGTGCCGGCCCCGGCCGTGCCGCCCGCCGGGCCGGTTCCCGTCCGTAGCTCGGTGTCTGCGGCGGGCGGGGTGTCGTCGTGGCCGTGGCCGCTGCCCGTGTCGAAGACCTCGCTCCTGACTCGCTCGAGCGTCTCGTCCAGGATGATCCGCAGTTCGGTGAGCGCGTCCTCACCGGCGGCCGCGCCCGATTGCCACGCCAGCCGGCCCAGGTCGCGAGCGAAGCCCTTGACCGTCTGCTCCAGATCCCGCAGCAGTCCGGCGTCGGCCCGGCCCGGCCATCCCCGGCGTCCCGGCCAGTCCGCCCACGCCGCCCAGTTACCCCAGTCCCGGTCGCGCCCGGCGGCCCGGGCCTGGTCGCGTTCCTGGCGGGCCCACTCCTTTGCGTCTTCCCGCACCCGCCGGGCGTTTTCCTTCGCGTCCTCGCGTACCCGCCGGACCTGCTCTTTGGTCTCCTCGCGGCTCCAGTGGGCCCGCGGCCCGGCGTCGGCGACCGGCGACTCCGGCGAGCGGACCAGGTCACCGGAAGGGGCGCTGCCCGGCTGGGCCGCGTCGTCCTGGCCGTCTTGTTCGTCCGGGCGCCGGGCGGCACGCGCGGCCCAGGTCAGCTCCTCGCGGAGGCTGCGCACCGTTTCCCGGACGTCTTCCTTGACCTCCCGGACGATGTCCCGCACCGAGTCCGAAAGTTCCTGCTCCAGCTCGGCGAGCTCGTCTCCGCGTTCACGCAGTTCCTGGCGCCCGGCGTCGGTGATCCGGTAGACCTTGCGCCCGTCCACCTCGTCGTGGGTGACCAGGCCCTCCTCTTCCAGCCGGGCCAGCCGCGGGTAGATCGTCCCGGGCGATGGGGCGTACACCCCCATGAACTGGTCGCGCAGCATCCGGATGACCTCATAGCCATGCCGGGGCTCCTCATCGAGCAGCCGGAGCAGGTAGAGCCGGAGCCTGCCGTGCCGGAAAACCGGACTCATCGAGTCTCGCCCTTCGTCTGTGCGTCGTCTTGCGCCCCCGCGCTGCCCCCGGGCGCCGGATCGGTGGCCGACGCCCATGGGTCCCTGACCCGGCTGCGGGACCTTCCCGCGTCCGCCTTACCCTGCCCCGTTGCGCCCGTTGCGCCCGTGCTGTCCGCGCCGGGCGCCGGCGTCCCCGCGTCGCCGGTGACCGGATCGCCCTGGGCTGGCCCGGACTGGGCCGGATCGCCCTGGGCTGGCCCGGACTGGGCCGGGCCGCCTGGTGCGGGGGCGGCATCCGCCGCGCGGCGCAGCAGTGTCACCCGACCGGACAGCGTGGTCACCGAAATGTGGCCGGTCCCCGCACCCAGCGTACCGTTCACCGAATGCAGCGCAGGAGCGTGTGAGCTGCGCAGGCAGTCGAATTCGGTGAGCAGGCGGCCGGAGGTGGACCGCAGGCTGACCCGGGCGTCAGCTTGCGCCGGGAGACGGAGCGCGACGTCGGAGGACAGGGTAGCGACGCGTACGTTGCCCGGCTTGCCCAGGTGAACGTCGGCGGTCACGCTACCGGTAACGGTCTTGGCGTCCAGTCGGTCCAGCGATCCGCCGGCCAGGGTCAGATCACCAGAGACCGAGTTAAAGGTGATCTGGCCGTTGATGTCCTGTGCCTCGACATCGGCTCCGACCGTGCGCGCGTCGACGGTTCCGTTGAGGCCGTCCAGCGTGATGGCGCCGGAGACGCTCTTGACCGACGTCCGCGCCGTGATGCCGGACACGACCGCCGTCGCCGCCACCACTCCCACCTGCGCCGGGCAGTCCCGTGGCACGATGACGGTCATCTCGGCGGAATGGTTACGCGGCCGCAGCCATTCCAGCAGCCCGTCCCAGGTCAGGTCCTCGTAGCTGATGGTCAGAACGCCATCTTCATGGGTCACGGTGAGCGGCTGGCCGCTGATCCGGGTGATATCGAGGGCGGGCGCCTCGCTGGTGGCCAGGATGGCCACGGAACCGGCGATGGCCCGCACCTTCAGCGCCGTCACATCGTCGAATGCCAGACGCATCGGCGCGTTGACCGTCCACTGCGACATCAGCTGTCTCCCGTCACCGTGCGTTCGGCTTCCCGGCCTAGCCCACCAAGGGGCCGGCGTCGCCGGCCTGGTCCGTCACTGGGCTATCCGCGTGCACCTTCACGATATATCTTGTCATGAACCCGTCAACAAGATGCATCGTAACGCTGAACGGGGAAAACACGGGAGATGGCCGCCCCGCTCGCGGCCGGCCGGCGGGCGGCGCGGATACGTGGGCGGGGCGGTCAGTCGTCGTCGTCCAGGCGGGCCAGCCAGGTGGCAAGCCGGTCCACCGGCGTCTCGAACTCCGGGTTCAGGTCCACGAAGTCCCGCAGCCGGGCGGCCAGCCAGGACAAGCTGACCTGCTCGTCGCCGCGCTGGTCATCGAGTTCTTCTATACCGCGGTCGGTGAAGTACATCTGCTCTCCGGACCGTTCGGGTCAGACGGTGCTGGTCAGCTTAGGGCCGCCTCGATCAGCTCCTTATGCGTAGCGACGTGCTGCTTGGCCGAGCCGGTCGCCGGCGCAGAGCTGGGCGGCAGCGACACGAGCTGGAGCTTCCGGCCCAGCAGTTCCGGCAGCTTCAGCGCCATCCGCGGCCAGGCGCCCATGTTGTCGGGCTCTTCCTGGGCCCAGACGAGCTCCTCCGCCTGCGGGTAGCGGGACAGCTCGGCCTTGAGCTCGTTCAGCGGCAGCGGGTAGAGCCGCTCCACCCGGACGATCGCGGTCGACGAGCCGGAGGCCTGCCGCCGTGCGATCAGATCCCAGTAGATCTTGCCCGAGCAGAGCGCGACCCTGCGCACCTGCGCCACGTCGAACTCCGGCGCCTCCCCGATCAGCGGCTGGAACGAGCCCTGGGTGAAGGCCGACGTCGGTGACGTCGCCGCCTTCAGCCGCAGCATCGACTTCGGCGTGAAGACGATCAGCGGCTTACGCCGGCCGGACAGCCCCTGCCAGCGCAGCAGGTGGAAGTAGTTGGCCGGCGTGGTCGGCTGCGCGACGGTCATGTTGTCCTGTGCGCAGAGGGTGAGGAAGCGCTCGATGCGCGCCGACGAGTGGTCCGGGCCCTGGCCCTCGTAGCCGTGCGGCAGCAGCAGGACCACACCGGAGTGCTGGCCCCACTTCTGCTCGCCCGCGCTGATGAACTCGTCGATGATCGACTGGGCGCCGTTGAAGAAGTCGCCGAACTGGGCCTCCCAGCACACCAGCGCGTCCGGCCGGGCCACCGAGTAGCCGTACTCGAAGCCTACCGCGGCGAACTCGGACAGCAGCGAGTCGTAGACGTAGAACTTGCTTGACCCGCTGTTGAACCTCTTGAGCGGCGTGTACTCGTTGCCGTTCCGCCGGTCAACCACGACCGCGTGCCGCTGGCCGAACGTGCCACGCCGGCTGTCCTGGCCGACGAGCCGGACGGGCCGGCCGTCGAGCAGCAGGCCGCCGAAGGCGAGCAGCTCACCGGTGGCCCAGTCGATGTTGTCCTCGGCGACCATGGCCGCGCGCCGGGCCAGCTGGGGCTGCAGGCGCGGATGCGGCGTGAAGCCGTCGGGCATGCTGACCTGGGTCTCGATCACCTGCTTGATCGCGTCGGCGCTGATGGCCGTGGCCACGGCGGTGTGGTTGACCCGGCGTTCCTCGGGTTCGGGCCGGACCACCGCGCCCGGCTCGGGCGGCCGCTGGATCGCCTCGCGGGTCTCGGTGAAGGCCCGTTCGAGCTGCCGCTGGTAGTCACGCAGCGCCGCCTCGGCCTCTTCCATGGTGATGTCGCCCCGGCCGATCAGCGATTCGGTGTACAGCTTGCGGGTGGAGCGCTTGGCCTCGATGAGGTCGTACATGAGCGGCTGGGTAAACGAGGGGTTGTCGGCCTCATTGTGACCGCGCCTGCGGTAGCACACCATGTCGATGACGACATCCTTGTGGAAGGTCTGGCGGTACTCGAACGACAGCCGCCCGACCCGCACGACGGCCTCCGGGTCGTCGCCGTTCACGTGGAAGATCGGCGCCTGGATCATCCGGGCCACGTCGGTCGCGTACACGCTGGACCGGCCGGACGACGGGCCGGTGGTGAAGCCGAGCTGGTTGTTGACCACGATGTGCACGGTGCCGCCGGTGCGGTAGCCGCGCAGCTGTGAGAGGTTCAGGGTCTCCGCGACCACGCCCTGCCCGGCGAACGCGGCATCGCCGTGCATGAGCACGGGCAGCACCGTGAAGCCGCCGGAGCCGCCCTTGTCCAGGACGTCCTGCTTGGCCCGGACCACTCCCTCGAGGACCGGGTCGACGGCCTCGAGGTGACTGGGGTTGGCCACCAGCGAGGTCGTGATCTGCGAGCCGTTCGCGCTCTTGAACACCCCGTCCGCGCCGAGGTGGTACTTGACGTCACCGGACCCCTGCGTGCTGCGGGGGTCCATGTTGCCCTCGAACTCGTTGAAGATCTGGCCGTAGGACTTGCCGACGATGTTGGCCAGCACGTTGAGCCGGCCGCGGTGCGCCATGCCCAGCACCGCCTCGTCCAGTCCCGCATCCGCCGCCTCGGTGATCACGGCGTCCAGCAGCGGGATCAGGGACTCCGCGCCCTCCAGCGAGAACCGGCGCTGCCCCACGAACTTGGTCTGCAGGAACATCTCGAACGCCTCGGCGACGTTCAGCCGGGACAGGACGTGGATCTGCTCGTCGTGGCCCGGTCGCTCGTGCGGCCGCTCGATCCGCTCCTGAATCCAGGCGCGCTCGTCGGGCTCCTGGATGTGCATGTACTCCACACCGACGGTGCGGCAGTAGGAGTCACGCAGCACACCGAGGATCTTCCGCAGCTTCATCAGCGGCTTGCCGCCGAAGCCGCCGGTGGCGAACTCGCGCTCCAGGTCCCACAGGGTCAGGCCGTGCTGGTTGATGTCCAGGTCGGGGTGCTTGCGCTGCGGGAACTCCAGCGGGTTGGTGTCGGCCATCAGATGGCCGCGCACCCGGTAGGCGTGGATGAGTTCCTGGACCCGGGCGGGCTTGGTGATGTCTTGCTCGTGCCCGGCGGAGATGTCCTTTACCCAGCGGACCGGCTCGTACGGGATCTGCAGCGAGGTGAACATGTCGTCGTAGAAGCCGTCCTCGCCCAGCAGCAGCTGGTGAATCCGGTGCAGGAACTCCCCGGACTGCGCGCCCTGGATGATCCGGTGGTCGTAGGTCGACGTGAGCGTCACCTGGCGGCTGATGGCCAGCCGGGCCAGGGTCTCGTCCGACGCGCCCTGGTAGGCGGCCGGGTACTCCATGGCGCCGACCCCGACGATGCATCCCTGGCCCTGCATCAGCCGGGGGATCGAGTGCACGGTCCCGATCGTGCCGGGGTTGGTCAGGCTGATCGTCGTGCCCGCGAAGTCCTCGACCGTCAGCTTGCCGATCCGGGCCTTGCGCACGACGTCCTCGTAGGCGGTCCAGAACTGCCGGAAGTCCATGCTCTCGGCGCCCTTGATGTTGGGCACGAGAAGCTGCCGCGAGCCGTCGTCCTTGCTCACGTCGATGGCCAGCCCGAGGTTGACATGCTCGGGTGCGAGGAGCACCGGCTTGCCGTCCTCCTCGGCGAACGCGTCGTTCATGGCCGGTACCGCGGCCAGGGCCCGGACAACCGCGTACCCGATCAGGTGGGTGAACGAGACCTTGCCGCCCCGTCCCCGCCGGAGGTGATTGTTGATGACGATGCGGTTGTCGATCAGCAGCTTGGCCGGGACGTCCCTGACGCTCGTCGCCGTCGGCACCGCGAGGCTGCTCGACATGTTCGTGGCCGTCCGGGCGGCCGCGCCCCGCAGCCGGTGGCGTTCCCCCGGGGGCAGGCTCGCGGCCTGCGGCGCGGCCGCGGCGGGGCTGGCCGGTGGCGCGGTGCTCGTCGGCGTGGGGCTGGCCGGCGTGGGGCTGGCCGGTGTGGGGCGGGCCGGTGTGGGGCGGGGCGGGGACGCAGGGGCCGCCGGGGCGCTCACCTCGGGTGCGAGGGAAGCGGTGGCGGGGTGAGCGCCGTCGGACCGGGTCGGAGCCGACATCTCCTCGTCCTGGGTGCCGTTCGACCGGTAGTCGGAGAAGAAGCTCCACCAGGCCTGGTCGACGGATCCGGGATCGGCGAGGTAGCGCTGGTACAGCTCGTCCACCAGCCACTGGTTGGCACCGAAGTCGGACGCATTCAGGTGTGAATCAGATGCCGGACCGCCCCCGGCTCGGACCGCGGCCCGCGCCGCGCGGTACTGGCGGTCAGCTAGTGCGCCGTCCGGGCCGCCGGTGGCCTGCGCCACCGTCCCGGCGTGCATCTGCTCTGATTCACTGAGATCCGCGTTGGCGCGCGATGACTCAGAAGACACGGCGGCTATCGCCCTCTTCCGCAGCTTGAATGCGATCTTTGCCCGGCATCAAGGTTACCTGGCGGTGTAGGCCCGGGGGCCTGAAGAAATTAAGGGCCGTCCGTTACCCATGTGGCCCATGTCACCTCTTGTGGCCCATGGGGCGGCCTTGGTGCGCTCAGCCGCGGTTGGCGGCGGCTGGCCGCTGACCGGGGACGACCCCGAATCTCCGGCCGGATCAAGGTGGCGGAAGGTACGATCATGGCTTAGGGGACATAGGCCATCTTCCGCTCGACTCGGTTTGCGCCCCGTCCAGCTCTGAGGGAAAAGGTGAGTACGACAGGCAGCCCCTGGGATGGCGACGCCCGGCGTCCTCGCCGCGTGCGTATCCGTCGACCCGACGATAGGGGAGCGGGAGCCTGGCGTGGGCCGGATTCCCCGCCTCCCCGCGCGCCGCGCACCGCCGCCTCCTATCCGGCGGAACCGGAATACGCCGCCGGGTATCCCTACCCGCTGGAGCCACCCGATCCCGGTGAGCCGGTGCCGCCCTATCCTCCTTCGGATTCGCCCTCGTACCCATACCTGCCGGAGCCCGCGTACCCGCCCGCGCCGGACACCGCTTTCCCGTATGAGCCGCCGGGGGCGCTTCCCTACGAGCCGGACAGCGCGTATCCGTATGAGCCGGAGCTGGCCTACCCGCCCGCGTCTTTGCCCCCGTATTCCGGCGGTCCGCCGCAGGACTACCGGGGTGAGCCCCGCGGGGGGTATCCGGACGGCCCGCCGCAGGCCTTCCGGGGTGAGCCCGGGGCTGGGTATCCGGGCGGTCCGCCGCAGGCCTTCCGTGGCGAGCCCCGCGGGGGGTATCCGGGCGGTCCGCCGCAGGCCTTCCGTGGCGAGCCCCGCGGGGGGTATCCGGACGGCCCGCCGCAGGCCTACCGGGGTGAGCCTGGGGCTGGGTATCCGGGCGGTCCGCCGCGGGACTACCCCTACGAGCCGGACGCGGCGTACTCTGCTCCTCCGCTGCGGGCCTACCCGTACGAGCCGGAACGCGCCCCGTACGAGCCGGAGCCCGCGTCCCCGCCGGCGTACCCGCCTGCCTACCCCGAACCGGACGCCACCTATCCCTACGCGCCGGGCGCGGGAGCCACGGGCCCGGGAGCCCCCGGTGCCCTGTACCGCGAGGCTCCGGATCAGCCCCGGCGGGGCGGATCCGGCGCGCCCGCACCGCGTGCCCCGTACCGGGAGGCCCCGGATCAGCCCCAGGTGCGCGCCCCCGCCGTCCCTGCCGCGCCGGCATCGCGTGCTCCGTACGCGCTGGAGGCGGGGCCGTCCTCCTCGCCGGGCACCTCGTCAGCCGCGCCCGCGAACGGCGGCGCGCCCGGCCGGCCGGAGACCCCGCGCGGCGGCCCGGCGGGCGATGCCACCGGGTACCGCGATGC
>PLRW01000138.1:42526-63731 GCA_003164955.1 Actinomycetota bacterium
GGGTACCGCGACGCCCCCGGGTACCAGGATGCTCCCGCGTACCGGAATACTCCGGGGTACAGGGATGCTCCCGGGCCGGATGACGATGCGGACGCGTACCCGCCGGAAGGCGGCTACGAACCGGGCGGCGCTTACGTGCCGGGCCGCGCCTACGGCGCCGGCGACGCGTACGCGCCCGGGGGACCCGGATACGAGTTCGGCTACGAGCCTGGCCCGGAGCCGATACGGCCGTCCTCGGCCGGCCCGGCCGTGCGCCCGGAGGCGGACTTCGCCGCCGACCACACGATCGTGGCGGCCGGCCGAACCGCGGGCGTTCCGGCGGCCGACGGCGGCCCGGGCTACGAATTCGGCTACGCGCGCGACGCCGCCCCGCCGGACCAGGACGATCTGCTCGCGCCGCTGCCCGGCGGGCCGCCCGGCCAAGAACGCGGGCGCCCGGCCGAAGATGGAGATGCCCGCTCCGGGGTCGGCTCCGGGGCGCGCTCCGGCTACACCTATGCGCCGCCGACGAGCCCGCCCCCGGGACCGCCTGGTTCCGGTCCCCCCGGGTTTGAGTTCCCCGGTTCCGGGCGGCCGCGGACCGGGTCGGCCAACCAGTCGCCGAGGCGGCCCCTGCTCGCGCTCCCGGGCGGCACCGTTGACCGGGCCAGTACCGGCCGGCCCAACGGCGACTGGCCTGCCGGGCCGGGACGCGACGAACCCGCGCGGTCACGGTGGGGATGGCTCCGCGCACTAGTTGCCCAGCGCCCCGCGGCCGGGGATACCGCGGATGGCGGGCCGGCGCTTCCGCCTCCGCTGTCCGCGGCCGGCGTCAAGCGCTGGGCGGTCCGTGCGGCGCTTCCGATGGTGTCGATGATCGCGGTCGGTGTCGCGGTGGTCGCGACGTTCGGGGGCAGCAACGACGGCGCCGGGCCGGCGCCCGCGACTCTCTCGGTAGGCTTCCCGCCCGCCACGGCCGCCGGCGATCTGTTCAGCACCACCCCGGGCGACCAGGCGCGCGGCATCAATCAATCCCTCGCCCAGGTGGCCAGTTCCGGTGCCCAGGTGGTCGCGGTCGGCTCCCAGACGGGCGCGCGGATCGGCCGGGCCCAGTTCTTCGTGTCCGCGGACGGCGGCATGACCTGGAAGCTCGGCACCGAGCAGGCCGAGGGGGGCGGCGATCCGGCGCCCGGGCACCCGGCGGCGCTGATCGCGGGCGGCCAGGGTCAGTGGGCCGCCGTAGGGCCCAGCGCGATCTGGACCAGCCAGGACGGCGCGGCGTGGACGCTCGTGTCGACCCAGGGGATTGCGCCCATGCAGGCCGGTGACCGGGTGAACGTGCTGCGCCGGACGGCCACCGGCTTTCTGGCCGCCGGCGCGAACGTGCCGGCCGGTGATCCTGCAGCGGCGAGCCCTGTCATCTGGACGTCGGCCAACGGCGTGACGTGGCGGCGGCTCGGTGCGGCTCAGCTTCACCTGACGGCCACCGGCGGCACGGCGGGTGCTCTCACCTCCGCGGCCGCGAACGGGGCGGCCACCGTCATCGCCGGCGCCGTCGCCGGAGGGCGCTCGTCCGGGGTGTGGCGGAGCACGAACGGCGGCACGACCTGGTCCGCGGTGACGGTTCCGGTCAGCAACGGAGCTTCGGCGACCGCCGTCGGGCTGGCGGCGACGGCCCGCGGGTTCGTGGCCGTGCGGCCCGGCCGTGGCGGGGCCAATGCCGTCGTGTTCACCTCCGCCGCCGGGGCGGCCTGGAAGTTCGCCGCCACCGTCACCGGCCAGGGCGGCGCGCCGCTCATCGTGACCGGCGTGGACGGCGGCCAGGCGGGCGCGGTGATCACGGGCAGCAGCGGCGGCAACGTTCTCGCGTTCACCAGCGCTGACGGTGCGGCGTGGCGGCCGGATGGGGCGCTGGCCAGTTCTACGGTGGGGACCGTCTCGGGGGTGGCCGTGACCACGGGCGGCGCCGTCGTGGCGGCGGGCAGCTCAGCCGCCGGGCCGCTCGGCCAGCAGCCCACGCTCACGGTCGACAACACCGGGCGGCTCACACCGGTCAGCTTCGCGGGCATTCGCGGCGCTCTCGAGCCCGAAGTCGCGATCAACAGCGTCGCGGCCGACGGCAGCAACCAGGTGGCGGTCGGCAGCGCGAACGGCTTCCCGGCGACGTGGTTTTCGGCGGACGCGGGCACCACCTGGGCGCGCGGTGCCGGCGCGCCCGCGTCCGTGCTGACCCGGCCGGGGCTGCAGGACCTGTCCGGCGTGGCGCACGGCGCCGCCGGATGGGTCGCGGTCGGCGGCGTGCAGTCGGCCGCCGCGCAGCACCCGGTCGTCGTGACCTCGGCTGACGGCCAGACCTGGCAGGCCGCCGACACTGCGCCCGCCTTCGCCGGCGCGGGCGTCTTCACGGTCGCCGTCGCGGCCGGCCAGGGCGGCTACGTCATCGTCGGGCGGCAGGCCGTCGCGGGCCGGACGATCGCCGCCGCCTGGTGGTCCGCCGGCCTGACCGGCTGGCAGCGCGGCACGGACGCGGCCGCCGGCGCGCTGGACGGTCCCGGAGCCTCCCGGCAGATGCTGGCCGCCACCGCCGACGCGGGCGGCTTCGTCGCCGTCGGCTCGGCGGGCAACCAGCCGGGCGCCTGGATATCGGCCAACGGCCGGACCTGGCGGGCGGTGACCGTGGCCCTGCCCATGAACTCGGCCCGGGCTGAGCTCCAGCAGGTGACCGTCAACGGGCGCCGGATCGTGGCCGTCGGCATGTCGGTCACCTCGGGCGGCCAGACGGCGCCATTCGCCGCGCTGTCCGTCAACGGCGGGGCCACCTGGACGGAGTCCCTGCTGCCGTCACCCGGCGGGCCCGCCGCCGTCGACGCGGTCGACGGGACCGGGGCCGGGTTCACCGCCACGGGGACGTTCGGGACCGACGGTCATGAGGATGTCGTCATCTGGACGGCCACCGACGGGCTCAACTGGAGGACGAACTCCCCGTCCGTCACCGGCCTCGGTGGCCAGGGCATTCAGGAGATCACCGCGCTCACCGTCTCCGGCAGCACCCTGACCGGCATCGGTTTCGCCGCCTCGCCCGCCAGTGAGACCCCCACCATCTGGCGATCCCCGATCCGTAACTAGGGGTGAACGCGTGCGTGAGCCGCTGACCGTCGCATGGTAGCGGCTCACGTCAGCGGCGCCCCGGCTGACCGGGGCGGATCAGCGCTGTAGCCGAGATGCTCTGCATGAGGAAGGTCGTCAGCAGGAACAGGCCGAGTGCGCCGAAGGGGCGGAATGCCTTAGCGCGCCAGGCCCGGGTGGCCAGTGGCTCCCGAGGACGAACTGCTGGACCGGCTCGTCGCCAGCCCCGCACTCGCCGGGCCGGAACCCATCTTCCTGCGCGCGAGGATCGCGGAGCGCCGTGGTGACGTTTACCAGGCCGCCGCACTCGTCATCCAGTGCCTGAAGGAGATGCCCGGCCACCAGGCGTACCTGGACTTCGCTGTCGAGGTCAGCGCCGAACTGCCGTCCCGCGCCCGCGGCATAGCAGCCGAGCGCGCCCGGTAGCCAAGTTCACCCGGACGACCTGACCAGATCTCTGCCGCTACCCCACCGCCGCCGAACTACGGCCGGTTTCCGCGCCGCGGCGTGGTCTAGCCGCGGGCCGTCTCGCCGCCTGGCCCGAAGATGTCGGGCCGGCGGTGCTCCAGGGCGGGCAGGGTCGCGCGGACCCGCGCGGTGAAGTCGGTGTCCACGTCGGCCACGGCTACCCCCGGATACGGCCCCAGATCCAGCCGAACGGTCCCCAGCGGGTCGATCAGCACGCTGCGGCCGATCCCGGTGGGGGCCCTGGTCGGCGGCTCGTCGGGGTCCGGTACCTGGCCGGCCGCGGCCACCCACACCGTGTTCTCGATCGCCCGGGCGCGCGCCAGCGTGATCCAGTGGTCTTCCTTGAACAGCCCGGCGCCCCACGCCGCGGGGAGCACGATCAGTTCGGCGCCGCGCGCCACCAGCAGCCGGGTCAGCTCGGGAAACCGGAGGTCGTAGCAGATCTGCAGGCCGGCCGTCAGCCCGGCCAGCTTGGCCAGCACCGGCTCGGCGCCCGGCGCGACCAGGTCGGATTCGCGCTGGCCGAGCGCGTCGAACAGGTGCAGCTTGCGGTAGGTGGTCACCAGCTCGCCGGAACGGTCGAAGGCGGCCGCCGTGTTGAAGACCCGGCCGTCCGGGGCCGGCTCGAAGATTCCGGCCACGAGGGCCACCCCCGCCTCGCGCGCCGCCGCGGCGAGGGCGGAGCCGAAGGGGCCGTCCGGCGGGGCCGCCACCGGCCGCGGGTCGCAGCCGAAGCGGATCTGCGTCGCCTCGGGAAAGACGGCGAGGTCCGCACCGCGTCCCGCCGCTTCGGATAGCGCGATGCGGACCCTCTCCAGGTTGACCGCTGGCTGGGAGCTGACCGGGATCTGGCACAAGGCGACGCGCATACCACCAGCCTAAGCCGCGCGTGCCCCACGGGCCGGGCGGACGTGATGTCATGGTCGGTGTGCACCAACCTTTGCTGACCCGCCGCCTCACCGGCATGGGCACGACCATCTTCGCCGAGATGTCCGCGCTGGCGGTCGCGACCGGATCCGTCAACCTCGGCCAGGGTTTCCCCGACACCGACGGGCCGCGCGAGGTGGCCGAGGCCGCGGCGCGGGCGATCCTGGAGGGCCGGGGCAACCAGTACCCGCCCGGCCCGGGCATTCCGGAGCTGCGGCAGGCGATCGCGGGCCACCAGAGCCGTTTCTACGGCCTGGACTACGACCCGGACACCGAGGTTCTCGTCACCGCGGGCGCCACCGAGGCGATTGCCGCGGCGATGCTCGGGCTCGTCGAACCCGGGGACGAGGTCATCGCGTTCGAGCCGTACTACGACTCCTACGCGGCGACGATCGCGATGGCGGGCGGGGTCCGGGTGCCGGTCACGCTGCGGCCGCCGGGGTTCCGGCCGGACATCGGGGCGCTGCGGGCCGCCGTCACCCCGCGGACCCGGGCCATCCTGCTGAATTCGCCGCATAATCCCACCGGGTCGGTGTTCACCCGCGAGGAGATCACCGCCATCGCGCAGCTCGCGGTCACCCACGACCTGCTGGTCATCACCGACGAGGTCTACGAGCATCTCGTCTACGCCGGCGAGCACGTCCCCATCGCGTCACTGCCCGGCATGCGTGAGCGCACCGTGTCGATCAGCTCGGCCGGGAAGACGTTCTCGTTCACCGGCTGGAAGATCGGCTGGGTCACCGGCCGGCCGGAGGTGGTGGCCGCGGTCCGGGCCGCCAAGCAGTTCCTCACCTACGTCAGTGGCGGCCCGTTCCAGTACGCGGTCGCCGGGGCGCTCGGCCAGCCGGACGCCTACTTCACCGCGCTGCGCGATGACCTGCGGATGAAGCGCGACCTGCTCAGCGGCGGCCTGGCCGAGCTCGGTTTCGAGGTCTACCCCTCCGACGGGACCTACTTCGTCACGACCGACATCCGCCCGCTGGGCGAGACGGACGGGATCGAGTTCTGCGCCCGGCTGCCGGAACGGGCCGGTGTCGTGGCCATCCCGAGCGCCGTGTTCTACGACGACCGCGAGGCGGGCCGCACCCAGGTACGGTTTACCTTCTGCAAGCGGCCCGAGGTGCTCAAGGAGGCGCTGGCGCGGCTCACCGCCCTGCACCGCTGAGAAGGCCGCCCCGCAGGACGCCCAACGAAGGAGGCATGGCGCCGGATGGACGCTGAACTGGTGAAGGCCGCCGGGGCGGCCCGGGGGTTCATGCCGCCGGAGGAGGGCCTGGCCCTGCACGAAACCGCCGCCGAGTACGCCCCGGTCGGCCCGATCCTGGAGATTGGCACCTACTGCGGCAAGTCGACGATCTACCTGGCCGCGGCGGCGCGGGACTGCGGGCAGATGGTCATCACCATCGATCACCACCACGGCTCCGAGGAGCACCAGGCCGACTGGGAGTACCACGACACCACCCTGGTGGAGCCGCGCACCGGGCGGATCGACACGCTGCCCGCCTTCCGCGCGGCGATCGCGGCGGCGGGTCTCGAAGAGTACGTCATCGCCATCGTGGGCCGGTCCGCGGACGTCGCCAAGCTGTGGCGGACGCCGCTGGGCCTGGTGTTCATCGACGGCGGCCATACCGACGAAGCCGCGGCCGCCGACTACGCGGGGTGGTCGCCCTGGGTCACGGCCGGGGGAGCGCTCGCCATCCACGACGTGTTCCCCGATCCCGCCGACGGCGGCCAGGCACCGTACCGCATCTACACCAGAGCGCTGGAATCGGGCGCCTTCACCGAGGTCCGGGCCGTGGGGTCGCTACGGGTGCTCGAGCGCACCGGCGCGGTCACCGGGTGATTCACCCGTTGATCCCCCCGGTGAGCCAACGGCGCAGCCGCAGCCGGGCGGATCCGCGGCCCGCCCGTCCCCGGCGCAGGGTTCCCGGAACACGCCCGCGCCGCCGGTGGCATCCGACAGCGCGTCCGCGGCGAGGATGACGGCCGCGGCGGTCCAGGCGCTCCGTTCGGCGGGGTAGTGCTGCTGGTCGGCGAACTGCCACCCGGTCCAGTAGGCGCCCCCGCCGTCGCGCAGGTGCTGGACCTCCGCGAACAGCGCGGCCGCGGCCGCGTCCTGGCCCATCGCGTCCAGGGCCAGGACCAGCTCGCAGCTTTCCGCACCGGTGACCCAGGGATGGTCGCTGACACAGCGGACCCCGAGGCCGGGCACGACGAAGGTCTCCCAGTCCGCGGCGAGCCGCTCCGCAGCGGCCGGGCCGCGGAGCACCCCGCCCAGCACCGGGTAGTACCAGTCCATGGAGAAGCGGCTCCTGTCCGCGAACGACTCCGGATGGCAGGCGATCGCGTGCGCGAGCTGATCGGCGGCCAGCTCCCAGTCCGGCTGTGATTCGCCCACGTAGTCGGCGAGCGCGACCGCGCACCGCAGGCCCTGGTGAATGCTCGAGCACCCGGTCAGCAGGGCGTAGCCCGCGGCCACCCCGCGGGCGTCACGCTCCCAGGCGACCTCCCCGCCGGGGGCCTGCATCCCGAGCACCCAGTCGATCGCGCGCCGGACCGTGGGCCACATCGCCGCCGCGAACGCGTCGTCCCGGCTGACTTGCAGCTCATGCCAGACGCCGACCGCCGCGTAGGCGGCGTGGTTGCTTTCCGCCGCCGGGTCGGTCACCTCACCGGCCACGAACGTCCGCGGCCACGACCCGTCGGCGCGCTGGGAGCGGCGCAGCCAGTCATAGGCGCGCCGGGCCGGGACGGCGAGCCCGGCGGCGCTGAGCGCCATCGCGCACTCCACGTGGTCCCAGACGTCGACGTGGCCGTCGGGCCAGTGCACTGCGCCGGACGCCTCCTGGGCGCGAGCGATGCTGCGCGCCGTGGCCAGGACGTCGTCGGTCCCGAGCACCCCGGGGACGGCCGGGACACCGGCCCGTGCGTGCGGCTCAGGCGACCGCATGCGTCTTCTGCCCCGCGGTGCCTTCTGCGGCGGCCGCCGCGGTGCCTTCCGCCGCTGCCGCCATGCCCGGCGCTGCCGCCGGGTCACCCCGCTGCTGTCTGGTGGCGTAGACGATCACGCTTTTGCCGATGAGCGGGTTGAGCGCTCGTTCGGCGAGCCGCGTCGCGGCGGGACGGCGCATGATGTCCCAGACCAGCATCCGGTGGTAGGCCCGCGCCAGCGGATGGTCGTCGTTGCCCACGCCGACCGCGCATTTCAGCCACCAGTACGGCGCGTGCAGGCCGTGCGCGTGCTGATGCCCGGTGACCGTGAAGCCGGCCCGCCGCAGCTTGGCCTCCAGTTCCAGGCGCGTGTAGATACGCACGTGACCGCCGGGGACCTCGTGGTACTCCCGCGACAGGCCCCAGCAGATCCGCTCGGGCAGCCAGGCCGGCACGGTGACGGCCACGATCCCGCCGGGCTTCAGCACGCGGGCGACCTCGTTGATGGCCTGCTGGTCGTCCAGAATGTGCTCGAACACCTCGGCCGCGATGACCCGGTCGAAGGACGCGTCGGCGAACGGCATGGCCCGGGCGTCGCCGGCCACGGCCGCGCTGCCCGCCGTGGCGGGTGCCTGCCCCTCGGCGCGCATGGCCCCGCACATGCCGGTCACATCCCGCAGTTCTCCGTGGTCCATGTCGAAGGCCACCACGTCCGCGCCGCGCCGGTACGCCTCGAACGCGTGTCGTCCGGCACCGCAGCCCACGTCAAGGACGCGGTTCCCCCGGCCGAGCCGGAGCCGGCTGTAATCGACGGTCAGCACAGTTCGTTCCTCCCGGCACTGTGGGTCGTGACGCTGTGTTTCAACGCTCCCGGGCGTCAGTGCTCCCGGGCGCGGTGGGCGACGATGGCGCGCGCGTAGCACTCGGCGGTGGCCAGCGCCACGGCGGGCCAGGCGAACTGCGCCTGCACGCGCTGCCAGGCCAGGGCGGATAGCCGGTCACGCTCGCGGGGCGAGTCGTGCAGCCGCCGCAGCGCCGCGGCCAGTTCCTCCGCGTCGCCCGGTGTGACCAGCTCCGCGGCGTCCCCGGTGACCTCGGGCAGCGCGCCCGCGCGGGTGGCCACCAGGGGAGTCCCCGAGGCCATGTGCTCGACCGCCGGGAGGGAGAAGCCCTCGTACAGCGACGGCACGACCGCGATTTCCGCGCTCGCGAGCAGCGCGGCGAGCTCGGCTTCGGGCAGGCCCGGGGTGAAGTGCACCCGGTCGCGCAGCGACAGGTCGGTCACCAGCCGTTCGGTCTCGCCGCGCTCGGCCGCCTTGCCCACCACGGTGAGCTGCACGTCCCGCTCGGTGGCGAGCTTGGCGACCGCCCGCAGCAGCACGGCCACGCCCTTGAGCGGAGAGTCGGCGCTGGCCACGGTGACGATCCGGCCGGGCACGCGCGGGGCCCCGCGCGGATGGAAGATACGCGTGTCGACGCCGAGCGGGATGATGTCCACGCTGCCCGGGCGCAGCCGGAAGTCACGGTAGATGTCGCGGCGCGATGATTCGGACACGGTGATGACCGGCCCGGCCCCGGCCATCCGGCGCGCGACTCTGGCCTGCATCCGCACGAAGCCGTACCAGCGGCGCCGGGACAGCTTGGTCAGCCCGCGGCTGGCCGCCAGCTCGATCCGCCGGTCCACGCTGATCGGGTGGTGGATGCTGGTGACCAGGGGCAGCCCGAGCCGGTGCACCCCGAGCAGCCCGTAGCCGAGTCCCTGGTTGTCGTGCACCACGTCGAAGTCGCCGCGGCGCGCGCGCAGCTCGCGCAGGGCGCGGAGGCTGAAGGTGAGCGGCTCCGGGAAGGTCCCCGTCCACATGGACACGGTCTCGAGCACGTCGATCCAGTCCCGGTATTCATGCCGGGCCGGGGTGCGGAACGGGTCCTCGTCCCGGTACAGGTCCAGGCTGGGCACCTTCCGCAGCACGGGCCCGGGCTCCAGCTCCGGGTACGGCTGGCCGGACAGAACCTCGACGCTGTGACCGAGCGCGGCGAGTTCCCGGCTCAGGTGGCGGACGTACACGCCCTGGCCACCGCAGTGCGGCTTGCTCCGGTAGGACAGCAGCGCTACCCGGAGCGGGCGGCTCATGATGGTCACGCGGTTCACCATCCTCGTCCGCTCTGCCTGCGCACTGGGCTCCTAGGCTGCGAACCTTACCATCGAGTAGTGGTAACGCGGATGCGGAAGCTGGGGCTGGTGATCTATCGCCGGTACGGGACGGCGTCGGCCTTCCTGGGCATCTTCGGAGCGGTCACGGTGGCCGACGTCTGGCTGCCCGCCCGCGACCAGTCGGCGGTGGTGGCGTGGGCGAGCACGAGCGTGGCCAACCTGGAGCATCACCCGGTCGGGTGCCTGCTGCTGTCGGCCTTCATCGCCGGGGGCGCCGTCTCCGCGTGGCCGGTGCTGATCGCGCTGGCCCTGTTCGGCGCCAACCGGGCGGTGGGCAACCTGCGGCTGGCGGTGGTCTGCCTGGCCGGTCACGTGATCGGGACGCTCGTCAGCGAGGGGATCGTCGCCTACCGGGTCGACGCCGGGCTGCTCCCGGTGTCCTCCCGGCATCTGCTCGACGTGGGCCCGTCCTACGTGGTGGTGTCCGCGATCGTGGTGGCGCTGGCGTTCGGCTCCTGGCCGGCCCGGGTGGCGGCGGCCGCCGATCTGGCGGTGCTGGTCTTCGGCGGGCATATCTTCGCCGGCCTGACCAGCCTCGACGTGGCCGCGGTCGGCCACGTCACCGCGCTCGCGGTCGCGGCCGTCCTGCTGATCTGGGTGCGCCGGGCCCGGTACGGGAGACCGCACGGGACGCGCGGCGCGGGGGAGCTTGGGCGCTCCGCTCAGGAACGGCGGGCCGGTCGGCCATCCTGAGCCCTGGCATGAATCCATGCGGGAACTTACGATGTGAATGAATCTGTCCCCGTCGGGTCAGCGAGCGAGGGACCATGGAGCGCCGCGGCGGCGAAGGGGTTCCCGGCGGCGCGCTGCTCACGCTTCTCGGCGGGCGCCGCCTGTCTCCCGCGCAACGGCGTATCGCCCAGTATCTCCTCGACCACATGCCGGACTCCGCCTTCCTGTCCAGCGTCGCGCTCGCCCAGCGCGCGGACGTCAGCCAGCCGACGGTCACCCGGTTCGCGGCCGCCCTGGGTTTTTCCGGCTATCCCGCGCTCCGGGAGGCGCTGCGGATCATCGCGCTGGAGCCGGTGGGGAACGCCGGACCGTGGCTGCCGCACCAGGAGGGAGCGGCGGCCGGCCCGCCCGGCGCATCCGGGCCGGGCGGCCCCCCGGCCGCTGGTGCTCACGGCAACGAGATGCAGGCGGCGGTGGCGGCGGAGATTACTCATCTGCACGCGCTGCACGGCTTGCTGGCGGATACCCGGGCGGTCACCGAACTGGGCCGGGACCTGGCCGCCTCGCTGCCGCTGGCCGTGCTCGGCCACCGCATCTCGGCGCCGCTGGCCCAGTACTTCGCCTACGCCGCGCGCCGTATCCACCCGGACGTGCGCTGTCTCACCTTCGGCGGCAGCGTCGTGTTCGACGCGCTGCTGCACGTGAGCGAGGCTGGCGGCCGCTGGCTGCTCGCCATCGCCCTGCCCAGGTACCCGGCCGAGACCGTCCAGGCGCTCCGGTTCGCGCGGCGCCTGGGTATGCGCACCGCCGTCATCACCGATGTGCAGTTCGTCCCGTTCGCCGGGGACGCCGACGTCCTGCTGACCGCCGGCGTCGGCACCGGGCTGGTCTTCGACTCGCACGCGGCGCCGGCCGTGCTGGCCGCCGTCATCGTCCAGGCCATGGCGGACGCGGAGCCCGCGCGGGCGCGCGCCCGGCTGCACCAGTACGAGCAGGTGTCGGCCGGCCAGGGCGTCTTCCTCGAGCGCTGACGTAACGGCGCTGACGTAACAGCGCCGCCAGCGCCGGGAGCAGGGCCTCGGCCGCGTCGATGTCGGCGTCCAGCGGCCGGTCCGCCGTTCGCGGGTCGAGCACGGCCGTGGCCAGATCGTAGGCGTCCCGCAGCGGGCCGGCGGCAGGCACTACGCGGCGCAGGCGGAGCCCGCGCACCGCCGCCACCAGCTCACACGCCGTCACAATGCCGTACGAGGCGACGGTTTCGGTCGTCGCGCGCGCCGCCTGGGTGGAGAAGTTCGCGTGCTCCTCCAGCCCGCGCGACAGGACCGCGGTCCCGAGCGCGGCCGGCGAAGCGAGCCGCCGGACGTCGGCCAGGGCGGAGTGCGCGACGTACTCCAGGCTCAGCACGCCGGAGCTCGCGGGTGCGCTGCTGGCCAGGAACGGCCGCAGCCCGGTCATCGCGGGCTCGACCAGCGTGCCGAGCCGCGCCGCGGACAGCGCCGCGGTCTGGAACAGCGCCATCCGCACCGCGTCCAGCGCCAGGCCGAGGGAGGCGGTGTAGAAGTTCCCGTTGTGGACGATCTCGCCCGATGCGACGTCGACCAGGGGATTTTCCGCCGCGGCGTTCATCTCGACGGCGAGCGTGCCGCGCAGGGCCCGGACCGCCTCCAGGGCCGGCCCGTGCACCTGGGGCAGGGCGCGGTAGCCGTAGGGATCCTGGACGCGGACCGGCTGAACCTCCTGGCCGGCCAGCAGCACGCGCATGCGGGCCGCGACCGCCGCCTGGCCGGCGTGCGGGCGGGCGCGCTGGGCGGCGGCCGCGTACGGTTCCGGCGAGCCCCTGACCACGAGGAAGGACAGCGCGGCGATGACCGGCGTCGCGGCGACCAGTTCGTCCAGGTCGGCGCAGCCGATCGCGGCCTCGCCGATGGTGGCGGCGTTACTGCTCATGAAGGCCAGGGCGTCCGCGGGATCGAACCGGAACGGCGGCATCGTGCCGCCCAGCCACGGCCGCTCGCCCAGCAGGCACAGGGCGGCCGAGGCCAGCGCGCCCAGGTCGCCCGTCCCGATCGCCCCGACGGTGCGGACGGGAGGCACGAGACCCCGGTTCAGCGCCTCCGCGAGCACCGGGAGCAGCTCCGGGTCGGCGCCCGACCCGCCGGCCGCGAGCTGGTTGAGCCGGACCACCAGCATGGCCCGGGCCAGCGGCGCGCTGAGCAGGGGCCCCGCGCCGCCGGCGTGGCTGCGCAGCAGGCGCAGGCCGTGCCCGCCATCGGTCACCCGGACGGAGCGATTCGCGCCGACGCCCGTGGTCCGCCCGTACACCGGCCGGGACGCGACGGCCCGCTGCACGACGGCGCGGGCCCGGCGCGCGCGGCGCAGCCCGGCCTGGCCGACCGCGACGGGCCGCCCCTCGCGCGCGACATCGCGGACCTTCTCGCAGGTCAAGCCGTTTCCGTCGAGGACGAGGACGGCTCCGGCCCGGGCCCGTTCGGGTGACATAACGGTTCCTCCCCACGTAACAAGTTCGCATACACCACCGGCTGTCGTCTTGACACCCCCTTCGGGGATCAAGAGCATGAAGAGAACTATTCAGGCCGCTATTTATGTGAATCCTTCCGCTGAGAGGGCAGTGGACGGGCAGATCATCGGAGACGACCAGCCGACGACGAGCGGGGCCACGCTGTGATCACCTTCGAGAGCGTGACGAAGCGTTATCCAGGGGGAACGGTAGCGGTCGACGCGCTGGACCTGGAGGTCCCGGACGGCCGGACCATGGTTCTGGTCGGGCCGAGCGGCTGCGGCAAGACGACCTCGCTGCGCATGATCAACCGGCTGATCGAGCCGTCCGAGGGCCGGATCCTGCTTGACGGCCGCGACATCTCGCAGACCGAAGCCTCCGAACTGCGCCGGGGGATCGGCTACGTCATCCAGCAGACCGGCCTGTTCCCGCACCGCACGATCGTGGACAACATCGCCACGGTGCCGTTGCTGAAAGGATGGCCCAAGGCCAAGGCGCGGGACCGGGCCCGGGAGCTGATGGACCTGGTCGGCCTGGATCCGGCGATGGCCCGCCGGTACCCGTACCAGCTGTCCGGCGGCCAGCAGCAGCGGGTCGGGGTCGCCCGCGCGCTCGCCGCCGACCCGCCCGTCCTGCTCATGGACGAGCCGTTCAGCGCGGTCGACCCGATCGTCCGGGCCACCCTGCAGGATGAGCTCATCCGGCTGCAGGCCGAGCTGCGCAAGACGGTGGTGCTGGTCACGCACGACGTGGAAGAGGCGATCAAAGTGGGGGACCAGGTCGCCGTCTTCTACCCGAACGGGAAGATCGCCCAGATCGACACGCCGCAGCGGCTGCTCGGCGACCCGGCCGACGACTACGTGGAGAACTTTCTCGGCTTCGACCGCGGGATCCGGCGGCTGGCCTTCTTCCCCGCGGACGGCCTCGACCTGCAGGCCGGGATCGTGCTCGGCGACGGCACCACGGTCGAGCAGGCCCGCCGGGCGGCCAAGCAGGCCGGTGAGTCGTGGGTCCTGCTCACCGACGCCGGGCGGCTGCCGCGCGGCTGGGCCGCCCTGTCCGACCTCGAATCCCGCGACGGCCGGGAGATGCTGGCCCAGATGCCCCTGGCTCCCTACGGCCACACGTTCCGGGTGGGGAAGGATTCGCTGCGTGCGGCGCTGGACGCGACCGTCCTGTCGCGCACCGGGCTCGCGGTCGGCGTGGACGACCAGGGCCGGGTCGTGGGGGTCACCTCCTACGAGCGGCTCCGCGCCGCGATCCAGGCCGCGGAGGAGGCCGCCGACGGCCAGGGCGCCCGTCCGTCATGAGCTGGGCCTGGGACAACCGCGCCCTGCTCGCGCAGGATACGGGCTCGCACCTGTACCTGGCCCTGATGCCGATCCTGTTCGGCATCATCGTGTCCATCCCGGTCGGCGTCCTCTGCGTGCGCTTCCGCTGGACATGGCCGCCCATCCTCAGCCTGACCAGCGTTTTCTACGCGATGCCGTCGCTGGCGCTCTATCTCGTGCTGATCGACTACACCGGCCTGACCGACTGGACGGTGATCATCCCGCTCACGTTGTTCTCGCTGTCGGTGCTCATCCCGAACGTGGTGGCCGGCCTGCGCTCGGTGCCCCAGCCGGTGCGCCAGGCCGCGACCGCGATGGGCTTCGGGACGCTGCGCCAGGTCGTCCAGGTCGAATTGCCGCTGGCCGTCCCGGTCATCATCGCCGGCCTGCGGGTCGCCACCGTCTCCAGCATCAGCCTGGTCAGCGTGGGCCAGCTGATCGGCATCGGCGGTCTCGGCTACTTTTTCACCGACGGAGAGCAGCGCGACTTCCCGACCGAGATCTACGTCGCGCTGGTCCTCATCGTCATCCTCGCCTTCCTCGCCGACGGTCTCCTGGTGCTGCTGCGCCGTTGGCTGACGCCGTGGGAGAGGGCTCGCGACACCCGCGCTACCCGCCGCGCCCTCTCCGCCACCGTGCGCGGTTCCCGGGCCGAGGGGGTCTCGTGAGTTGTCATGCCGGAGGCGTGCCATGAGTTGTCGTGCCGGAGGCGCGCGATGAGCTATTTCAGCATCGCGTGGCAGTGGCTCACCTCGGACCAGCAGTGGCACGGCGGCGACGGCATACCCGTGCGGCTCGCCCAGCATCTGCAGTACACGGGCATCGCGCTGGGCATCGCCGTGATCATCGCGCTGCCGGCCGGCCTGGCCATGGGGCACCTGCGGCGTGGTGGCTTCGCCGTCGTCACGCTGGCCAACTTCGGCCGCGCGCTGCCGACCCTCGGCCTGCTGGTGCTGATCTTCGTGCTGACCTCCGGGTCCGTGGCGTCATGGCTCGTCCCGCTGGCGTTCCTGGCCATCCCGCCCATCCTGGTCAACACCTACGAGGGCGTGCTCGGGGTGGACGCCGACCTGACCGACGCGGCCCGCGGCATGGGCATGACCGAATGGCAGATCCTGCGCAAGGTCGAGATACCGGTCGCGATGCCGCTCATCCTGCTGGGCCTGCGTATCTCCGCGATCCAGGTCGTGGCGACGGCCACGATCGCGGCCTACATCGGCCTCGGCGGCCTCGGCCGGTACATCATCGACGGCCTGGCCCGGAGGGAATACAACGTGGTGGCCGGGGGAGCCGCCGTCATCGTCCTGCTCGCGCTCGCCATCCAGGGGCTGTTCACGCTGCTCAGATGGCTGATTGTCCCGGTGGGCCTGCGCCGCCAGACGCAGGTCTCCTGATAACGTCTTTTCCGGCCTGAATTGAAGGGAAGACCCTTATGCGCAATAACTCGTCACGGCGCGCGGCAGCACCGGCGCCGAAGCGGATCACGATAAGAACCGCCGCGGCCGGCGTCGCGGCCCTGGCCTGCCTGACCACCGCCGCCGCCTGCAGCAGCAGTGGCAGCAGCGGCAAGTCCAGTTCCTCGTCCAACCCGCTGGCCCCCTCGTCCACCGGCTCCGTCGTGGTCGGCTCGGCGAACTTCCCCGAGGATGAGCTGCTCGCGCAGATCTACGCCGACGCCCTGCAGGGCAAGGGGATCAAAGTAACGGACCAGTTCAACATCGGGGCCCGCGAGGTCTACTACCCCGAGGTCGTCAAGGGCGCGATCACGATCATCCCCGACTACAACGGGGCCCTGCTCACCACGTCGGTGGACACGACGAGCACCGCTGTGAGCACCGCGCAGGTGAACGCGGCGCTGACGGCCAAGCTGCCCAGCTCGGTGGAGATCCTCAACTCGGCGCCCGCGCAGGACAAGGACTCGATCACGGTCACCCAGGCGACCGCGACCAAGGACCACCTGACGTCGATCTCCGACCTGGCCCCGTACGCGAAGGACTTCGTCATCGGCGGCCCGTCGGAGTTCCAGACGCGGGCCGACGGGATCGTCGGCCTGAAGAAGCTCTACGGGCTGACCTTCAAGTCCTTCTCGCCGCTGGACGAGTCCGGCCCCATCACGCTGTCCGCGCTGCAGAACGGCAAGGTCCAGGCCGCCGACGTGTTCACCACCACGCCGCAGATCATCACCGACCACTTCGTCTCACTGGCGGACCCGAAGAACCTCTTCGCCGCGCAGAACGTGACGCCGCTCGTGTACAAGAAGGGCGTCAACTCGACCATCGTCAGCACGCTCAACGCGGTCGACGCGGTGCTGACCACCGACGCCCTGCTGCAGATGGACAAGGCCCTGGTGATCGATCACGCCAGCTACACGTCGGTGGCCAGCGGCTTCCTCTCCCAGGAGGGCCTGAAGTAACGCGTCCGGGCGCAAACCAGATACGCGCGTAACGGTACGCTCCTGGCCCGGACGGGCAATGATGGATCATGCACAGTGAATCGACTGGGCCAGGAGCGGGCCCGCGCCCGGTCCGCGCCCCGCGCGGGACGGCGCTCACCTGCCAGGGGTGGCCGCAGGAAGCCGCCATGCGGATGCTGATGAACAACCTCGATCCTGAGGTCGCCGAGCATCCGGACCAGCTCATCGTCTACGGCGGCTCCGGGCGGGCGGCGCGCAGCTGGTCCGCCTACGACGCGATCGTGGCGTCCCTGCAGGGCCTGGCCGGTGATGAGACCCTGCTCGTTCAGTCCGGCAAGCCGGTCGGGATCGTGCGCACGCACGAATGGGCGCCCCGGGTGCTGATCGCCAACTCGCTGCTGGTGCCCGAGTGGGCCACCTGGCCGGAGTTCCGCCGCCTGGAAGCCCTCGGGCTGACCATGTACGGGCAGATGACCGCGGGTTCGTGGATCTACATCGGCACGCAGGGCATCCTGCAGGGCACCTATGAGACCTTCGCGGCGGTCGCGGCGAAGCGGTTCGGCGGGACCCTCGCCGGGACGATCACCCTCACCGCCGGCCTGGGCGGGATGGGCGGCGCGCAGCCGCTCGCCGTGACCATGAACGGCGGCGTGGCCATCTGCGTGGACTGCGACCCGACGCGGATCAGCCGCCGGATCGAGCAGGGCTACCTCGACGAGGCCGCGGACGGTCTCGACGACGCGGTGCGCCGCGCGATCGCGGCGCGGGACGCGGGCCGGCCGCTGTCCATCGGTCTGCTCGGCAACGCGGCGGACGTCCTGCCGGAACTGCTGGAGATGAGCTTCCCCGCCGACGTCGTCACCGACCAGACCTCGGCGCACGACCCGCTGACCTACCTGCCACGCGGAGTCGCCTTCGAGGATATGGAGGCGCTGCGCGCGGAGGATCCGGCCGGGTTCACCCGGCGCGCCCAGGAGTCGATGGCCGTGCACGTGGCGGCCATGGTCGGCTTCATGGATGCCGGCGCCGAGGTCTTCGACTACGGCAACTCCATCCGCGGCGAAGCGCAGACCGCGGGCTACACCCGGGCCTTCGACTTTCCCGGCTTCGTGCCGGCCTACATCCGGCCGCTGTTCTGCGAGGGCAAGGGGCCGTTCCGGTGGGCCGCCCTGTCCGGCGATCCGCAGGACATCGCGGCCACGGACGCCGCGGTCCTCGAGCTGTTCCCGGACAACGAGCCGCTCGCCCGGTGGATCCGGATGGCCCAGGAGAAGGTCCACTTCCAGGGACTGCCGGCCCGGATCTGCTGGCTCGGTTACGGCGAACGGAACCTGGCCGGCGTCCGCTTCAACGAACTGGTCCG
Organism: Actinomycetota bacterium; assembly: GCA_003164955.1. Lineage (GTDB taxonomy): Bacteria > Actinomycetota > Actinomycetes > Streptosporangiales > Streptosporangiaceae > Bog-532. The sequence goes on from PLRW01000138.1 coordinate 60,467, forward strand.
GCGGGGGGACGTCAGCGCGCCGATCGTGCTCGGCCGCGATCATCTGGACTGCGGGTCGGTCGCCTCGCCGTACCGGGAGACCGAAGCCATGGCGGACGGGTCGGACGCGATCGCGGACTGGCCGATCCTGAACGCCCTCGTCAACACCGCGTCCGGCGCGTCGTGGGTCAGCGTCCACCACGGCGGCGGCGTCGGCATCGGCCGGTCCATCCACGCCGGCCAGGTATGCGTGGCCGACGGCACGGATCTGGCCGCGGCCAAGCTGGAACGGGTCCTGACCAACGACCCGGGGATGGGCGTGATGAGGCACGCGGACGCGGGCTACGAGGCGGCGGAGAAGGTCGCGGCCAGCCGCGGCGTGCAGATCCCGATGGCGCCGGCCGCACCCGCGCGATGAAGGGACCCGGGCGTGCCGGGCACGCTCCCCGCGGCCCCGCCGCGGCCGGTCCGGGCCGGTCCGGGCACGCGCCGCCCGCGCCGGGCGCGGACTGGCCCGCCGCCGCGCCTGACCCCGGACGGCTGGGGGATGGCGGTCCGGACGACGCGGGCGGGACACGCCGCTGGCACGCGGAGCTCGCCTGGCTGCCCGGTAGCGGGGTACAGCGTGACGTACTGATCGAGGCCGCCGGGGACCGGTTCACCGCCGTCACGCCCGGGGTGGAGCAGGGCACCGTGCCGGCCGGCACGGTCACTCTGCGCGGGCTCACGCTCCCCGGCCTGGCCAACGCCCACTCACACGCCTTCCACCGGGGACTGCGCGGCGCGGTAGAGGCCGACCAGGGCACGTTCTGGACGTGGCGCGACCAGATGTACCGGCTCGCGGCCGTGCTGAACCCCGGCAGCTACTACGCTCTCGCCCGCGCCGTCTACGCCGAGATGGCGCTGGCCGGGATCACCTGCGTGGGTGAGTTCCACTACCTGCACCATGGCCCGGGCGGCGTGCCCTACGCCGACCCGAACGAGATGGGGCGGGTCCTGCTGCGCGCCGCGGCGGACGCCGGGCTGCGGATCACGCTGCTCGACACCTGCTACCTGTCGGCCGGCCTGCGCCGGGACGGGACCCCGAAACCGCTGCGGGACGTGCAGCTCAGATTCGGCGACGGGGACGCCGTCCGGTGGGCGGAACGGGCGGCCGGCCTGGGCGCCGACTCCCGCGGGATGCTCAGCCCGCAAGCGCGGGCCGGCGCGGCGATCCATTCGGTCCGGGCGGTTCCGCCGAGCCAGATGCACGAGGTCATGGGCTGGTCGCACAAGTTCGGCGCCCCCGTGCACGCGCACCTGTCCGAGCAGCCGGCCGAGAACGCCGACAGCCTGGCCGCGTACGGGCGCACCCCGGCCCAGGTGCTGTACGAGGCGGGGGTGCTCGGCCCGCGCAGCACCGTGGTGCACGCCACCCATCTGCTGCGCGAGGACATCGACGTGCTCGGGGCGTCGCAGACCTCCTGCTGCCTCTGCCCGACCACCGAGGCGGATCTCGCCGACGGGATCGGGCCGGCCCGCGCGCTCGCCGCGGCGGGCTGCCCGATCAGCCTGGGCAGCGACAGCAACGCGGTGATCGATCTGCTGGCCGAGGCGCGCTGGCTGGAACTGACCCAGCGGCTGGCCAGCCGGCGGCGGGTCCACTTCACCGCGGACGAGCTGGCCCGGGCCGCGACCGTGGCCGGTCACGCCTGCCTGGGCTGGCCTGACGCCGGGGAGATCACGCCCGGCGCGCTGGCCGACCTCGTCACCATCGGCCTGGACAGCCCGCGGCTGGCCGGGGCGGGGCTGGCCGGCGTGGACCCCGCCAGTGCGGATGAAGCCGTCCTGGCCAGCGTGGTGTTCGCGGCCACCTCGTCCGATGTCCGGCACGTGGTGACCGGCGGCCGGGACGTGGTCCGCGATGGACGCCACCTGCTGGTGGAGGATGTTCCGGCCGAGCTGGCCGCGGCGATCCGTTCCGTGCTGGCGTCCCCGGAGTGAGGGGCGCATGAGCACGCTGATCACGAACATCGGGGAGCTGGTGACGAACGCCCCGGTGGGCGATCCCGCCCCCGGCGGCCCGGGGAAGTACCCGGGCGAGTACCCGGGCGAGTTCACCGCCATCACCGGCGCGGCGGTGGTCATCGACGGCGGCCGCATCGCCTGGACCGGTGCCGCGGGCCGGGCACCCGCCGCTGACGACATCGTCGACGCGCGCGGGCGCGCCGTGCTGCCCGGGTACGTCGATTCGCACGCCCACCTCGTCTTCGCCGGTGAGCGCGGGGCCGAGTTCGCGGCCCGGATGGCCGGCCAGCCCTACACGGCGGGCGGTATCGTCTCGACCGTCGCGGCGACGCGGGCCGCCTCGGACGTCACCCTCCGGGCCGGCCTGCGCCGCCTGGCCGACGAGATGCTCCGCCAGGGCACGACGACGCTGGAGTGCAAGTCCGGCTACGGGCTGACGGTGCGCGACGAGGCGCGCAGCCTGATGCTCGCGGCCGAGATCACCCCCGAGGTCACGTTCCTGGGTGCGCACGTCGTACCGCCCGAGTACTCCCGCGATCCCGCGGGATACCTGGACCTGGTGTGCGGGAAAATGCTGGACGCCTGCGCCCCGCACGCCCGGTGGATCGACGTGTTCTGCGAGGAGGGTGCGTTCGGCGCGGACGAGGCCACGGCCGTGCTGGCCGCCGGGCGGGCCCGGGGCCTGCTCCCGCGCGTGCACGCCAACCAGCTCGGGCCCGGCCCCGGTGTCCGGGTCGCGGTGCAGGCCGGTGCCGCCTCGGCCGACCACTGTACCCACCTGACCAGCGCGGACGTTGACCTGCTCGCCTCCTCTGGCACCGTCGCCACGCTGCTGCCCGGGGTCGAGTTCTCCTGCCGCCAGCCGTACCCGGACGCGCGGCGGCTGCTCGGCGCGGGCGTGACCGTCGCCATCGCCACGGACTGCAACCCGGGCTCCTGCTTTACCTCCAGCATGGCGCTCTGCGTGGCGCTCGCCGTGCGGGAGATGGGCATGACCACGCAGGAGGCGGTCTGGTCGGCCACCGCCGGCGGCGCCATCGCCCTGCGGCGGGCCGACGTGGGGCACCTCGGCGTCGGCGCGCGGGCCGACCTGGTGATGCTGGACGCCCCGTCGCACACGTACCTGGCGTACCGGCCCGGCGTGCCGCTGACCGCCGCCGTCTGGCGCGAGGGCCGCATGGTCGCCGCGCGCCCCGAGATCCTGGCCCGCTGACCGGGCCGGCCCCGCCCCTTGTCCGGCCCTCAGTTCCCCACCCCCGCCCTCGGTTTGGCCCCGCCC
>PLRW01000134.1 GCA_003164955.1 Actinomycetota bacterium
TGTTCTGGGTCAGTGTCTGCAGCCCGACGTGCACATTGAGGGTGACGCTCCCCCTGTTCTCGATCTCGAGCCGCTGGGTCCGGGCTACGTGGGCGGCCGGGATGTCCAAGGTCGACGGGGTGATCAGCATGGCGACGCCCTTGCCGTGCGGGACGCCGGTCCCGGGGTTCGAAGATGCCTGGGCGGCGGTGGCGGGACCGGCGGCGATGCTCAGGATCCCGGCGAGCAGGGGGACGTACATCGCGTGCAGGAGGCCACCTCCGTGACGGAGGTGGCCTCCTGGGAACGTCCCGGGCCGGCGCGGCACATGCACTCCTTTCACTACGGCGTGGCGTCCCTTTCACTACGGCGTGGCGTCCGCGTCCTTACGTGGGGTTGTTAGAGGCGAGGAAGTCGATCGTGGTCGAATAGGTACCGCTCATCACGAGCGGGATCGGCTGGTTGAATTCCCAGTTTTCGGTGAGGAGATCGCCGCCGTCCGCGGACTGCCCCGTCTGGCTGTAGACGGGTGTCTCCGTCCCGGCCGCGTCCAGTGGCTGGTAGGCGCTGTTATCGCGGAGGGTGTTGGCGGTATCGGTATCCTCGACGGACAGGTCGATCGCGGGGATCGTCTCCGTGTCCGGTGACGGAGCGGCCAAGTCGCTCAGGGCCTCCGCGGTCACGTTGTAACCCGTGGTGTTGTCGGTATAAACGTTCATGGTCACCGCGCCGATTACCGGCGCCGGCGTGTCGCCTGGCCCGAGGGGCGCGGTCCCGGTCCCGTTGAAACTGAACGACGGGGTGACAGCGCTCAGCGAAATGGCCGAGCCGATGACGATACTGATCTGCGTATTAGTACTGACCTGCGGATTAGTATCTGCTTTGGCCTGGTAAGCGGCCAGGGCCGGGCCGGCGGGCAGCAGGACCGCTGCGGCGAGGCCGGCGCTGCCGGCGACGGCAACCGCTCCGGTGAGGATGCGGCGGCGGGGGCTCCGGGCCTTCGCGTGCGCCTGATGGGACTTGGTTTCCTGCATGGGATTCCCCTGATGCTGATCAGTCTCGCGGTGGCTACGGCCTTACGTGATGTTGCCGGAGGCGACGAAGTTGAGCGTGAGCGAATAGGTACCGTCCGTCACATCCGACGGGATCGGCTGGTTGAACTCCCAGTTTTCGGTGATGGTGTTGCCATCGCCGGCGGACGGCATGGCCTGGCCGTACACCGGTATCGCCGTAGTGGTCGATATTGGCATGTAGCCGAGGTCGGTGGTGTTCTGGGAGTTGGTGCCGGCGGTGTTCTGGACGGACAGGTCGGCCGCCGGGATCGTGTCGCCGTCGTTCTGGTTGGTCAAGTTGCTCAGGGCCACCACGGTCACGTTGTAACCCGTGGTGTTGTTGGTGAACACGACGAGGGTCACCGCGCTGGTTAGCGGCGGCGGCGTGTCGCCTGGCACGAAGGGCGCGGTCCAACTGGCCTGCGGGGTGACAGCGCTCACCCCGATGGCCGTGCTGACGTTGACAGTGGCAATTGTCGAACTAGCCGTGTCCGAGGTCGGGCCCTGCTGGTAAGCGGCCAGGGCGGTGCCGGAGGGCAGCAGGACCGCTGCGGCGAGGCCGGTGCTGCCGGCGACGGCAACCGCTCCGGTGAAGATGCGGCGGCGAGGGCTCCGGGCTTTCGCGTGCGCCTGATGGGACTTGCTGCCTGGCATGGGAATTCCCCCGATGCTGATCAGTCTCGCGGTGCCTACCGCGAGACTTCTCGCGCCGGCGGGCGACACAATGACATGATGTTACCGGCTAATTACTTAAAGTAAGAGACAGAGGGGGTATTTCTCCGCCCGGTCACCAGAACCGGGTCCCATGCGGGCCTGGGGCGGTAATTTTCTGTGCCGCAGCCAGGTCTTCCGCTCGTCCCTGAGGGTGCGCCCGGCACGATGGGCGCGGCGTGCCGTACCCGCTGGGACTGCGCGGGGAGGCTGATCTGGCATTACCGCGCCGGCGCGATCGTGCGGTCACCCGCCCTCCTCCCGGCCGGCAGGTACGCCGGGCGCCGGATTTCCTAAAATACGGAGAGTGATATTTTCAGTGCACTGAGTTAATATCTGTACGGCTCCACGATCAGGATCTCGGCCCCAGCAGGAGAAACAGCCGGCCAGAGATCACTCCGCATCCGGGCTGTCCAGCCGGTACACCTGGGCAAGAGGCAAAGGATGTCTTTTCCCCGCTCCGCCCGACCGATGATGTCGCGCACCGCGGCGGTCATGCTGCTGATCGGCACGGTCGCCGCCGGGATGACGACGTCCGCGACGGGCGCTTCCGCGTCGGGGCGGGTGCCATTCAGCCGGCCGTTCCCCGGCAGCGCCCCGGACGGCCCGGCCGGATCGGTGCCGCTCCCCGCGGCACCGGCCGGGACCAGCGCCACCTGCCTGACCGCCGCGGGCCACGCCATTTCCCACCGGCAGGCCATCTTCCCGAACGCCACAGACAAGCAGGGTCCGGGCAGGCTCCGCCTCACCGCTGCCGTCCCTGGCCCGGTGCCGTCGTGCCCGGCGCCGCCGGCCGGTGAGGTGGGTGTGGCCTACCGGGACACGCTGACCATGCCGGGGGGGACCGGGCCGTTCGCGTGGTCGGTGTGGGCGGGGTCCTTGGCGGTCGGGGTCACGCTGAATGCGTCGAGCGGGGTGCTGGCCGGGACACCGGCCGTGGCCGCGGTGGGGACGGCGAGGTTCACGGTGCTGGTGACCGACGCCAACGGCCGGTCCGCGACTGAGGCGACGAGCCTGGCGATTGCCGCGGGACCGGCGCTGGGTTACCCGCCGCCGCCGGCCGGTGAGGTGGGCGTGGTTTACCGTGACGCGCTGACCGTGGGCGGAGGGACTGGGCCATTCGCGTGGTCGGTGAGTGCGGGGGCGCCGCCGGCCGGGGTCACGCTGAATGCGTCGAGCGGGGTGCTGGCCGGGACGCCGGCCGCGGCGGCGGTGGGGACCGCGAGCTTCACGGTGCTGGTGACCGACGCCAACGGCCAGACCGCGACCGAGGCGACCTCGATCACCGTGATGGCCGGGCCACTGCTGTCTTTCCCGGCACCGCCGGCCGGGGCGGTGGGCGTGGCCTACGGTGACGCGCTGACCGTGGGCGGGGGGACCGGGCCGTTCACGTGGTCGGTGAGCGCGGGGACCCTGCCGGCCGGGATGACGCTGAACGCCTCGATGGGGGTGCTGTCCGGCACCCCGACCGCGATGGGCAGCTCGGCGTTCACGGTGCAGGTGAGCGATGCGGCCGGGATGACGGCGACCGAGGCGGTGACGCTGGTGGTCGGGGCGGGCCCACTGGTCATCGTGGCGCGCGCGGGCCCGTCGCCGGTGGTGCCGGGCGGCACGGTCAATTTCACCGTCACCGTCACCAATACCGGCACGACCCCGTTCACCGCGGTGACGTTCACGGACGCGCTGGCCGGGGTCCTGGACGATGCCGTCTACAACGGTGATGTGGCGGCGACGGCGGGGGCGGTGTGGTTCGCCGGCCCGGACCTGACCTGGACCGGAGACCTCGCGGCGGGGGCGGCGGCGACCGTCACCTTCTCGGTGACGGTCAGCGATCCCGGCACCGGCAACGGGGCGCTGTCCGCCACCAGCGCCCCAGCCCTCACCAGCACCGTCACCTCCGCCACCGTCGGCAGCAACTGCACGCCCGGCTCCGCCGGCACCCGCTGCACCGCCAGCGTCCCCGTCGCCCCGGTATCAATCAGCCTGAGCGCCCCGTCCAGCACGTTCATCCTCGCCGGGCCGCCCGGCGGCCGCGCACAGCAGACCGCCGCCGTGACCATGACCGTCGGCACCAACAACCCCACCGGCTACAGCGTCACCGTCCAGCCTTCCGCCCCCACGCTCGCCGGACCCGCCGCCGCCATCCCCGTGGGCGACCTGTACGTACGCGGAACCGGCCAGACCACCTACCACCCCCT
>PLRW01000357.1 GCA_003164955.1 Actinomycetota bacterium
ACATGCGCTAGAAGGTACCTCCCCAGGAAATGGCACGGCGTGCCGCCCTGCCCCGTCATTACCATCTGCTAAATTTAATGACAGACGGGAATGGCCGCCACACGATCCGCGGAAGATCAGGCAGCAGGCGCCCGGGATAACATAAGACGCCACAGAAACCAGGACACGCCGCATCAGCCCGCAATAGGCACGGTAAGTCCGATTCAATCGAGGCGGCCCGCAAACCGGGCATCACGGCATCAGATAGTGCGAACAAAAGACACCGGATAAACATCCGGTACTGGACAGCGAAAAGCCCCGCGCACAAAAAAATCTGACACACTCTGCCTTGGAGACCACATGACGAGACTGCCGTATGTCGACCCAGCCCGCGCACCGGACGCGGTCCGCGACACCCTGCGAGTGCTGCCTGACCTGAACCTGTTCCGCATCGTCGGGCACGCGCAGACTACCCTGGTGCCCTGGCTCACCCTCGGCGGCACCCTGCTGTCCTCACTGTCGCTAGATCCGGTGCTGCGAGAGCTGGTCATCCTGCAGGTCGCCACCTCCTCCGGCAGCGACTACGAACGCATCCAGCACCAGGCCATCGCCGGCGGCGTCGGCCTACCGGCACCCCAGGTAACCGCCGTGGTTGCAGGCCATCTCGACTCGCCATCCCTCGGCGACTACGCGCCCATCCTGCGAGTTGTCGACGACCTGGTCCGTACGCACACCACGAACGCCGCCGGTTTCGACCTGCTGCGCCGGCGTCTCAATGACCAGGAGACCGTCGAGGTGTTGCTGGTCGTCGGCTACTACCTCGGCGTCGCGCTCCTGGCCGCCGCCGTCGATCTCGACCTCGACCCGCCTGCCCAGATGGCAGTCGTGGAAGCGGCCAAGGACGAGCTGTGACCCCCGGCTCCAGCCTGCCCGCGCCCTACCTGCCCGATGCCGCCACCGGCGCCGCCCCCGGCCACGGGCTACTGGCAGGCCGCCGGCTGCTCGTCGTGGGCGGCGGCCAGCAGACCTACGGTCAGACCGAACCGCCGACCGGTATCGGCCGGGCCATCAGCATCCTGGCCGCCCGCGAGGGCGCGGTCGCCGCCGTCGCAGACCTCGACCGCGACGCCGCCCAAGCTACCGTCGACCGCATCACCTCCGAGGGCGGCACTGCGCACGCCATCGCCGGTGACGCCTCCGACCCCAGCGACGCAGCCCGGATCCTCACCGACGCAGCCACCGCGCTGGCCGGCCTGGACGCCTTGGTGCTCAACACCGGCATCGCGGCAGGGCTCGGCCTCACCGAGACCACCTCCGCCGACTGGGACCGGGTCATGGCCGTCAACGTCAGGGCACACTTCCTGGCCCTGCAGGCCGCCGTCACCATCCTCGAACCCGGCAGCGCGATCACTCTGACCTCCTCCATCGCCGCCCGAGTCGTCAGCACCACCGACATCCCCGCCTACACCACCAGCAAAGCCGCCCTCGAAGGTCTCTGCGCATACGCCGCCAAGGAATACGCGCCGCGCCGAATCCGGGTCAACATCGTCATGCCCGGACTCATCGACACCAGCCTCGGTCGGCTCGCCACCCAGTTCCGCCCCGAGCGCGCCGCCATCCCCATCCCGCTCGGACGGCAAGGCACCGCATGGGACATCGCGGCCGTCACCGTTTTCCTGCTCTCCGACGCCGCCTCCTACGTCACCGCCGCCACCATCCCCGTCGACGGCGGCCTCTCCACCATCCACTGAGATCCGCTATCCAGTGCGAGTCTGCCGCGCGGTTGTTTTCTGCCGCGCGCCCCACGGATGGCATTATCTAGACCAGCGGGCTTTTTCGAGGAGGCGACATGACTGGATCGGGCCGCCCGGGGAGCGGGATTCCGGTAATCCACGGCCTCCGATGCGGTGACCGGCCGGATCAGCGTCGTCATGGCGTCAGTTACCCCCGGAGGCTTGCAGGGCGCGTATCGCTGGCAGCTCCGCCAGCCCGTTAATGCCCGTGCAGAACACGAGCAGTGCTATGGCGGGGACCGCATAGCCGGTTGCCCACAGCGCCAGGCAGGCCAGCCCGAACGCACAGCCAAGAACGACGGCACCGACGTGGTCTGGGCCGATCTGCGCGATCCGGACGAGGTACTGTCCGGCGCCGCCGCCCTCCCACTTTGTCGATCCGTCTGACAGGAGTCAGCCACTCTCGTCGGGGCGTCGGGCCGTAACTTCCATGTGAGTGGACGAATCGTATCTGCCCTGCGGGCTTGACCTTGGCCGGGAGCCCGGCTCGTGCGCTCGTGGCGGGTCAGGCATGGCCGTCTACAGGTACCGGCCACCGGGCGTTTCGGTATACTGGGCGGTATGACTATGACGACCATCAAGGTGCCGAAGGCCACAAGGGACCGCCTGCACCGGCTGGCAGCCGCCGATGGTGTCACTCTTGCGCAGGAGATCGACAAGCTGGTCAGCGAGCGGGCACCACGACCGCGGCCCACCACTGGCGGGTTCCGGAGCGACCGGCCACTCAGCGCTGAGGAGATCGACGCTCAGCTTGCCAGCGGCTTCGGCGATGACAGCAATCGTCGTTGACACCAGCGCCGTCCTGGCGAGTCTCGACGAGGCGTACGCCGAGCACGAGGCGATCGCCGCTGCCCTCGCCGCGGCGGAAGGTCCGCTGGTCGTCTCCCCGATGGTCGTCGCGGAGGCCGACTACATGCTTTACACCAGGCTCGGCGCCCCTGCCGCCCGCCAGTTCGCCGCAGATGTGGCCGCCGAGGCTTACGAACTGCCGGAATGGACTGCGGACGACCATGCGGCTGCCCTGGATGTCATCAACCGCAGCTCCGATGACAGCAACTACATCGGAATCACCGATGCGGCGAACGTGGTCCTCGCCGACCGCTACCGTACAACCCGGCTGTGCACGCTTGACCAGCGGCACTTCCGGCGGCTTCAGCCGCTCTGGGGAGCTGAATACTTCACCCTCTTGCCCTACGACTCCTGACCAGGGCGGCCGGTCTTGGGCCGGCCGGCTCCTCCGCGACCTTGGAGCACTTAACGAACCAGCCGATGGAGTCGGAACATGGCAACACAGGCTTTCCGGACGATCACGCCCGGGATCTTGCATCACGGAAGTGCTGTTTGATGATGGCCCCGATGATGGCGATGATGAGCCCCCCGGCGGCGTAGCTGGCGAGGACGATCAGGTGGCCGCCGATGCCGGCGGCGCCGAAGTAGATGATGCGGCGCACGCTGTCGACGGCGGCGCCGTTGGGCAGGGCCGAGCTGATGGCCCGCCAGAACGGGGGGAGCAGGGCGGGCTGGATGGCGCCGCCGGCGC
>PLRW01000223.1 GCA_003164955.1 Actinomycetota bacterium
GGGCTCTTCTCGGTATCGGGGCGTTTCCCCGTGGCCGGGCGTTTCCCGGTATCGGGGCGTTTCCCCGTGTCCGGGCGTTTCCCTATGTCTGGGCGTTTCCCTATGTCCGGGCCCTTGCCTGTCTCAGGGCTTTTTCCCGTGTCGGGTCGCTTTCCGGTGTCAGGCCCCGGTCCGAAGTCCGGGCGTTTCCCGGTGTCCGGGCCCTTCCCCACGTCGGGTCCCCGCCCCGTGTCGGGGCGTTTCCCCGTGTCCGGCCGCTTCCCGGTATCGGGGCCCTTCCCTGTGTCCGCTCCCCGGGCTCCTCCCGCGTCCTCACCCCGAATGGGTGCCCTTAGTGCTGCCCCCCCAGCAGCAATCGCGCACTTTTCCGCCGGGACCGGCTCCGGGGTGCCCGCCGGGACCGGCTCCGGGGTGCCAGGCGGGACCGGGAGAAGCGTCATCAGAACAGGAAGTAGCGCTGGGCCATGGGGAGTTCCGCCGCGGGGGCCTCCTCGATGACCTCACCGTCAATCCGCACCGTGAACGTGTCCGGCTCGACCCGGATATCGGGCAGTGCGTCATTATTGATCATGTCGGACTTGCCCCGGCCCGAGACGTCGGCCACCGGGACGAGGTCGCGGACGAGGCCCAGTCGTTCGGCCAGGCCGTTCTCGAGGGCCAGTTCCGAAACGAACGACACCGACGTCGCCCCCGCCGCCGCCGGGGCCGCGCCCCACATCGGCCGGGGGAGCATCGGCTGCGGCGTGGGGATCGAGGCGTTCGCGTCGCCCATGGCCGCCCACGCGGCAAAGCCGCCCTTGAGCACGGCGTGCGGCCGGACCCCGAAGAACGCCGGCTGCCACAGCACCAGGTCGGCGAGCTTTCCCACCTCGACTGACCCGATCTGGTCGTCCAGGCCGTGCGCGATGGCCGGGCAGATCGTGTATTTGGCAACGTACCGCCGGGCCCGCAGGTTGTCGGAGGCCCCGTCGCCGGGTGCGGGCCCGCGCCGCCGCTTCATCACGTGCGCGGTCTGCCAGGTCCGGATGATGACCTCGCCGACACGCCCCATGGCCTGGGAGTCCGAGCCGATCATGGAGATGGCTCCCATGTCGTGCAGGATGTCCTCGGCGGCGATCGTCGATGGCCGGATCCGGCTCTCGGCGAAGGACAGGTCCTCCGGCACGGCCGGGTTGAGGTGGTGGCACACCATCAGCATGTCGAGGTGCTCGTCCACCGTGTTGACCGTGTGCGGCCGGGTCGGATTGGTCGAGGACGGCAGGATGTTCGGCTGGCCCGCCACGGTGATGATGTCCGGGGCGTGCCCGCCGCCCGCGCCCTCGGTGTGGTAGGCGTGAATGGGCCGCCCGGCGATGGCGGCCAGCGTGTCCTCCACGAACCCGGCTTCGTTCAGCGTGTCCGTATGCAGCGCCGCCTGCACCCCGGCCTCCTGGCAGACCCGCAGGCAGGCGTCGATGGCGGCCGGGGTCGAGCCCCAGTCCTCGTGCAGCTTGAAGCCGGACGCCCCGGCCCGCAGCTGCTCCCACAGCGCTTCTTCCGACACCGTGTTGCCCTTGCCGAGGAGCACCACGTTGAGCGGCCAGCCATCGGTGGCCTCCAGCATCCGGGCCAGGTTCCACGCGCCCGGGGTGACCGTGGTGGCCTTGGTGCCCTCGGCCGGGCCCGTTCCGCCGCCGATGACCGTGGTGACGCCGGAGCCGATCGCCTCGGGCATGAGCTGCGGGCAGATGAGGTGCACGTGGCAGTCGATGCCGCCCGCCGTGAGGATCAGCCCGTTCCCGGCCATGATCTCGGTGGACGGCCCGATGACCAGGTCCGGGTGCACGCCGTCCATGATGTCGGGGTTGCCGGCCTTGCCGAGCGCGACGATCCGGCCGTCCCTGATACCGACGTCGGCCTTGACGATGCCCCAGTGATCCAGCACCACGGCGCCGGTGATCACCAGGTCGGGTGCCCCATCGGCGCGGGTCGCGCGGGACTGGCCCATCGACTCGCGGATGACCTTCCCGCCGCCGAACACCGCCTCGTCCCCGCCCGCGCAGAGGTCCTGCTCGACCTCGATGAACAGGTCGGTGTCGGCGAGCCGGACCCGGTCGCCCGCGGTCGGCCCGTACAGCAGCGCGTACCGGGACCGGCTGAGCTCAGTCATCGAGCTCCTCCTTGCTGGTGGCCTCGTCCAGGACCGCGCCATCGGCCGCCACGCCGCCGCCCGGAAAGCCGTCAGCCCCAGAGCCGTCAGCCCCAGAGCCGTCAGCGGCCGCGGCCGCCCCCTCCAGCCGGCGCCCGCCCAGCCGGAGGCCCGGGACCACCTGCGCCCCCGCCAGCGGCACCAGGCTGACCTCGCGCTCGATGCCCGGTTCGAAGCGGACCGCGGTCCCGGCGGCGATGTTGAGCCGGTGCCCCCACGCGGCGTCCCGGTCGAACGCCAGCGCCGGGTTGGCCTGGGCGAAGTGGTAATGCGAGCCCACCTGGACGGGACGGTCGCCGGTGTTGGCCACGACCAGCGTGATCGCCGTCCGTCCGGGGTTGAGGACCACCGGCCCCTCGCCGGGGATGATCTCGCCGGGGATCACGTGATCGGCCCGTGCACCGTGACCAGCTTCGTGCCGTCCGGGAAGGTGGCCTCGACCTGAACTTCCGTCAGCATCTCCGGCACGCCTTCCATGACGTCGGCCCGGCCGAGTACCGATCGCCCGGACTGCATGAGCTCCGCGACGCTCTGCCCGTCGCGCGCCCCCTCCAGCAGGAACGACGTGATGATCGCGACCGCCTCGGGGTAGTTGAGCAGCAGTCCCCGGGCGCGCCGCTCGCGAGCCAGGCCGGCGGCCACGTGGATCAGCAGCCGTTCCTGCTCATGCGGCGAAATCAGCATGCCGGAACCCTAACCCGGCGACGTTAAGGCCAGGTAACTAAACATCACGCGGGGTTTCCCCGCAGATCTTAAGGATGTCTAACGGAGCCCTGTGTTGCTGGCAGGCAGCCGGGCCACCCGCGCACGATAAACCTGGGCATACGGGCGAGAAGGCGATCGGAGAAGGGAGCTTTCGAGGCCGTGAAGCACCAGGCAATCCAAAGGGGCGGCATGGTTGCCGCCCGGCGGCGGCAGGCCAGGAACTGTCTATGGCTCCTGGCGGCGGCCGGGTGTATTGCGTTCGCGATGGTAGCCGTCCTGACCAGGCCGTCGAGTTCCGGGCACGCCGCCCGGGCCGCCGCCGACACGGGTGCGGTTTCGTCGGCCGCTGGGCTCGGCGGGGGGCCCGGCGGCCCCATGGCGGCCGGTCCCGGCAGCGCCGCGGGTGCCGAACCGGGCAGCCGGAGCGCGGAGGGTACCCCCGCAAGCGGCTCCAGCGCCGGCGGATCGGGCGGCTGGGATGGGTGGAGCGGATCGGGCGGCTCCGCGGGCGGTCAGGCCGGCGGCACCGCCGCGAACGCAACCGCCGCGACCAGCGTGAACTGGTCGGGTTACGCGGAGGCGGGCACGCCCGGCACCTTCACCAGCGTGTCATCCTCCTGGACCGAGCCTGCCGTGACCTGCAGCGCGCAGCAGACGTTCTCCAGCTTCTGGGTCGGTCTCGACGGCGACGGCACGCAGTCGGTCGAGCAGACCGGCACCGAGGCGGACTGCACCAATGGCGCGGCCATCTACCAGGGCTGGTTCGAGATGTTCCCCAACGCGCCGGTCTTCTTCAACAACCCGGTCGCGCCCGGCGACACGATGAGCGCGTCGGTTGTCGCGAACGGCGGCGGCGCGTTCACGCTGACCCTGAGCGACCACACGCAGGGCTGGACCCAGACCACGGACCAGACCTCGACGACCGCTCAGCTCGGCTCGGCGGAGATCATCGCCGAGGCGCCGAGCGACACGAACAGCGTGCTGCCGCTGTCCAACTTCGGCACGGTGAACTTCGCCGACGCGATGATCAACAACGCGGCGCTGGGCACCGCCAACCCGGCCGGGCTGACCATGGTCTCCGCCGCCGGAGTCACCGAAGCTACCCCCTCAGCGGTCGCCAACGGTGGCAGCTTCTCCGTCACCTGGGACAGCAGCGGCACCGCGGCCGGCGCGGCACCCGCCTCCGCCGCCAGCGCCTCACCGGCCCCCACCGTGCCCGCCACCACCAGCCCCACAGCCAGCCCCACAGCCAGCCCCAGCCCCGGCAACAGCGCGTGGTACCACCGGCACCACCACGGCTACTAACCACCGCCCCGGCAGCCGCTCGCCCAGGTGAACGGCCGCCACGCCCGGGTCAACGGAAGCCGTCCCGTTCAGCCGCCCGGTGCCGTTCAGCGGCCGACCACGCTCAGCGGCGGCAGGAGGCAGCCGCCCGCGGCGGGGGGCTGGCCGCCCGGCGGCACCGGGGTCACCGGCAGCCGATGCGCCTGCGCCGACAGGGCCAGCAGTACCGCGGCGTCGGTCCAGGCCAAGGGCGCCACGGAGGCGGGCTGGCCCGCGGCGGTGACCTGCTCGGGCAGAGCGCCCAGCGGCGTGCGGTGCGCGGCCAGCCAGGACAGCAGGGCCGCCGCCCGGCCGTTCTCGCCGGTCGAGGCGTCGAACAGCGCGAAGAAGGCGGTCTCCGCGGTCCACGCCATCGTGGTGTTGCCCGGCCAGTCCGCGCCGGGCAGCAAACCGCCGCCGGGCAGCGTCAGGCCGCGCTCGGCGGCATCCTCCGCGCGGTCCAGGGCCGCGCCGCCCGGCCCGAACGGTGGCCCGAGAAAGGTGACCGACGCATCGGGGCCGGAGGAGTCATCCGGCAGCCGGTTAAATCCATAGCAGCCGAACGAAGCCTGGATCGCCGTGGCCAGCCGGGCGGCGTCGTCCGCCCAGCGCTGGGCCGCCTGCGCCCGGCCGAGGGCACTCGCGATGTCCGAAGCCGCCCGCAGGCCCGTGAGCAGGGGCGCGGCTGTGCCCAGCGTCACCTGCGTGCCGTCCTCCCAGTAATCGGTGGCGGCGGCGGGCAGGCCACCCGGGCTGAGTGACTGCTCGGCCGCGCCGGCCGCCGCGCTGACCATCGGCCAGAGCCTGCTCAGCTCCTGGCGCGCCCAATCCCGATCGCCGGCCCGGCGGCTCGCCTGATGGCCGGCCTGGTACCAGGACCAGACCGCCCAGGGGACCCACCCAACGGCGTCCAGTTCGACCGGGCGGCCGTCGCGGACCGGGCCGCCGCCGGGCTGGTAGCGCGCCGCCCACGTACCGTGCCGGCTCTGCTCCCGCTGCAGGAACGTCAGGACCCGGACGGCGTCCGCGTCGTGGCCGGTGACCGCGAGGGCCACCGCCACCCAGCTCGAATCGCGCGGCCAGGCGTAGTCCCAGCCGGGGTACCAGCCCGCCACGACCGCGCCGTCCGGCCGGGTCGACAGGTGCAGGTCCAGCAGCGCACGCTGCGCCATGGACCGCGTCGCCGGATTCGTTCCCGGAACGGACCCGGCCGCGAGCCACCCCCGGCTCGCGGCCACGCCGGCGGCGGCGCAGGTGCTCGCCGGCCCGGTCCCGGCGGCACCGGCCGGGCCGGGCCCGGAGCCGGTGAGCAGCGTGCTCGTGCCGTCGTCGTAGCGGACCTCGCGGTGCGCCGGGACGATGATCACGTCCTGCGGGGCGCACGGGCTGGCCGCAATGCCCTCCGTCAGCAGCGCGGGCGCCCGGGACGTGCGCACGGCCTGCCGGACCCCGGCCCCGGTGACCAGCGCCCCGGTGAGCACGGCCACCGTGGCGGTCAGGCTCGCAAGCCTCCTGGTCATGTTCGTGGCGGCCTGCTCCGGTTCGGGTCATTCGGGGCTGATGAACCGGAATCCTAGTCGCCGTGCTGGCCCGGGGGCGACCCCCCCGGACCCCCCGCATGCGCTCCGCGCC
>PLRW01000216.1 GCA_003164955.1 Actinomycetota bacterium
CCCTCGTGCAGGCCGTTTCCGGCCCATGTTGGCTCCACGTTAGCTCGCCTGTCCGGACCTAGTACCGCGGGCCGTCCTACCCGGCCTCGCATCCGCCCGTTCTACCCTGTAGGGTGCCATAACTGCGCCTATGGCCTCTGAGCTGCAGATTTTCGGTTCAGGCGATGATCTTCATGCCGCCCATTCGTACTCGTGGATCAGCCCGCCGAGAACCCCGAGGCGTCGTATCCCAGCCGTCGTCAGGTCGGTGACCGGGGCCGTGATGCCGTCCCCTTCGTCTGGCGGCCGCAGGTTCCTGGCCCGGTGCGGGCGATGCCGGTTATAGTGCGCGACGTACTCGTCCATGACCACCCGCAAGTGCTGCGGCCCCATGATCAGCATTCGGTCAGTGACCTCGGCCCGGACGGTCCGCACCCAGCGCTCCGCGTAGGCGTTCGCCTTCGGGCTGCGCGGCGGGATCCGCGCCACCTCGATCCCCGCACCGGCCAGCACCGCGTCGAACGCCCCAGTGAACTGCCCGGCCCGGTCCCTGATCAGCAACCGGAACCGGTCAGCCCGCTCCCCCAGGTCCATCAGCAGGTTCCGCGCCTGCTGGGTGGTCCACGCGCCGTCTGGGTACGCGGTCACGCCCAGGACATGGACATGACGAGTGCCGACCTCCATCACAAAAAACACGTACAAGCGGTGCTGTGTCACCGCGCAGTCGACATGGAAGAAGTCGCACGCCAGCATGGTCTCTGCCTGGGCGCGCAGGAACTGCCGCCACGTCGCGTGGCCGCGCTGCGGGGCGGGCGGGATCCGCAGCCGCCTCAGCACCCGCCGTACCGTGGACGCCCCGACCCGGTAGCCGAGGCCGAGCAGCTCGCCCTGGATCCGCTTGTAGCCCCACTGCGGGTTCTCCCGCGCCATCTGCCCGATCAGCTCCGCGACGTCGGCGGCGACAGGCGGCCTGCCACTGCGGTGCGGGTAGGTCCACCGCCAGCGGACCAGCCGCTTATGCCATGCCAGCAGCGTGCCCGGCGTGACCAGCCGGGCCGCTCGCTGCGGCCTGGACAGCAGCCGGGCCAGGGCGGCGAGTACCGCCCGGTCGGCCCACTCCAGCTTCGGCCGGGGGTGCTGCCGCCGCAGTACCGCGACCTCCTGGCGCAGCACGAGCAGCTCGGCATCCTTCGACGCCGACGAGCGCGCAAGCAGCGCCAGCCACCCGGTTAGGCGGACGAACATCAGGTAGAGGATCCGTACGGCCACAAGCGCGCCATGCTGTCAGCCAGACGGCCAGCTCCGCAGGAAAACCCACAGGTCAGCCGCTTATGCGCCGTTTTGGAACCCTACAGGCCGGCCAGGCCGGGCTGCACCTGGCCGTGAGCAGGCCACCGGACGAGCCGGTTAGCGCCCCCTGCTCCACCATGGCAGCAGCCTGACCGCCCCGGGCAGCAGCGACTGGACCTGGCATGAGGTCACGCTGCCCGTCCCCGGCGAGGCCACCGCCATCCGGTTCGGCATCTCCCTGGCCGGCCACGGCCGCATCGAGCTGCGTGGTGCGGAACTCACCCCGGCGCCGCCGGGAACCCAGGAGTAAAGGCGAGGTGTTGTCAGCAGCGGGTGATGGCGCGACCTCAGGGCTTTCTGTGAACCGCCATCCTGGGTCCGCGATCATGACAGGTACGGCGGATTATCAGACGCAGCTTATCTAACCCGCATGTCAGGTGATGCACGACCCGGCGCCACGCCGCTGGCGAGCATGGTGGCCGATCTGGACGATCATCTCCATGATCTCTGGGCGCACCCGTTGTGGTATTAACCGCCGAGGGCAACGTTGCGGTTTCCGTTGAGCAGGACGCGGTGCTCGGCGTGCCAGGTGACCGCGCGGGCGTCCGGGCAGTACTTTACCGCCGCGCCCTAGCAGTTAGCCTCCAGCCTCTTCGGCACACCGGAGCACGTGATGAGGCCACCCGACTGATTCGCCGCAATATATTGCAGCAGGTACTGGTAGAAGCTCTTGGCTAGTGCGGATGGGTGCGGGGGCATGTACAGGTTGGCCACTGTCGTGAAGTTATACAAGCCATTGCGAACGTTCGCCGACGTAGGCGCGATGCCGTTGATGCTGAGCACGGAAGCGTCGGGATAGCCGGCGGGATGCCCGTTGGATTCCTGGTCAACTTCCGCGTAACCGATCGCGTTCCGCGTTTCATTCAGGAAACTGAGAAGTTCCGTATTGCTGTATTCAGTGCAAACAGCACTCCCCGCCGGGGGCGGGCAGCTGTTGCCCGAAACTTGCGGCCCTGGTCCTTGCCCTTGGAGGAAGCCCAGGAGGGTACTACGGCTCCCAGCGCCAGCCTGGCGGCCGGCCGCGACCTTGCCCGGCTCGCCGCCCTGCAGGAAGAGCCGCTTCAGCTCACTACTGCTGATGTCCGATCCGGAGTAGAGACCGGTATGCGCGACCACGGAGAAAACGAGCACGCCCAGCGGGTCGGGCGTCAGAAACGGGGCGCTGGAGGTTACTCCGTTGTACATGGCGATCATTGACCCGGCTTGCGCAGGCTTACTTTGCACTGCCGCATTCACCGTCGCCGCGCCATAGGCGCTGACTATAGCTTTACCGCCGACGTCACCGTAGACCACGTTGATGCTAGCGTGGCACTGCCGCGTATAAATGCTAGCCGCAGCCTGCACGACCGGGCCGAAAGTGGAAGAACCGATAAGCTCGATCGAACCCGAGGCGCAGGCTATGATGGCGGCGCTCGACGTCTGCCGTAAGGTCGGCCGAGCCGCCTTAGTTAGGAGCGGCGGCTTATTGCTTCCGCCATGATCCGGCGACCCCAAGAGGGCTGCTAGCGCAGCGGCAACCGCGACCATGACGGCCGTACCCGCAAGGACGCCGCGTTTCCGCACGAAGTGCCAGATGCCCGTGGTTGGGGTGGGGACCTGGCCGCGCCGCGGCGATCGTGCGTCCGGATTGGCCGGGCCCACGGCCACGGCCACGGCCATGCCGTGCGCCTGTGTCCGGTCCCGGCCGCCGGTGTCCGGTCCGGCCGGGCTGCCTGGACGCCCGTAGCGGTGCACTTCGGCGGCTAGCTCGGCCGCGCTTGCGGCAGCCGGGTCCTTGTTCTGGCTGAAGCCTTGGTTGTACCGCCCGCACCAGGTGCACGGCCACGGCGTGTGAAATCCCTGCAAGCCGTCGACATAACTGACCCTGGAGCACGCCGTACAGCGTCGCAGGAAGAAACCGTTCCCGCAGTTGCTGCACTGCCAGTGGCTCTGCTCGGGATCCGAATCGCCGGATGTCCCGCACTCAAGGCACGGCACATGCGTAAGTTCCTGTCCCATGCTCGAATGCTGACACGCGCGCGGTGACGGCAGGCTCTGGCGGCAGAGCCCGTTAGAGCGCCGTAACGTCTCCGCTTGCAGGGTTCCATAACCCTGTCATAGCCTTTAACCTGCGACTTCGCGCCTGGCCGCTGATGGTCATGCGGCCTGTTCGTACTCGTGGATCAGGCCGCCGAGGACTTCGTGGCTTCGTATCCGCGCCGTCGCCAGGTCGGCGACCGAGGCTGTGATGCCGTCGCCGCAGTCCGGTGGCCGCAGATTCCGTGCCCGGTGCGGGCGATGCCGGTTGTAATGTGCTGCGCACTCGTACAAGACCGACTGCAGGTGCCGCGGCCCGGCGGTCAGCATCCGGTCGGTGACCTCGGCCCGGACGGTGCGCACCCAGCGCTCGGCATAGGCGTTCGCTCTTGGACTCTGTGGCGGGATCTTCACCACCTCGATCCCCGCACCCGGCAGCACCGCGTCGAACGCCTCGATGAACTGCCCGGCCCGGTCCCGGATCAGGAACCGGAACCTGGTCGCCCGCTCCCCCAAGTCCATCAGCAGGTTCCGCGCCTGTTGGATGGTCCACGCGTCGTCCGGGTGCGCGGTCACGCCCAGGACATGGACATGGCGGGTGCCGACCTCGATCACGAAGAACATTCTGTGGAATCAGCCAACGCAGCATGAGGCGGTTTGAAGCCTCCCTCCGCAGGGCGACTCCGAAGGGCCAAGATCCTTCATCTCCCGCACAGCACCGCATCAAGGACCCGTCCTACATCGGCCCCTCCTCGCGCTCAGGACACACTTTGGAACCCCACAGGCGAAATAGTCGGCGTCAGCGCGCATTGCCACCCGGCCCGGAGCCCGCGCCGGCTCCGGCAGGGCGGCTAGGGCGCGGCGCAGCAGGTCCGGCGCGGTCGCGCGCGGGTCATCGGTGCCGTCGTCCAGGTCAGCGGCCAGGACAATCTCGGTCTCGGCCCAGCTGGCCACGTGCGGCCGCCCGACCCGCTGGCCCTGGTAGTTATAGGCCACGCCCCGCTTCTTCGGCCCGTAGACCTCCACGTCCGTGGTGTCCAGGTCGATCGTGACCGGCCCGCCGGCCAGCGCCGCAGCCCGCGGCGCGGGCAGCAGCGCCAGCATCCGCCCGGTCACCGCCGCCAGGCCGGTCTCCACCGCCTGCCACTGCCCAGGGGTGACCCGCCGGGCCAGGCCCGCCGCGGTCGTGGACGCCAGCCCCGGCACCGGCGTGATCTGCTGCCCGGCCGCGTCGGCGCGCTGGCGGTCCAGCCCGGTCAGGAAGTCCTCCCCGGCCAGTTGCGCCGCCGCGATCCCGGCCAGCAGATCCCCGGCCCCGAACCCGCGTTCGCGCTGCTTGATCGGGCCGACCGCCGCATCCAGCGCACCGATCACGCCGAGCCGCCCGCACAGCTCGGTGATCACGGCCAGGCCCGCGTTCGGCGTCAGCGACCGATCCGGCGCGCCGATCCGCGGCTGCCGCCGCGATCAGCCCGTCCCGCTGCGTATCCTTTTCACCAGGTAGGTGCCTCTCCGCCTGAGATGATCATTACTTCGCAGCGATCATCATCCCAAGTTAAAGGGGCACCTATCGGCATTTGCGCCGCCGTGTCACCGGTTTACTCACGGATTCGGGTCTGACCTGGGCTTTTGCACCCCCGAATGTCGAATGTCGGATAGTTGCTTAGGTATGAGATGTCTCCGACATTCATACCGGCGGAGATGTCGGCCGAATGTCGGATACTGAATGTCGAGTGTCGGACAACTATCCGACATTCGCGCTAGATGCCGCCGGTCCACTACGTAGCGCAACAAGCCGAAAAGCCTGCTCGATCCTCTAGTGCTCTCTTGCAAGACGGCAGTTGGGGACCAAGGTCCTGATACCGTGCGCCGAAGTGCCATGGACACCCTGGGCCTGAAACGTGAGCCTGCAAGCGGCTGGTGCCGCGCCCTTAGTGCAGGCGCGAGGCTGAAAAGAGCGATTACACCTTCGGGCGCTGCCCCTGCCAATGGATTTAGGAGGGGTCAAGATGTGCACCAGAGAAGAAGACCTGCGCTTGTGGTGGTCCCTGCGCGGTCGGCAACAGCTGACCTGCCTACTCAGTGGAGTCGGTCGCGGCTGTGCCGCCCGGGAGCAGTGAAAATAAATGCAAGGTAATTATGTAAAGCTGCTATACCGGAGGTGGAAGAGGAAGATGACTATGCACATGCGAATCGTCACGGCCGCACTGAGCGTGCCACTCCTCGCGGGAACGGCGCTGGCGACCTCCGCCGGCACGGCACAGGCGCGGACCGCGACAACGTACCCCGAGGTGGCCTGCGTGTTCAACGCGCCGTCCGGAGCGCAGATTCTCGGGAACACCTTCGGGCACGTCGGCTGGGCCTTCCTGTTGTCGTTCCAGAACGGACTCGACACCTGGGAGTACGGTGCCAACGAAGGTCCGATCAACTTCCCGCTGAACGACTACAGCAAAACCTGGCACCAAACCGGAAGCACGAACCAGATGTTCAGCGCGTTCGTGAACGCGATGGGCATTAGCGGAAAGCCCACGTACTACCACGCGAAGGGCTTTTACACCACCTACCGATGCGGCGATTTCACCACGACCAACCAGTCCGGGGTGAAATCAGCACAAACGGAGGTCGGCAACGAGAACAACCAGTTGTTCGTCATCCCGGGGCAGGACTGCGAGGCGCAGACCGACAACGTCTTGACGAAGTACGGTTATGCCCATCTGCCTGGCGACATCCGGTACCCGCAGCCAAACACCTGGTACGGTATGCTGGGCTCGTACGGGTTCATACGGGTTCAGTGCCGTATATCGTATCCCGTAGTTAACTCCGCAATCCTCATGGCGCCCTTGACACGGGGATTGCTACTGCTCCGATACGGGTACCGTGGCGCAGCCCTTATCGGTACAACCGGCTGCCTATGGGACAACTCTGCCCGCGCGGCAGCCAGTTCGGCGCTGTCGCGCGCTGGCCCGATGTCCGGCAGCTCAGCCGTAGTGCTTCAGGCGCGGCCACAGTTCCGCCCAGCCGGCCACCGGTCCGGTACACACCCCGATCTGCAGGCCGGTCCAGTCGTTCTGCACGTGGTAGGGCGCCTGATAGGTGGTCAGCAGCCTGTGGGGTTCCAGAACTCGGCCACCAGCGTTGGCCTGGCCTTTTAGGCGGCTCGCTGGTACTCGTTGAGGAGGCCGCCAACGACAGGCCGACGCCTGATCCGCTCCTGGGAGAGGTCAACGGGAGGGTGGTCTGGCCGGGGCGGGCGGAGCTGGCGGCTCCGGGGTGGGATCTTCACAGCCTTGATACCGGCGTCGGCCAGCACTGCGTCGAATGCCTCGGTGAACTGCCCCGCCCGGTCACGGACCAAGTACCGGAAGTCTGCGGCGCGATCCCCCAGATCCATCAGGAAGTTGCGGATCTGCTGAGTGGTCCACGGCCCGTCTGGGTTCGCGGTTACACCGAGGATCCGCACATACCGGGAGCCGGCCTCGATCACGAACAAGCAGTACAGGCGCTGCAGGGTCACCGCGCAGTCCACGTGGAAGAAGTCGA
Organism: Actinomycetota bacterium; assembly: GCA_003164955.1. Lineage (GTDB taxonomy): Bacteria > Actinomycetota > Actinomycetes > Streptosporangiales > Streptosporangiaceae > Bog-532. Next base: position 6,886 of record PLRW01000216.1, read on the forward strand.
CCGCGAGCATCGTCGCGGCTTGCGCGTGCAGGAACTTCCGCCAGGTCGTGTCAGTACGCCGTTCCGGTGCTGGGGGAATCTTCAGGGCCTTGAGGATCCGGCGGATCGTGGACGCGCCGACCCGGTGGCCGAGCTTGAGCAGCTCGCCCTGGATCCGCTGGTACCCCCAGCCGTCGTTCTCGGTGGCGAGCCGCTCGATCAGCGCGGCGATCTCAGCACTGACCGGCGGCCGTCCCGTCCGGTGTGGATAGGTCCACCTTCGGGTGACCAGGCGGCGGTGCCAGCGCAGGACGGTGCCGGGGGTGACCAGCCGGTGCGCTCGCAGCCTTCCCGGCAGGAGCCGGATCAGCGCGGCGAGCACTGCGCGGTCAGCCCAGTCGAGCCGGGGCCGCGGATTGGCCCGGCTCAGCACGGCGACCTCGTGCCGCAGCACGAGCAGCTCGGCGTCCTTGGAGGACGATGACCGGCCGAGCAAGACCAGCCAGCCGCAGAGCCGGACGAAGATGAGATAGAGCAGGCGCAAGGACACGAATGATCATGATGCCCTACAGCTGATACTGGTCATTATCGCAGCTCACAGGGACACGCAGGCTTCTGGCACCCCACAGGTTCCTGGGGCGCCGCGGGCTGCCTTGATGATCATGTCGGCGGTGGCCTGCGCGGCGCGATGGGCGGTCTCGGGCAGGACGCTGGTGTAGGTGTCGGCGGTGGTGACGATGCTGGCCGGACCACCTCGCTCCCGGCGGCGATCACTGCGGCGGAGCACGGGTAACCGATGACGGGGACCGCCGCCAGCGTCCGTTCCGGATGCGCGGTGCAGCAGATTCCCGCCCTCAACACTGACCAGCACCCCCGGTGCTGCCACCGGATCAGGCACGTCCTCGTAGCGCAGAACCTCCGGGGCGCCCCGCTGGTGGTAAACAGCGGCTTTCATGGCCGTCAGCCTGTGGGTCAAAATCAGTCACCCTATGCCACCTGCGAATACTTGCGGATCCTGATCGGGTGGCCCGGGGGAATTGCACCCCTAGGCCACCCGGCCAGGTCTGCTGATCAGCGGGCGCGGGCACCGGTGACGGCGAACCGTTCCACGGCGGCGACGTGCCCGCCGGTGGCGGCCGCGATCGTGATCACTGTGCTGGGTGTGACATGGAACGTCACCCTGGCCGACCATGGGCTGCTGGTACCGCCGGCCGCCTGGCAGCAGTAGGTTCCGGCCGGTCCTTGCGCCGCGAGGCAGCGTACGGTGACCCGGATGTTCTCATCGACACCGGTGATCTTGCCGCCGGCCGTCAGCGGTGAGGACACCGTGCTCCCGTAGGCCGGCCTGTCCAGCGTGAACGTGGTGTCATCAGTGCCGACGACTTCCCAGGGCGCGTCCTGGCCGGAGCCGAATCGCAGCAGGTGGATGATCGCGGCCGTGCTGATGGTGCCGTTCGGCAGCTTGATGCCGACCGCCACGTGCGCGTCACCGTTGCTGACCGCGCTATGGGCCACCTGGGTCACATCGGTGTAGCCGAGGAAAGCGGCGAATGCGGTGGCCGTGATGACAGGGCTCAGGTGCCACGGCTGATGGCCGCCGGACTGGTAGCTGGCCTGCCAGCCGCGCACATCGGCGAGGCTGGCGAATGGGAACAACGGCAGGTACCCGGCAGGCAGGCCGGTCGTGCGGGCAGGCGCGCCCGGCGTGGCCGGTGTGGCCGGTGTGGCCGGTGCCTGGGTCGTCGCGGGCGCAGAGCCAGGTGATGCGGGGGAACTTGCGGTGCTGGCGCCCGTAGCCGGCGTCGGGGTGGCCGTACTGCCGCAGCCGACGAGTATCAGGCTGGCGATCGCCGCCATAGTGAACAGGGCAGCGTGGGCCATCAGTTGCGCCGCTGCCCGGCCTGCTGTGCTCATGCCGTCCTCCTCTCACCGGCCGCCGCCAGGGCAGGCTGGAGAGTGTCCCTTTTGCCCACCACGGCCAGGATTGACCTGCCGCCTAGACCTCCGTAGGGCAGATGGTCCCGGCCAGCCGGGCCGACTGGCATGACGGCCCGCCTGGCCACCGCAGGAATGGCCGATGGCATGACGCCCTGCGGCCAGACCGGGATCGCCCGGCGCCTGGGCAGCGCCGCGGGATTGATGACTTACGGATTGACGGCCGGGACATTCGGCCCGGCCGCTACCGGTCCTGCCGCGGCAGCGTGACAGCAGGCCTGGTACCCGGAAGAGGGCGATCACAATGGCTGCCTCCGCGCCGCAGGTGAAACCTGGTGCCGTCCCATCGCGTCATGATCAGCCTCGGCAACCGGGCGGCTGGACGCCAGCCCGGATCATTGCCGTGCTGACCGGCGTAGGCTCGCGGACGTGAGCGA
>PLRW01000194.1 GCA_003164955.1 Actinomycetota bacterium
TGGCGGGAGTGGCCTCGCCCTGCATCTGCGGACGGTCCTCGCCCTGCATCTGCGGTTCAGGATTCCCCATAATCGTCGCCCTTTCTAGTCCCTGACCCCCGTGAGTCAGGGCGACCCAATGACCCGTAGGGCGACATTAGCCCGGTTTGATCGTTCCCCCTCGCGAACACGTCAGAAATTGCCTGTGGCGCGCTAGTGACACTCTCCTAACCTCTACGTCCAGTAATCACAGACGCACACATGGCTCGCGAAAAAGGCATCAGGCCGACATCGCACCGAGGCCAGCCAGTTCGGACGACACCTCAGCCAACTGCTCCTCGTCGCCGAGCTCATCGAAAATGGCGTACGCACCGGCCCAGCATCGGCGCGCTTCGGCGAGGTCTCCCGCCCGGAGCTGAGCGCGTCCGAGAAAGACCATGGTCAATCCCTGGCTTTGCCTGCTTCCGACGGAACGGCGGATGGTGAGGGCGTCCTGATAAGCAACGATGGCCTCTGGCGTGCGGCCGAGTTCGAGGTAGGCCCGGGCCAGCGCGTGCAGCACGTAATCTTCACCGTTCCGCGCCTTGATCTCGACGAAGATTGCGCGGCCCTGCTGCAGGTAGTCGATCGCCTCATCGAGATGGCCGAGGTCCAGGTGCGCCTCCCCCAGGCCGGTGAGCACCGCGCCCTCCCCGTAGCGGTAACCGGCTTCCCGCTGCAGCGAAAGTGCTTGATCAAGCTGCCCAAGAGCCTCGGTGCTCCGCCCGCGCCGCAGATTGGCATCGGCGATGTTGATGGTGGAGATGGCCTGCCCCCGCAGGTCGCCTATCTCGCGGCGGATCTCCAGGGCCTCCTCGAACCGGCTGATGGCCTCGTCCATACGCTGTTGCTGGCTGTACACCATGCCGAGGTTGTTGAGGGTCCACCCCTCGGCGCGCCGGTCGCCCGCCTGCCGGGCGCTCGCCAGCGCGATGAGGTGGCTGGAGATCCACTCCGCCCGGTAACTGAGCCGGTCGAAGGAGCCCAGCACCGCGACCGGCAGCTTCCAGGCGATGTCGTGGAGGCCGTAGTCGGCCGCCTGCTGGGTGGCCGCGACCACGTTCTCACGCTCGGCCTCGCACCAGGCCAGGGCGCCAGCGACATCAATGAAGCTCAGCGGGTCGCAGCCGGGCGGCGCCGGATCGAGGGACGGCCGCTCGCGGTGCGGCGCGACGAGGGTGTCGGCGGCGCTGGCCATATGCAGATACCAGGCAAGCAGCCGGGCCACTGCCTCGCGCCGGGATTGCTCGGGCTCGTCCGCCATGGCCCGCTCGTCGGCATAGACGCGGAGAAGGTCGTGGAAGCCATAGCAATCGGGAGCCGACGACTCCAGCAGGTGCGCGTCCACGAGGAACTCCAGGGCGTCCGCGACCCGATCCTCCGGCTCACCGATCAGGGCAGTTGCCGCACCCAGCCCGATGGACGGGCCTGCCCACAGGCCAAGCAGCCGGAACGCGTCGGCCGGCGCGACGCCACCGGGCACCAGCGCGGCCGGCAGGCTTGCGAAACTGACCTCGAAGCTGGCCCGAACCGCCAGGTCACCGACCCTCATCTCGTCGAGCCGACGGTGCTGGTCACGGATCCGGTCGGCGAGCCAGCGGATCGTCCAGTGGTCACGGGCGGCCAGCCGCGCGGCACAGATCCTGATCGCGAGGGGCAGCCCGGCGCAGGCCACCAGCAGTTCGGCGGTCGCATCCGGTTCGGCCGCCGCTCGATCGGTCCCGACGATCCGGCTGAACAGGGCGAGCGCCTCGCTGTCGTCGAGTACGTCCAGATGTACGAGACCGCCACCAACCAGATCGGACAGGCGGCTGCGGCTGGTCACGATCACTGCGCAGGATGCGCTGCCGGGCAGCAGCGGCCGCACCTGAGCCGCATCGTGCGCATTGTCGAGCAGAACGAGCGTCCGCCGGCCGTTGAGCCGCGTCCGGTAAAGCGCGGCCCGTTCCTCCTCGCTGACCGGAATCTGCGCACCCTCCTCGCCGAGATCACGCAGGAATCGGGCCAGCACGTCACCCGGCGGCAGCGGCTGGGGACCGGCGCCGAGCAGGTCCACATACAGCTGGCCGTCCGGGTATTCGGTGCGCATCCGGTGCGCGGCATGGATCGCCAGGGTGGTCTTGCCCAGACCGCCGGCCCCAGCGACCAGGGCCACCGGTACCGCGCCCGGATTGTCGCCGGCACGGCGGCCTGACAGCAGGTCGCACAGCTGCCTGACGTGCAGCTCGCGGCCGGTGAAGTCGTTGATGTCAGCGGGCAGCTGCATCGGCGCCGGCACGGCTGGCGGCGGCGGCACGGTTTCGGCGGCGTCATCGCTCGTCTCCACGATGCCCAGGGCGATACTGCCGGGGGCCCCGGGCACGGCGGGCGCTCCTGGCGCCGCGCTGGCCGCGGGATGCTGATGGGCCTGGCTCCCGGCCGGGGGAGCGGAAGCGGGTGGCCCTGCGGCGTCACGGTGCGCCACGGAAGAACCAGCGTCTTGCGCCGCGACCGGGAGCTGGGTGCCGCGCCGTCCGGCGGCGGGCGCGGGCCTGCTTCGCCGCTCACCGGTGGACGGCGGCTTCTCCGCCTCCGGCGGCTGCCTGACGTCCGCGGAAAGCAGCTCCCGGAACAATTGCCGCATTTCGGGTCCGGGATCCACGCCGAGCTGGTCGGCAATGACGGACCGCGCCTGCTCGTAGGCGCCCAGCGCTTCGGCGTGCCGGCCCGCCCCGGCGAGAGCGCGCATGAGCAGCAGCCACAGCTTTTCCTTGAGCGGCTGGTCGCTGAGCAGCCTGCGCAGGTCGGGGATCGCGACGCTGCCGCGATCACAGGCGATGTCCGCCTCGATGCGCAGTTCCAGCGCGGCGAGATAAAGCTCGTCCAAGCGTTCGGCCTCGGCGTCGACGAAGGCCGACGGGGGGACGTCGGCCAGCGCCTTACCGCGCCACAGGGCGAGTGAATCGGCGAGCAGGTGGGCGGCGTGTTCGGGATCGCCGGCCGTGAGCGCCTCCTGGCCCTGGCTCATCAAGATCCCGAAACGCCGCGTGTCCAGGTCATCCGGGCCGAGCAGCAGCTGGTACCCCGGAGAGCGGGTCTTCAGTACCCGTCCCTCGCTGTCTCCGATGAGCCGCCGCAGCCGGAGAACGTAGATGCTGACCAGGTTGCTGGCGCGGGCCGGAGGATCGTTTCCCCACAATTCGTCGATGAGGGTGTCGGTGGAAACGACCTGTCCCGGATGAAGGAGCAGGCACGCCAGGATGGCCCGCCACTTGGCCGCGCCGATCGGGGTCCAGTCCTCTTCTGTCCTGACCTCAAGCGGTCCCAGGATGCGGAACCGCATAATCGCGATCCACCGCGGTTCACGATCTCGTCTTCCTCCGGGATCAAGTAACGACAGCAAACCCGGCACCGCGAAATGTCTCCGCGCCCCCACCAACCGTCAGGATGCGCCCCATCCCCCGGCCGGACAACAGGGCCACTTAATCACGGATCAACCGGGACGTAAATGACGCCGTCGATGCTGAAAGCCGTAACAGCCGCCGCCGCACCGCGGCCAGCGGGGCGCGGCCACCGGGCGGGCGCCGCTTAACCAGCCCGGCCGGGGACGCAATCGGCACTTAATTCCCAGACAACCGCACACTGACACGATCGGAACTGATCCCGGAGCGGGGCCGCAGAGCAGCAAAGGCCCCCGCTGGGACGGCCGGCCCGATCACCGGGGACCGCAACAGGGGCGTGGTCCGCGGTGATCGGGACCGGTCACGGACAGTAAAGGACGCGCCTGCCAGGCGTCCTGCATCCGCTCCAGGGCGGGCAGGCGCCACGGCGGGACGTCAAGGGGAAAGGTGTCCCTTGGAGCCTCTCACAAGGGACGGCGGCCCGCTCGCGCCATACGGGGTACCGCGCGAGTGGGCCGCGCAGACTGGCGGATCGCCGTGGGGAGCGGCGCTCCGCCGGGCAGCTGGGGGCGGCCAGGAATGGCCGTGGAACGGGGCGGGATGGGGGACGGCACACTCCCTGTGCCGTGCATAAAGGCTGCACCGTAGCGGCCAAACGGCACTGGCCGTTACGGTGCGGCCGCAGCGGCGGGGGATTTGAGGCGTGGCCGCCGTCCGCGAGCGTTGACGGGGCCAGGACGGCGGTCACCCCTGGCTACCGGCGGACCGTGCTCCGGCGCCGGGCGGCCGGCACCGTTCAGCTTTGGCCGTCGAAAAGGCTGGTGACCGAGCCGTCGCTGAACACCTCATTGATGGCACGGGCGATCAGCGGCGCGATCGACAGCACGGTGAGCTTGTCGAACTGCCGCTCCGGATGAATGGGCAGCGTGTTCGTGATCACGACCTCGCTGATCTGCGAATTCTTCAGGGTGTCCATGGCGGGACCGGACAGCACACCGTGCGTGGCCATCACGATGACCTTGGCCGCTCCCTGCTCGAACAGCGCCTCCGCCGCCTTCGTGATCGTCGCGCCCGTATCGATCATGTCGTCCACCAGGATGCAGGTACGACCGGCGACCTGGCCCACGACCTCGAACATCTTGACCTGGTTGGCCACGTCCGGGTCCCGGCGCTTGTGGATGATGGCCAGCGGACAGCCGAGCCGGTCCGTCCAGCGCTCGCACATCCGCACCCGGCCGGCGTCCGGCGCCACCACGGTGACCTGGCCCAGGTCCAGCTTGTCCTCGATGTAACCCGCGAGGATCGGCAGCGCGAACAGGTGGTCCACTGGCCCGTCGAAGAACCCCTGGATCTGCGCGGTGTGCAGGTCGACCGCCATCAGCCGGTGCGCTCCCGCCGTCGCGAACAGGTCGGACATCAGCCGCGCCGAGATCGGTTCCCGGCCCCGGCTCTTCTTGTCCTGGCGCGCGTAGCCGAAGAACGGGGCTACCACCGTGATCCGCTTGGCCGACGCGCGCTTGAGCGCGTCCACCATGATCAGGTGCTCCATGATCCACTCGTTGATCGGCGCGGTGTGACTCTGCAGCACGAAGACGTCGCAGCCGCGAACGGAGTCGAGGAAGCGGACGAAGATCTCCCCGTTGGCGAAGTCGAAGAGCTTCGTCGGCGTGAGCTCGATGCCCAGGCAGGTGGCCACCTCCTCGGCCAGCTCGGGATACCCCCGGCCGGAGACGAGCATCAGCTTCTTCTCGCTGGCCACCATGATGCCGCTCATGCGGACTCTCCCTCGCTGGGTGCCTCTTTGCCCTGAGCCGCCCCGGCTGCATGGCCCTGAGCCGGGTGGCCCTGAGCCGCCTCGGCCGCCGCCGCCGACCGGGTACCGGGCCGGCGCCGGGCGACCCATCCCGGCAGGTTGCGCTGCCTGGCCCGGCCGATGGCCATCTCCCCGGGGGGGACGTTCTGCGTGATGACGGACCCGGCGGCGGTGTAGGCACCGTCGCCGACCTCGACCGGTGCCACGAGCATGGTGTCGCTCCCGATCCGGACGTGATCTCCCACAATGGTGTGGTGCTTGGCCACGCCGTCGTAGTTGACGAACACCGTGGCGGCCCCGATGTTCGAGCCGGCCCCGATGTCCGCGTCGCCCACGTAGGACAGGTGGGGCACCTTCGAGCCCTCGCCGACGACGGCGTTCTTCAATTCGACGAAGCTGCCGGCCCGGGTACCGGGTCCCAGCCTCGTCCCGGGCCGCAGCCGGGTGTAGGGCCCAACGCTGGCCCCGGGCCCGATCTCGGCCGACTCGCAGACAGCGTTGATAACGGTCGCGCCCGCGCCGACTACCGTGTCGCGGAGCACACAGCCCGGACCCACCTGGGCCCCGGACGCGATCGCGGTACGCCCCTCTAGTTGCGTGGACGGGCCGATCTCGGCGTCCGGCTCGAGGGTCACGTCCGCATCGAGCCAGGTCGTCGCCGGGTCAATGATGGTCACTCCGGCCCGCATCCAGTGCTCGAGGAGCCGGTCGTTGTATACCCGCCGGGCCCGGGCCAGCTGCACCCGGTCGTTGACGCCCTGGATCTCGGCGGAGTCCGCCGCCCGCCGGGTGCCGACCCGGTAGCCGTCGCCGCGCAGGATCGCCACCACGTCGGTGAGGTACTCCTGGCCCAGCACGTTCGCCGGGGGCACCCGCTTGATCGCGTCCGCCAGCATGGAGCCCTCGAACGCGTAGCAGCCGGAGTTGATCTCGTCGATCAGCCGCTGCTCGCCGGTGGCGTCCGCCTCCTCGACGATCTCGGTGATGGCACCGGAGGCGTCGCGGATGATGCGGCCGTATCCGGCCGGATCGCTGCTCGTCGCGGTCAGCACCGTCACCATGTTGCCCGCGGCGTCGTGCTCGGCGGCCAGCTCGGCCAGGGTGGCGCCACGCAGCAGCGGCATGTCGCCGTAAGTGACGATGACCTGGCCTTCGATGCCGCCGGCGGCTTCGATCACCGTCCGCACGGCATGACCGGTCCCGCCCTGCCGCTCCTGGATCACGACCTGCGCGTCCGGCGCCTCGCGCGCGAGGTACTCGGACACCTGGTCACGGCCGTGGCCGACCACGACCACCAGCCGCTGGGGGCTGAGTTCACGCACCGCGGCGATCGCGTGGCCCAGCATGGTGCGGCCGCACAGCGCGTGCAGCACCTTGGGGACCGTGGATTTCATGCGCGTGCCCTCGCCCGCGGCGAGGATGATGACGGCGGCCGGACGGCTGGGGCTCACTCCGGAGGGCTCCTCGGAATCGCTGCCTGTGTGTCAGGACGGTGACGTACCTGTTTACGCCCCCCTCACTGGGAGGATACCGCCAGGTCGCATCATCCGGCGGCCCGCTTCGGCAGCCGCCTCACCCGGGCGGCCAATCCGGTGCCGCCCGCGCGGCCCGGCGGTTCCCGCTCCTACGCGGGCCTTACCCGGGCCGTGCGAGCGTGATGTCGGCCTGCCGCGCGCGGGGTACGGCTCCCGGGAAGCGGCGCCACGCCGGGCCGGTAGCCGCTCGCCACGAGGGTGTAGCGGCCGGACGGAACGGCACCGAAGACGAACTGGCCGCCAGTATCCGCGGCCGCGGTGGCCGGACCGGCTCGTGGCCATCGGCGACGAGAACATGCTCGCCATCGCCGAGGCCGGTCAGCCGGTGCCACCCGTCCGCGTCCGTGGTCGCGCTCGCGACGATCTCACCGGTCGCGCTGGCGGCCGCCGTTCGACGCCGCCCGGGACGGGGCGGCCTGCCTGGCCGCGCGGGACGGGTCCGCCTGGTCGGCGGCCGGCCGCACCAGTTCGCTCGGCTCCCACGAGCCTTCGCCCGCCACGCCGGCGAGTTCCTCCCCGACCGGCTCGTGGTCTGCGGCGGCACGGCGCCTGATCCGGCCGGTCATGAGGGACGCGACCGCAGCGATCACGTTCGCCGCGATGGCGAACCAGAAGGCGACACCGATCCCGCTGTGGAACGGGTGCGTGATCACGTTGGGGAAGAAGTCGCGGCCGGTCAGGTAGGCGGCGTGCGACGCCGACACGTGCCCGAGCAGCGGGCCGAGCAGTTGCTTCATCGGGTTGAAGCCGAGGAAGGCCGCGAACAGCACGCCGATCGGCGGCAGGTGCCCGATCGTATGCGCGGCGCTGGCCGGGATGCCCTGCGAGACCAGGCCAGTGGACAGGGCCGAGGGCAGCGTGCTGGATAGCCCCGCCACGATCAGCGAGAAGAAGATGCCGATCGACAGCACGAAGGCGGCATTCTGGAACGTCGCGATCGTGCCGCCCGCCGCCCCGCGCTGGTTCGCCGGGACGGAGTTCATGATCTCCGCCCGGTTCGGCGAGGCGAACAGACCGGAGCCGAACCCGTTGAGCACCAGGATCAGAGCGAAGAGCAAGTAGCTGAAGTTCACCGGCATGAGCATCAGGAGCACGAAGCTCAGCGCGGTGACCAGCGCCCCGCCCACCGTGAACGCCCGCGCGCCGAACCGGTCGGACAGCCAGCCCGACAGCGGCGCCGAGACGAGGAACCCGATGGTCAGCGGAACCAGGTAGATACCGGCCCACAACGGCGTCTGCGAGAAGCTGTAACCGTGCAGCGGCAGCCAGATTCCCTGCAGCCAGATGATGAGGGTGAACTGCATGCCGCCCCGGCCCAGGGCGACCATCAGGTTGGCCAGGTTGCCGGCCGCGAACGCGCGGATCCGGAACAGCGACAGCCGGAACATCGGCTCCGCGACCCTGGCCTCGACGAAGCAGAAGACCACCAGCGCGGCCAGGCCGCCGAAGATCATGGAGAGCACAAACGGGCTCGTCCAGCCCATGGCGTGCCCGCCGTAGGGCTCCAGGCCGTAGGTGATGCCGACCAGGATGGCGATGAGCCCCGCGGCGAACAGGACGTTGCCCCACCAGTCCATCCGGGCGCGATGCCGCTCGCTCAGGTCGTGCAGCATGAAGTAGGCCCAGAAGGTGCCGAAGACCCCGAACGGCACCGAGACCAGGAAGACGAAGTGCCAGTTGATGGGGGCGAGCACGCCTCCCAGGAGCAGGCCCAGAAACGACCCGGAGATCGCGGCGATGGCATTCATCCCGAGTGCGGTGCCGCGCTGGTTGGCGGGGAATGCGTCGGTGAGGATGGCGGTGGAGTTGGCGAACAGGAACGCGCCGCCAATGCCCTGCACGACTCGCCAGATGATCAGCCAGAGCGCCGCGTCTGTGCCTTTCATCCAGGTCACGGCCAGGAATATGGATGCCACCGTGAAGACGGCGAAGCCGATGTTGTACATGCGCACCCGGCCGAACATGTCGCCGAGCCGCCCGAAGGACACCACGAGCACGGCCGACACGACCAGGAAGCCCATGAACATCCACAGCAGGTAGCTGGTGTTGCCCGCCGACAGCGGGTCGACGCCGATGCCGCGGAAGATGTCCGGCAGCGCGATCAGCACGATCGACTGGTTGATCGTGGCCATCAGGACGCCGAGCGTGGTGTTCGATAGCGCGATCCACTTGTAATGCGGACCGGGCTGCCTGCCTCCGCGCTTAGC
>PLRW01000060.1 GCA_003164955.1 Actinomycetota bacterium
CAGCCGGCCGGTCGCCGGCGTCATGAGGAAAGGCCACGGGCTGATCCGGCGGCACCTGGCTGAGCGACGTCAGCAGCGGCTCCAGGCCTGCCTGCACCCACCCGACGACTGCCTGCCCCGCGGGGGCCCGGATGACCTGGTCCTGCGGGGAGGAGCCCGCGGAGACGGTGGCCTGGAAGGCCCGCAGCACCCGGCCGATGTGGGCGGACAGGGTCTCCACCGTGAAAGCGGGGTAACTGGGCACGTGCACCTGCAGAGGCACGCACAAGGCGCGAGGGCCGTCGGCTTCCAGGACGCCCGCATGCTCCGCCGCCTCCGCGCCAGAGCCAAGTCCTTAGCTGCCGTAGAACGGCTCACCGGAGACGAGCTCGGAGGTGCGGCCGTCCACGCCCTCAGGCGCGGTGCCCTCGAGCGTGACTCGGTACAGCACGCGGTCGTGGCCCAAGTGCCCGGCGTCAGGGACGGCCAGGTGGGCGGTCGCCCGGTTGTCCCAGAAGGCCACGCTGCCCGGCGCCCAGCGGAACCGGGTGGTGTACTCGGTCCGGGTGGCCTCCGCCCACAGCAGCCGCAGGATCGCATCGCTCTGGGACGGCGTATAACCGCGCAGCTCGCGCGGCCCAGCGGTGAAGCCTGGACTGACGAAGAGCGCCCGCTCGCCGGTCTCCGGGTGCACCCGGACGACGGGGTGCCAGGCGACCAGAGCGGTCTGCCGGATCTTGCGGTCCCGCTGGCTGCCCGCGGCGGCCCGCGCGGAGAACGCGTGCCGAGCGTCCAGCGTGTCGGCGAAGTCCTGCAGGCCCTTGGGCAGGTTCTCGTAGGCCACCACCAGGTTGGCGAACGCGGTGTCCCCGCCGTAAGGCGGCAGGATATGCGCCCGGAGGATCGACGCCGACGGCGGGTTGACCAGGGCGGTCACGTCGGTGTGCCAGCTGCTGTCGTAGGAGGTCCGCTTGCGGCCGAGCTGCGCCTCGTACCGGCGGCTGTCGATCGGCAGAATCTCCGGGAATCCCTCCGGCGGATTCTCCTCGTGCGGGTGGGCCGCAGTGACCTTGCCGAACAGCCGGGCGAAAGCGATCTGCTCCGCGTGCCCGATCTGCTGGTCGCGGAAGAAAATCACCTTGTAGGTGAGCAGGGCGGACCGGATCTCGGCCACGGTGGCGGCGTCGAGCTGGCCGCTCAGGTCCACGCCGGAGATCTCCGCCCCGATGTAACCCGAGGTCGGCGCGACGTCCAGGCGGGCGGACGAGTGCGTGATGGTCATAACAGTGGTTCTCCTTCCTGAGCCGGAGTCCGGCTCATGCGACGCCGAAACCTTTTCGGCTGCCACCGCGTCAGAACAGTCCCGTGGTCGGCGGTTCCTCGCCCGTGAGGTAGTAGGCGCCGCCGACGGCGAGCTTCCAGTCGCGCGGGTTGTGGTTCGCGATTGTCCGTGCGTTGCGCCAATGCCGGTCGAACGCGTACTCCCGGTTCGTGGCCGAGCCGCCACCGACGTCGAAGAGCAATTCAGCCGCCTTGAATGCCGACTCGATCGCGATGAACTGAGCGGCGGCGATCGTTACCGCGGCATTCGCGCCAGCGGCACGCACTTCCGCGTCCGAGGCGGAACTCACGTCCTCGAGGGCCTCTGCCGCCAGCAACACAGCCGACCTGGCGGCGAGCGCGCGGGCAGCGATCTCGCCGACCACATGCCGTACATAAGGGTCCTCGACGCTCTTGTCGGCCGTGCTGTGCTTAATCGGACGGGCTTTATCGCGTGCGAACCAGATCGCGTCGTCCAGGACCGCGGCAGCGATCCCGGCTTCGATCGAAGCCAGGTAGAGCTGGGCGAACGAGCGCCACGGCTGCCGGGGACTGTCCTGGTCCCGGCGCAGGAGTTCGTCCCCGGTCACGCGCACGTCATGCAACCGGGTGCTGCCGCTAGCGGTGAGCCGCTGACCGACAGCGTCGAAATCGTCGAGAAGTTCAACGCCCGCCCGGCTGGTGGGCACGGTAAAGCCGACCACCCGGCCGTCTTCGTCGACGGCCGATCCGCTGAACCAGTCCGCGAACAACCCACCCGTGCTGTAGTACTTCGTACCGCTCAGGACGTAGTCACTGCCGTCGCGGCGGACAGCGGTTTTCGCTGAGCCGCTCGCGCCGCCGGTACGCTCATTACCCGTACCCGCGAAGAGGTCGCCACGCAGCAGCCGGTCAAGGGTGCGCTGCCGGTGAGGCAGATCCTGGCGAGACGCCACGTGATCGGCAGTGAAGAAACTGGCCCGGAGCGCCTGGGCCACGTTGGAGTCGGCACGTGCCAGTTCGATGACCACCTCGATGACATCGCGCACGGTCCCCCCGGCGCCGCCGTCCTGCGCGGGGACGCCGACCAGCAGCAGCCGGGCGTCAGCAAGCTCCCGGACGAGCTCGAACGGATAGTCCCTGGTGCCTTCGCGGGCCCGAGCGGTCTTCGCCAGCTCCGCCAGCACGGGGGAAATCGCCGCGCGGATGCCGGCCACGGTGACGCCTCCAGCTGACAGAGCTGAGGCGCTGGTCTCCTCGGGCGCCGGACTGGCGACGGTCATGTTCGGGCTCCTGTCAGTTCGGGCAGGCCCAGAGCGGCCCGCAAGCTGGCTCCGGCAGAGGATTGCAGGCGCGGAAGCACGTTTTGCGCGACGATGAGGGCTCCGGCACGACCATCCGGAGGCCGCAATTCCAGGCCGTCAAGGCCCATCGATGTTGCCCACTCGTCGAGTTCGGCCGCCACGTTGCTCGCCGATGCCTCAGCGGCGGTCACCTCTACCCGGCCGACCAGCGCGATCTCCGCGCGCTTCCGTCCGGTACGGCCGAGGGCGTCCGCCAGCGCGCCCTGCGCGCCTGGTGCCTGCGCGCGGTTAACCACGACGACGTCGGCCGCACCGGCAACGCTGGCCCAGTCAAGCTGATCCATGTCGGCGGCCGCCAGGACCGGCCTGCCCTGCGGCGATGACGGGCCATCGAGCGGGCCAGCGACGCGGTAAAAACTGCCCTCGTGGCCGATGCCCCGGATCAGCGAGTCGTCGGCCACGAGCCCCGCCGCCTGGTCCCCCAGGAGCGCGCCGGCCGGGAAGCTCTCCCACAGCCTGGTCAGGACCCGGGCATACTCGGCCCATCGCTGGGCCCGGCCAGACGCCGATGGGTCCGGCGCGGCCGCAGCACTGACCTCGTCGCCTTCACCGGCCCGCAGCACCAGGCCGGACCGGCCTGCGGTGGCGCGGTCCAGGGCTAGTATCCGGCGAGCCAGGTTGTAGGGCGCGTTGTGGGTCGTCGGGGCGTCCACGATCCAGTGCACGTCGGCGAGGCGAGGTGCGAGATAAGAGGCCACCGTGCTCGGATCCAGGAGCTGCCCAGCGCTGCCGTCCAGCAGCCGGATCGCCGATACGCCGGCGTCTCGTGCGGCCACCACGACGTCAGCAGCCTCTGGCACCGAAAGATCTGAGCCGATAGCGAGATCAAGGATGACCGCTCTGCGCATAGTCCGTATCCCCACGTTCTACCGAGCGGCTTCCAGCGAGACCGCCTCGTGCGGCACCGCTGCCTGGGCGGGGGCCCTGAGTCCAAGGTGGCCCCGCAGCGTGGTGGCGTCGTACTCCCAGCGGAACAGGCCGCGCCGCTGGAGCTCGGGAATCAGCTGGTCAGCAAAGTCGTCGAAGCCAGACGGCAGCACGTCCGGCATGACATTGAAGCCGTCAGCCGCGCCATAACGGAACCAGCGCTCCATGTCGTCAGCGATCTGCTCCGGCGTGCCGACCACGATCCGGTGCCCGCCGCCGCCGCTCAGCTTGCGCAGCAGCTGGCCGAGGGTCGGGTTCTCCTTGTCAATGATGGCCTTGACGACCCGGTAGAACGTCTGGGAGCCGCCTGCCTCGTCTGGCTCCACGAGCAGCTCGGCGGGGATCGGCGCTGCGTCAGACAGCCCCTCCAGGGAGATGCCGAGCTGACCGGAGAGGCGCCGGCGGGCGTAGGCGTCCGGGAGTACCTCATCGAGAATCTCGCGCCGTCTGCGAGCCTCTTCCTCTGTGCTGCCGAGAACTGTCGACAGTCCGGGGAGAAGGACGATGTCCTCGGGCCTGCGGCCGAAATGCACCGCGCCGCTGCGGATCTCGGTGCGGAACGCCCGTGCGTGATCGATGTCCTGGTCGGCTGAGAAGATCACCTCGCCGACACGTGACGCGAGCCGGCGGCCGTCGCTCGACCCGCCCGCCTGCACCACCACGGGGCGGCCCTGGGGCGACGCGAACCCGGCGCGTGCGTCCCGCCGTGCATCCCATTGGGCCACGACCTGCTCGGTGAACGCGGCGGCCCGGCGGTAGCGCAGCGAATGGTCGGGTTCGGCCGGCCGCCCGAAGTTCCGTGCGGCCGCCGCACCGGCCGTGGTGACGACGTTCCAGCCGAGCCGGCCGCCGCTGATGTAATCCAGGTCGCCAAGCCGGCGGCCGAGCTCGACCGGATCGTTGTAACTCGATGACAAGGTGCCGATGAGGCCGATCCGCTCGGTCTGGGCGGCGATGCGCGCGAGCACTGTCGTCGGTTCCAGGTTGTTGTTCGGGCGGTAACGGATGTTCGGATCGACCACCGGCCCGTCGGCCAGGAACACCGCGTCGAGCTTGGCCGCCTCGGCCTTCTTTGCTATCGACGTATAGTGCTCGATCGTGAAGCTGGCCAGCCCGTCGGTGCCAGGGAAGCGCCACGAGCCGCCGAAGACGCCTGCGTTGAGAATGTTGACGTTGATGTGAAGCTGCCTGGACACGGTAATACCTGGCCTTTCAGGCGGTCGGCTCGCGGAGCAGGGGAAGAAGCTGATCGCCGACTCGGATGATCTCCCGCTTGTACGGGACGTCGGACAGCACAAAGTGCGTGATGCCGAGATCCTGATACTTCCTCAGCGCCGCAGCGACGTCGTCCGGCGAGCCGACCAGCCACGTCGTGGCCGCGCCATCGCCGCCGTACTTGCCCGGCGTGGTGTAGAGGCAGGAATCCAGCACCTCACCCCGGGAAGCCAGGTCGAGCAGACGCTGCTGGCCGACCGCGGCCCGGCGGGAGTGGGTCATGCGTATCTCACCCGAGTCCGCTGCCATCTTGGCGACCTTCTCTTCCGCGTCACGCCACGCCTCCTCGGTGGTGTCGCGGACGACCGTGGTGATCCGGAGCCCGAACTGCAGCGGCGCGTGCTCGCGCCCGAGGGCGTCGCTGAGCGCCTTGAGCTGGTCGATGCGCTCGGCGATTCCGTCCAGCGGCTCGCCCCAGAACAGCTGTACGTCCGCCTCGGCCGCCGACACCCGCTGGGCCGCTTCCGACGCGCCACCGAAATAAAGCGTCGGGTGCCTGCCCTGCGCAGCCCCGTACGGGCGCGGCGCCAGGGTCGAGGCCTCCACCTGGAAGTGCACGCCGCGGAAGGTGACGCATCTCTGCGTCCACAGCTGCCTGACCAACTGGAGGAACTCACGGGTCCGGTCGTATCGCTGCGCTGGGTCGGCCTTGCCATCACCGTACGCAGCAAGATTGTCGACCCCGGTGACGATGTTGACCAGGACGCGGCCCCTGGTGAGCTGGTCGAGCGTGGCCGCCGCGCTGGCGAAGTGAGCCGGCTGCCAGTAGCCCGGGCGGATCGCTATGAGCGGCTTGAAGCTCGTCGTCTGGGCCGCGATCGCGGTCGCGACCGTGAAGGTGTCCGGCCGTCCCCAGCTGGCTCCCAGCAGAGCTCCGCCCCAGCCATGTGCTTCCAGCGTGCGAGCCTGGTCGGTCGAGAACTCAAGGGAGCCCCAGCCCTCAGTCGTCGGGTCACCACGGTGGCCAGGCTCCACGGTGTTGGGGATGTACCACAGGAACTGCGGGTCCAACGAGCTCGACCTCCTAAGCGGGCGCCCAGCACCCGAGGCGGCGAATGTGACGTGTCATTTCGCGGTGTCAACGAGGGCGGCGAAGGGGTTGGCGGGCACGGGCAGACCAAGATTGGCCCGCAGCGTCCGGCCTGGGTAGCGGTCTCGGTAGATGCCCCGCCGCTGCAATTCGGGCACGACAAGATCGACGAAGCTCTGCAGGTCGTGGGCCAAGGCCGGCGGGGCGATGGTGAAGCCGTCGACGGCACCGGCCCGCCACCACTCCTCGATGTGGTCGGCGACCTGCTGGGTGCTGCCAATAACGAGCCGGTGACCGCCGGCGATGTGGCGGGCGAACTCCCTGGCGGAGTAGCCGGTCTCGGCCGCGAACCTCGCCGCTGCGCGGGGGAACCCCTCGTGCGGGATCTGGCTGTGGGTGAAGATCTCCGGAGCCAGCGGCGAGTCAACGTCGCCGCCCAGGATCCCGGGGGCGAGCCAGAGGGCCGCTTCGAGCCTGGCCGCCTCGGTCGGGCCCGGCGGCAGCCTGGACTGGAGGTGCTCCCAGCGCTCCGCGGCCTCCTGCTCAGTGGGCGCGACGACCGGGACCAGGGCGGGCAGGAACCGGATCTGGTCGCCGTCGCGGCCGTGGGCGGCCGCGATGGCGCGAACCTCCCGGGCGAACTCGGCGGCTCCCGGGAGGCTGAGCTGGGCCCCGTAGACCACCTCGGCATGAGTTGCGGCGAATCGGATGCCAGGGTCGGAGGCGCCGGCCTGGACGATCACCGGCCGGCCCTGGGGCGATCGGGGCACGTTGAGGGGACCTTCGACGTCGAAGAACTCACCGTGGTGCGCGGCCGGGTGGATCTTGGCCGGATCGGCGAACTCACCCGACTGCTGGTCCCCGACCAGGGCACCGTCCTCCCATCCGTCCCAGAGCCGGTTGGCCAGGTCGACGAACTCGGCGGCGCGCCGGTAACGGTCCTCCCGCGGGAGCACCTCCTGGCCGAAGTTGGCGGCGGCACCCGGCGCGGCGGTTGTCACCACGTTCCAGCCGCCGCGCCCGTTGCTGGCGTGGTCGAGGCTGAGGACACGCCGGGCCAGGTTGTACGGCCGGTTGAAGGACGTCGACAAGGTGGGGATGAAACCGACGCGCTCGGTGGTCACGGCCAGCGCGGTGCAGAGCAGCGTGGGCTCGAGACTCTGGGTGGGGCCGGTGGCGATCCCCGCGTTCTGCTGCGGGATGTCAGGCAGGAGCAGGGCGTCGAATAGGCCTCGCTCGGCCGTCTCGGCGACGCCCTGGTAGTAGCCGACGTCGATGAACGAACCCGGCGGAACGTCCGGGTCGAGCCACGCGGCCCGGTGGTAGCCGGCGCCGGTCACGTTGACCAGGAAATGCAGCCCGTCGTCACTCATCCACCGCTCCGCTCCCGGCCCCGGCCCTGGGCCTCACGTAGGCAGGCTCAGGCAGCCCGAGGTGCTGGCGCAGGGTCGTCCCTTCGTAGCCGGTCCTGAACCGGCCCCGCCGCTGCAGCTCCGGGATCACCTGGTCGGCGAAGTCGTCGAACCCCTCGGGCAGCACGTCGGGCATCACGTTGAATCCGTCGGCCGCACCGTGGTCGACCCAGTCGATCATCGTGTCGGCGATCTGCTCAGGCGTGCCTGCCACGATCCGGTGCCCCATACCGCCGCCGAGGCGGTGGAGCAGCTGCCGGACCGTGAGCTGCTCGCGACGGGCGGTCTCGACGACTATCCCGTGGAAGGTCCGGGAGCCGGTGGCCTGCTCGGGCTCGGGCAGCAGCTCGAAGGGCAGCGGCCGGTCGAGTGCCAGCGTCTCCTCCGGCAGGCCGAGCTGGCCGGCGAGACGCCCGATCGCGTACCGGGGGTGAACGAGCTCGGACAGCAGCTCACGTCGCTGCCTGACCTCCGCATCGGTGCTGCCCACGACGGTCGAGAGTCCTGGGAGGATGACGATCTCGTCGGGCCGGCGGCCGAAGGCCGCGGCGCGGGACTTGACGTCCAGGTAATACTCCCGGGCCGCCGCACGCGTGTCCGCGGCAGTGAAGACCACCTCGCCGACCCGCGCCGCCAGGGCGCGGCCGTCGTTCGACGCGCCGGCCTGGACGATGACCGGCTCCCCCTGCGGGGACCGCGGCACGTTCAGCGGCCCGGCGACGGCGAAGTGCGCGCCGTGGTGGTCGATGGCGTGGATCTTGCTGGTGTCGGCGAACACGCCACGTTCACGATCGGCGACGAGGGCGCCGGGCTCCCAGCTTTGCCACAGCGCACGGACCACCGCAACGAACTCGGCGGCGATCTCGTACCTGAGCCCGTGCTCGACCGCCTGGTCGAGCCCGAAGTTCCGGGCCGACGCGGCATCGGCGGTCGTGACCACGTTCCAGCCGGCGCGGCCACCGCTCAGCTGGTCGAGCGTGGCCAGCCGCCGGGCCACGTTGAACGGGTCGTTGAAGCTGGACGACAGGGTACCGATCAGCCCGATCCGCTCGGTTACCCGGGCGATGGCGGTGAGCACGATCGTGGGCTCGAGGCTGCTGGTAGGCCGGTAGCGGATGTTGTCGCGGATCGCCGCCCCGTCGGCGAGAAAGACCGCGTCGAGGAGCGCCGCCTCCGCCTTCCTGGCGACGCGCAGGTAGTGGTCCAGCCGGTAGGAGGAGAGCGGGCCGGTCCCCGGGAAGCGCCAGCTGCCACCGAACACCCCGGCCTGGAGGATGTTGACGTTGACGTGCAGCTGACGGGGACGCTCAGGCATGGCGGGCACCGTTCGTCAGGGCAGGGCGTGCCACCTGCCCGGGCCACGGGAGGCCGTAATTCTCACGCAAGGTCGGCCCCGGGTAGTCGTCGTGGAACAGTCCGCGGCACTGCAGGATCGGGACCACGTAGCGGGCGAAGTTCTCGAAGTCGGCCGCAGTGTCGGCCGGCATAACGGTGAAACCGTCGGCCGCGCCGGCCAGGAACCAGGCCTCGAGATCGTCGGCGATCTGCTCGGGCGCGCCGACGACCAGGCGATGCCCACCGCCACCTGCCGATCGGTAGATCAGCTGGCGCGCGGTCAGCGGCGCGGCAGCGAGCAGCGCCCTGGTGCTGATCTGGAACCCCTCGGGACCGGCCCCCGTTGGGCCGGGCGGGAGATCGGCGGGGTCGATCACGACGTCGGGGCCGACCTTGCCCGGGTCGATCCCGAGCTGCCGCCCGAGCATGGCGGCGGCCGCCTCGATCGGGATCGTCTCGTACAGCTCCTGCTCGCGCCCCCGTGCCTTGCTGTCCGTCTCGTCGGTGATGACGACCACGCCGAGCGAAATCTTCACCGAGTCGGGGTGACGACCGGCGGAGGCCGCCCGCCGGCGGATCTCGTTGCGGAAGCTCACCGCCCTGTCCTTGGTCTGGGCGACCGTGAAGACGGCATCGGCGAAGCGGCCGGCCAATCCCAGACCGCCCTCGGACCCGCCGGCTTGGACGATCACGGGGCGGCCCTGGGGAGAGGGCGGGATCGACAGCGGGCC
The DNA here is from genome assembly GCA_003164955.1 of Actinomycetota bacterium. Taxonomy (GTDB): domain Bacteria; phylum Actinomycetota; class Actinomycetes; order Streptosporangiales; family Streptosporangiaceae; genus Bog-532. Next base: position 9,353 of record PLRW01000060.1, read on the forward strand.
CCGCACGTCGAAGAACTCGCCGTGGTAGTCGATGGCGTGGACCTTCGCTGGGTCACCCCAGCGGCCGCTGGCCCGGTCGGCGATCACCGCATCGGCGTCCCACGCGTCCCAGAGCCGGGTCACCACCTCGAGGAACTCGTTCGCCCGTCGGTAGCGCTCCTCCTTGGCCGGGGGCTGCTCCAGGCCGAAGTTGGCGGCGGCGTCGGGAGCGAAGGACGTGACGACGTTGACCGCGCCGCGCCCGCCGGTCAGATGGTCGAACGAGAGGTAGCGGCGCGCCAGGTTATAGGGATGGTTGTACGTCGAACTGCTGGTCGCGACGAAGCCGATGCCGGCCGTACCGGCCGCAAGGTTAGCGAACAGCATGGGCGGGTCGAGCCCTTGCGGCGGGCTGCCGGCGACCGAGCCGAGGCTCGGAGAGTCGCCGAGCAGCACGGCATCGACCCTCGCCTCTTGCACGATGCGGACCAGGCGGCGGTAGTTCTCGACGTCCAGGTAGGCGAGCGGGTCGCGGCCAGGCAGCCGCCATGAGGTGCGGAGCTGCCCCGGTGTCCACAGCGAGAGGTTGAGGTGGAACTGACCGGAACCGCCGGCGCTGCGCTCAGGCATGGACGGCATCCGCCAGAGCGGTCCTCAGCTGTCCCGGCGTCAGCAGGGACAGGTTCACATGAAACTGCTCAGGCACCGACAGTCACCCCCCGGGTCACGTGCTCGTCGATCGAGGCCAGCTCCTCGCCGGTCAGCGGCGGGAACTCGATCGCCTCGAGGTTGTGGTCCAGCTGCCAGGTGGAGCTGGCCCCGATGAGGGCGCTGGATACCTCGGGCCGGCGAAGCACCCACTGGAGCGCCAGTTGCGCGAGGGACTGGCCCCGTCCCCTCGCCAGCTCGTGCAAAGCACGCGCCCGCACGATGTACTCCTCGGTGATGTCGGCCGGTGACAGGAACTGGCTGGCCGCGGCCCTGGCGTGGGCGGGGACGGCGCCGTCCAGGTACTTGTCGGTGAGCAGCCCCTGAGCGAGCGGCGAGTAGACGACCAGGCCGACGCCATGCTCCCGCGCGAAGGACAACAGTCCTCCGGTCTCCACCCGGCGGTCGAAGATCGAGTAGCGGGGCTGGTGCACGAGCAGCGGCACCCCTTCGGCGCGGAGGAGCCGGGCCGCCTCGTGCGCCCGGTCGGCCGGGTAGTTGGAGATGCCGACGTAGAGCGCCTTGCCCTGCCGCACGGCCGTGGCGAGAGCGCCGACGGTCTCCTCCAGTGGCACCGTCTCGTCGGGCCTGTGGTGGTAGAAGATGTCCACGTAGTCGAGCCCGAGATCGCGCAGGCTGTGCTCAAGGGACGGCAGGAGCGATTTGCGTGACCCGCCCTTGAGGTACGGGCTCTCGCCGAGATCCCCGCCCGCCTTGGTCGAGATGACGAGCTCCTCGCGGTGCGGCCCCAGGTCGCGCGCCAGCAGCTGCCCGAACAGCTTCTCCGCCGCCCGGAACGGCGGCCCATAACGGTTGGCGATGTCGAAGTGGGTGATCCCGAGATCGAAGGCGTGCAGGATGATCTCGCGCTGGGTGTGGTACGGATGGTCGGTTCCGAATTTCTGCCAGAGGCCGAACGAGAAGACCGGCAGGTCGAGTCCGCTCGCTCCGGCGCGCCGGAAGGGCAGATGCTGGCTGGGCTGATGGCTCATGCGATGTGTCCCGTCCCTATCCTTGATCGCCCATGCTCGAGCACGGGCGCGATGGCGGCGCGCATCCCGGCGACGGTCACGTGAGCCTCGGGGGCCGGGTCCTCGTGGGCGGCGGCGGGCTGCAGGTCTGCCGGGATGGTCATGCCGGCACGCCCGCATTCGCCACGTCCTGACCGGGGCTCACGTCCCGGCCGGGGATGGCTGCGATCAGCTCCCGGGTGTACTTCTCGCGCGGGTCGGCGAAGATCTCGCCGACCGGACCGTCCTCGACGATGCGGCCGCGGCGCATCACGCTCACCGTGTGGGCGATCAGCCGGACGACGCCGAGGTCATGAGTGATGAACAGGTAGGTGAGCCCGAGGGATGCCTGCAGGTCCACGAGGAGTTGCAGGACCTGAGCCTGCACGGAGACGTCGAGAGCCGAGACGGCCTCGTCGAGCACGACGAGCTTCGGGTTCAGCGCCAGTGCCCGGGCGATCGCGACCCGCTGCGCCTGGCCGCCCGAGAGCTCGCGTGGGCGACGGCGCAGCAGACGCGGGCCGAGCGCGACCGCGTCGATCAGCTCGCTCACCCGCTGGTCGAGTACGGGCCGGCCAGCGACGGCCCGATGGATCTGCAGCGGCTCGGCGATCAGGCGGTGAACCGTGAAGCGCGGGTCGAGCGACGAGAACGGGTTCTGGTAGACGAACTGAACCTGGCGCCGCGACCGCCGGCGAGCGGCTCGATCGAGCGTGCCGAGATCGGCGCCGTCGACGGTGACCGTACCGGCATCCGGCTTGGTGAAGCCGAACACGATCCGGGCCACCGTCGACTTGCCCGCCCCGGACTCCCCGACGATGGCGTGCGTCGTGCCGCGGGCGATCGAGAACGACACGTCGTCGACGGCGGTCAGGCGCGAGTTACCCCGGTGGTGGCGGAGCTTGAAGTGCTTGACGAGACCGTCGGTGACGAGGATGGGGCTCGCGGCCGGCTCGTCGCCGACGGCTGCCGCGGGCCGGGTGGCCTCGAGCCTCGAGTTGTGCGACGCGGGTGCGGCGGCGAGCAGCCGACGGGTGTAGGGCTCGCGTGGCTTGCTGGCCACGAGGGCGGTAGGGCCCCGCTCAACCACGCGGCCGGCCTGCATGACGACGAGCCGGTCGGCCCGCTCGGTGGCGACCCCGAGGTCGTGGGTGACGAGCAGCACGCCTAGGGACAGCTCGGCCCGGAGCCGGTCGAGGTGATCGAGGATCGTCTTCTGGACGGTCACGTCGAGGGAGCTGGTCGGCTCGTCGGCGATGAGCAGCTCCGGGTTGCTCGCCAGCGCGATCGCGATCAGGGCCCGCTGCTTCATCCCGCCAGAAAGCTCGTGCGGGAACTGGTCGAAGATGCGCCCGACGTCGGTCAGGCCGGCCGTGCGGAGCTTCTCCAGCGCGAGCTGGCGGGACACGGGCCCGCCGAGCTTCCGGTCGTGCAGCAGGATCGCCTCGACCAGCTGGCGCCCCACCCGCTTCACCGGGTTCAGCGAGTTACCAGGGTCCTGTGGCACGAAGCCCACGAAGGGCCCCCGAACCTTGGCGAACTGCCGGTCGCCCCATTTGGTGACGTCCGTTTCGCCGTAGCTGATCCGCCCCTGGAGGACCTCGGCGTTCTGGGCGAGGACCCCGAGCGACGCCCGGACCACCGTCGTCTTGCCGGACCCGGACTCGCCCACCACGGCCACCAGCTCGCCCGGCCTGACCTGGACGCTCACTCCCCGCACAGCGGGCTGGCCGAGCTTGCCCTCCAGCCGGTAGGCGACGTGCAGGTCGTCGATCGTGAGCAGCGGGACCGGGGAGTCTGTAGTCAGGTGTGCTTCGGCATGCGGCACAGCGGTCACCGGCCTTTCCCGATCGCGCGGCTGATGCGGTTGGTCGAGAGGACGACGACGGCTATCACGGCGCCAGGGATGAGGGCCAGGTAGGGCTGCGTGGCCAGGTAGGTCTGACCCTCGGCGACCGCGAGGCCCCACTCGGGCGTCGGCGGGGGGTCCCCATAACCGAGAAATCCGAGCGCGGCCACCGCCAGCATGGCGGTCCCGCACTCGAGGGCTGCGAGAGAGAGCACCGCCCCGACGGAGTTCGGGAGCACGTGCAGCACGAGGACACGGAGCCGCTTGGCCCCGAGGCCGTAGGAGGACTCGACGTACTCGCTGTGCACGACGCGGAGCACATCGGCCCGCATCACCCGGGCGAAGGACGCGATCGAGGCGATGCCGATGGACAGCGCCACGTTTAGCGTGTTGTAGCCGAGCGCCGCCACGATCACCATGCACAGCATGAGGGTCGGGACCGAAAGCAGCACGTCGATGAACCGCATGATCACGCCGTCGACGATGCCGCCCGCGTACCCGCCGATCAGCCCGATCGTGCTCCCGGCCAGGAAGCCGACGGCCACCGCGTACAAGGTCGCGGACAGCGTGTGGGAGGCGCCGTAGACCATGCGGGTGTACATGTCGCGGCCGAGGTCGTCGGTCCCGAAGATGTGATGGATGCTGGGCGGCTGGAGTGAGCTGGCGACGTTGCCCACCACAGGGCTGGACGTCGTGAACATCGCGGGCACGACGGCCCAGAGGAACACGAGGACGACGATGAGCCACGCCACGGTCAATCCTGGCTGGCGCGCCCGGGCCAGCAACCACTTCGCCGCAAGCCGGCGAAAACCGGGGGCGGCGCCGGCGTCGGCGGTCGCGACCTCGGGGACGCCCTCGAGCGGTTCGGTGACGGTGCTCATGTGGCCGCGATCCTGGCCTTGAGCCGCGGGTCGAGGATCGGGTAAATGAAGTCCACGACCAGGTTCGTGATGGCGTACAGCCCGGCCGTCAGCACGACGATCCCCTGGATGACGGGGATGTCCTTGGTGCCGACGGCCGTCTGCGTGAGCCGACCGAGCCCGGTCCGCGAGAAGATCGTCTCCGTGATCACGGCCCCGGCCAGGATGTTGCCGAAGGTGATGCCAGCGATGGTGAGGGCCGGGAGGCTGGCGTTCCGGAAGACTTCCCGGCTGATGACCCACGAGCGGGTGCCGCCCTTGGCCAGCGACGTGGTGACATAGGGGGCGGCCAGCTCACGCTGGAAACTGTTCACCAGGAGCTGCGAGATGGGCCCGGCCACCGGGATCGCCAGGGTGAACATGGGCAGCACCAGGGAGCCGAAGCCCTGGTCCCCGAGCGGCGGGAACCAGTGCAGGTCGAACGAGAAGACCTGTATCGCGATCAGCCCGATCAGGAAGACTGGGACCGAGACGGTGGCCGATGGCAGCGCCTCCACGAAGTTCACGAGCCACGCATGGTGTGAGTTCGCGGCGAAGAAGGCGATGCCGAAAGAGATCGCCAGGGCCAGCGCGAGCGCCGCGGCGGCGAGGACCAGCGTGGGCGGGAAGACGTCCCCGATGGCCTTCCAGACCGGCGCCCCACTCTGCACCGACGTGCCGAAGTTGCCGTGCAGGGCGGCCCAGAGCCGGTCCCCGTACTGGACGAACGCCGGCTTGTTGAACCCGTACTCGGCGGCCACCTTCTGCTTGGTCGCGTTCGAGATCGTCATGAGCTCCTGCGGGTCGAAGAGCAGGTCGACCGCCTTCACGGGCAGCATGAAGAGCAGCACGAACGAGAGGGTGTACGCCGCCCAGATGACGAACAGCGCCCGGCCGACCTTGGCAGCGGCGTAGCGAATCCATGCCATGGGGCTGCTACTTCCCGATCCAGGTGTCGTAGAAGAGATTCCGGGACTGGGCGTCGAAGACGATGCCGTGGACGTCCTTGTTGGCCGCGATGACCTGCGACGGCACGTACACCGGGTCGACGAGGGCGTACTGGGCGATGAGCTCGTTCTGGGCCTGCGCTGTCGCGGCGGCACGCTGGGCCGGGTCAAGGGTGCTCTGCACGTTCTGCAGGATGCTGACCAGCGGCTGGTCCTCGGGAGAGCTCGGCTGGACATACGAGCCATTGCCGACGGCAGGCGAGTCCGCCTGCCATAGCACGGACGGATCGTCCCGGCTCGTGTTGGCCGCAATGCCGTTCCACTTGGTCTGCGCGACGGCCTGCTGGGCCGTGAAGTCAGGGATCGGGAGCACCGACAGCTCAACGTTGATGCCCACCTGCTTGAGCTGCTCCTGGATCAGCTCGTAGGCGGACTGGTTAGGCGCCAGGTTGTTGATCCCGAGAAACTTGACCGTCAGCTCCTTGCCGTCCTTGTAGCGGTAGCCGCCGCTCCCGACCTTCCAACCGTCCGAGTTCAGCAGCGCCTCGGCCGCGGCCGGGTCGTAGCGCAGCGCCGATTTCTCGAACGAGACATAGCCGGGCACGTTCGGGGCCAGGACCGACCACGCCGCCCGGTAGCTGGAACTCAGCACCGGTCCGAAGAGGGCGGCCCGGTTCCAGCCCAGGTTGAGGGCCTTGCGGACGTCGACGTCGTTGGTCGGGAAGAGGTCCGCATTCAGCTGGAAGGCGATGTTCTGACCGCCGATGGGCTGGTACAGGATCTGGTAGCCGGCCGACTTGAGACTCGGCTCGTCGGTGGGAGCCACGTCGAGCGTCGCCTGGAGCTGGCCGGACTCCAGGGCCCCGGTCCGGACCGACGCCTCGGGGATCGTCTGGATGTCGACCTCGTTCAGGTACGCGGCGCCATCGTGGGCCAGCGGCGCCGGTGCCCAGTCGTAGCCGTTCCGGCGCACCAGGACGACGTTCTGCTCGTAGGTGAAGGACTTGACGATGAAGGGGCCAGTCCCGATGACGTTCGCCGGGATCAGCCGCTGGGTCTTCGAGCTCTGCAGCGTCTTATTGGCGACGAAGCCGGGGTCGTTGTCACCGCTGAACGAGCTGAAGGTGAGAAACCCCGCGTTCGGCTTGGAGAACTCGACGATCACCTCGTAGGGGTTCGGGGTCAGCGTGCCGGCATACCCCGTCCAGTGCGTCGGGTCGGGCAGGATCTGCAGCTTTGTGTCGCCCAACGCGTCCTGGTCGAAGTTTGCCTTCACGGCTGCGGCATTAAAGGGCTGCCCGTTGCTGAATGTGACACCGTGGCGCAACTGGAATGTGAAGCGGGTGAGGCTCGAGTTGTAGGACCAGCTCGCCGCCAGCCAGGGGTAGAGCTTGCCCGTCACCGGATCCTGCCAGGTCAGCTTGTCCGTGATGTTGTCGGCGATGATCGACTCCGGGTAGGAGCCGGCCTCGTGGGGATCGATCACTTCCGGTGCATCGAGCACGCCGAAGTGAAGCACGCCGCCCTGCACCGGCGCCGCCGTCGTCGGCGTGGAGCCGTATCCGAGGGCCGAGCTCGCTCCCGATACGACCTTCGAGGGCGGGATCGTGGCGTCAGCCACCGCCGAACTCGACCCGGAGGACGAGGAGGACCCGTCGCACGCGGCCAGCACGCCTACGCTCACCAGTGCGACGCCAGCGAGGGTCAGCGCCCTCGTCGCGCGACTCCGCCGGTAGCCGCGTTTAGGTCTACGGGCAGCGGACGGCGAAAAAGAACCCGTCGGGGAGTTATTGTTCGTCATTTCTCTCATTCCTCGGCGTCAGGGCACCAGCGTCCCAACCTGCGCGGCGGCGAAAAACCATCTATTCCTACAGGAATTGTGTAGTTTCTCTTACACGTCACCCGGCCAGAACGGGGGGCGGTCGTGCCGGCATCCGCGCGGGCCCGCTGGGCGGCCACGCTGGGCTGACCGCACTGCTCGTGTGCCCTGCGGCCCTTAATCAGGAGCTGACAGATCCGTCCTGCAGGGCCGCCTCGCGTTCCGCCACGATCGTCCGCAGCGTGCGAAGCACGACGGAGACGGCCGGATTACGTTGCGCGCCCTCGCGGTGCACGGCATATACCGAGCGCCCGCCGACGTCGATGCCGTCCACCATGAGCCTTTCCAGGACGGACGGCAACGACAGGCGTGGCACGATCGCCGACGCCACCTCAGTGGCGGCGAGCTGGCACATGTTGGGTGCTCCGCGGACACGGTGCTTGACCTGCGGCACAAAGCCCGCTGACTCACTCGCCAGGTCGAGGGCAGCCGCCCAGCTTGACCCGTACGGGCCGGTGATCCACGGCTCGCCGGCTAGAGCCGATAGCCCCTGCTCGAGAGTGCGCTCATGCAGGTGGGTCGGCGCGAGCAGGACGAGAGGATCGTGAAAGAGCGGTCGGCTGACCAGCCCGCCGACGGTCTCATCCGCGAGAAAGTACAGCCGGTAAATCAGCGCCACGTCGATCTCGCCGCGTCGCAGAGAATGCAGCGCCGTGGCACTGCCCTCCTGAATCACGCGGACATGCAGGTGAGGTTCGTCGCGGCTCAGCCGCTGCACCAGCGGCGCGGCAAGACTCGGGATCGATGTCTCGAACCCTGCGACAGTCAGCTGACCACCGACCGAGTCGCGCGACGCGGCGACGGCACTCATTGCCTCCTCGACCGCACCCACAACGCGGCGCACGTGCTCGACGAGGATCTCGCCGCTCTGTGTCAGCCCAAGCGTCCTGCCGTGACGCCGAAACAGGACAGCACCGGTCTCCTGTTCGAGAACCCGCAGTTGCTGCGACACCGCTGAACTGGTGATATTACGGCGCTCGGCCACCGCCGTTACAGTGCCGAGATCCGCCAGATCGCACAGCATCATCATCCGGCGCAGATCAAGCATACGCACCACCACCTGCACGGGAACCAGACCCGCCGCTTGCAGCCGACTTACCGGCAGTAAGAGGGCGCGGGAGAAGGGCTGGGAACCGACTCCCTGGGCATTGAACCTCTCAGCCGCAGGCGCCATAGGCGGCAGCGAGGAAGCCGCCTAGTCTTCGGGCTGCGCCAGCAGGAGCCAGTAACCTCTGTTTCAGAGAACCCGGGCCGTCAGTCGTTCGTCGTTGCCGTCCGACGGTACGCCGAGTGAGGGCAACAGAAGTCAGTGGCAACAGCCTGCGCTGCACGCGCGCATGAAATCGATGTAGCGGCGCGCTACAAGACCGATAGTGCTCATATGACCAGTATAGGTAGTTCTCGACTTAACCGATAGAGATAATATGTAATCGTCATTCCGGTGCCGTCGCCTGGTCGCGGCGAGGAACAGCCAACCCGTCTAGGGCAACTGCTCGAGCCGCCCGAAGCCGCTGCGGTGGAACACCAGCGGCTGCGTATGGTCGGCATGTTCAGCAGCGTGCAGTCGCAGCAGCACGATCGTATGGTCACCGGCTTCGACCTCGCGGTAGATGGTCGTGTCGAACTTCGCCGACCCGTCAGCGAGCGTCACCGCGCCGTCGTCGCTCAGGGCCACCTCAAGTCCTTTGAAACGAGTCTCCGCCGGACCTGCGAGCTGACGCGCGACGGCACCGTGATGGTCGGCCAGCACGGTAACGCCAAGGTGGACCGCCCGCCGCAAGTCCGGCCACGTCCTGGACACATTCGCGATTGAGAATGACACCAGCGGCGGATCCAGTGACACCGACGTGAACGAACTCGCCGCCAGCCCCAGGAGCCGGCCGTCCACCTCGGCCGCGACCGCCACCACCCCCGTCGGGAAGATCCCGAACACTTTCCGCAACCGTGCGGGGTCCAGGTCATGGTTGACAGGGAAGCCGGCCACGTCAGAGCTAGCGCACGGCAGCGACACAGATGTCCCTTCTGCAAGCAGGGCCGCAACAGTCAGAAAAGGCCGGTGGTTGGCGGCTCCTCACCCGCCAGGTAGTAGGCCCCGACCACCGCGGCCTTCCAGTCACGCGGATTGTGGTTGGCGACAGTACGGGCGTTGCGCCAGTACCGGTCGAAGGCGTATTCCCGGTTAGTCGCGGAGCCCCCGCCCACGTCGAAGAGCAGCTCAGCAGCCCTGAAGGCGGACTCAACGGCAACGTATTGCGCTTGGGCGACGATAACCGCCGCGTTAGCGCCAGCAGCGCGCGCATCGTCATCCGAGGCGTACCGGACCTGGTCGAGTGTCTCGGCCGCGAAAATTCCGGCGGACCGGGCCGCGTGCGCTCGAGCCGCGATCTCGCCAACGACGTGCCGCACGTACGGGTCGTCGGTGCTCTTGGCTGCTGTGCTGCGCTCGATAGGGCGGGCCTTCTCCCGCGCGAACCAGATCGCGTCATCGAGTACCGCGGCGGCGATCCCCGCCTCGATGCAGGCCAGGTAGAGCTGGCCGAACGAGCCCCACGGGTTGCGGAGGCTAGCCCTGTCCTGGCGCACCAGTTCGTGCTCCGCGAGCCGGACGTCGGCAAACCGGGTGCTTCCGCTGGCCGTAAGCCGCTGGCCGATGGCGTCGAAATCGTCCAGCAGCTCGACACCGGCCCGGCCAGTTGGAACGCTGAACGAGACGACCTTGCCGTCTTCGTCGACAGCCGAGCCACCGAACCAGTCAGCGTAGAGTCCGCCGGTGCTGTAGTATTTAGTGCCGTTCAGGACATAGCCGTCGCCGTCACGGCGGACGGTGGCATGCACCGATCCGCTCGCGCCCCCCGTTCGTTCGTTGACCGTGCCAGCGAAGAGGTTGCCCTGCAGCAGACGCTCAAGCAATCGCTCCCGACGAGGCAGGTCAGAGTGGGCGGTTGCCTGGTTGGCCGTGCCGAAGCTCGACCGTAGCGCCTGAGCCACATCGGAATCCGCCCGGGCCAGCTCAATGATCAGCTCGGCGACGTCCCGCAGTGTCCCGCCTGCGCCGCCGTCCTCTTCGGGAATACCGATCAGCAGTACCCCGGCAGCAGCGAGCGCGCGTACGTGCCCGAACGGGTAGTCCCGGGAGCCCTCACGTTCGCGGGATGTCGCGGCCAGGTCGGCCAGGATAGGCGCGATCGCGGCGCGGATCCCGGCCACAGTAGGCAGGCTCGGCGACCCGACGGCCCGATGGCCGGCCGCGTGCAGCGGCGCGGTCACCGGGCAGCCTCTGATCCGGCCGGCCAGTGGGCCTCATCAGTCTTATCCGGCACGTCGCTATTCCCGCCTCATGGTCGTGGTGCTTGCTGATGCACGGAGCTCCTCATCAACCGTCAAAGCGATCGGCAGGCAGATCAACGCACTCCGGCTACGCCATTTGTTTAGCGAAACTTTCTGCTCGACTCAGGCGCAGGCTCCAGAGAGCCTGCCAGGCGATGGGCGTCATCGACGGCGTCGATACCGGCTCAGAGATTCGCGGCCAGGGTGGGCTGGGCAGTCGCCGGAAGACGCGGCCGCCTCCCTCGGGTTCACGCTGCGGCAGGGATCAACAGGCTCTAGCCGCTAATCCCGCAGCCATGGCACCTCGTCCGGCGCATACCGGTACGCGCGGAAGACCGCGTTGGTCGCGTCGGGGAAGAGCTTGCCGCCTCCTCGTCGTGATCGCCGAAGGAACTGGGTATCACGGCCGCCGACCAGGTTAGTAGCGGATAACTCCCGGGGTCCCGCCCCCGCAGGCGATCGACTCGCCGTTGATCGAGACCGACAGAGGCGAGGCCAGGAAGGCGATCACGGCCGCGACCTGGCTGGCGTCGCGGCCTGGGCGCACCGCAGGTAGCCCATCACCTTTACGTTCACATCAGACCAGAACGCACGGCATTGTCTCGCAGGCGTCCCCACGACACACGCCCAGGTACCCGAGCGGTCGACCTGTCCGGGCGAAGCTGGACGGCCCGCTACCCGAAAGCGTGCTGCCTGATATCGCATCGGTGAATGAGCAGCACCTGCCCTTGACGGACACGGGCGCGACGTGATTTAAGATCTTACCGATAGGAAAAGGGGGAAT
>PLRW01000308.1 GCA_003164955.1 Actinomycetota bacterium
TAGGGGAAGTCCGGCAGCTCACCCGCCACGATCCGGGCCGCCTCCAGCGGGTCCGTTCCGGGCATGGAACCGATGCCGGTCGCGCTGCCGGCCAGCCACGGGAACTGAGGCCGCGGGCCGCGCGCAGCACCGAGCGTGTCATCGTGCACGTTGCTGAGCTTAGATCTTTTTGGCTGACCGGCGCTCAGCCTAAGATCAGCGCATCCCAGCAGTACGTGGCCCCGGCCGGATAACCCGGCCGGGGCCACGCCCCCGGCGTCCGGGAGTCCCCCACTTCCCGGACGCCGACCCCGGTGCCCCCGCCGGAGACCGGGGCCTTCTTTACTCTCGGCGCCCGCCAGTGATCTTGGCGATCATGACGCCAAGGGCGATCCCCATGAGGAAGATGACGGCGATCAGCACGACTGCTGGGATGACTTCGGCCATGACGGTCTCCCACCCGCCGGTGGCGGCTCCTTTGCCGCCGGTTCGATTCAGCCCGCTATCTGCGGGTCCCGGGCGGCCCCGGCGCCTCTCTGGGCGGTTAGCGGCCCGGTGGGCCGATGGCGACTGGAGCCACCACCGGCTTGCTGGTCAGCGGCGATCTGGGTCCCTCGGACGCTCGTCCGGCTCCGCGGGACGCTGGCCGACACCGTTCAGGCGTCGAATCCCCCGCGTAGTTCTGCTGGAAGGCTCGTCCCGCAGGGTGGTGGACCTCCGCCTGCGCGCCACGTCCTCCTCCGCTCTGACCCCAGCCGCGACGATGAAGATCACTCCGGCCACGGCCCCCATAGTGAAGACAACAATGATGAAAACGGCCACCAGTTCGACAACACCAGCCATGAGCTGGCCTCCTGCACCTCCCCGGCGGTGCTGGCACCGCCGGGCCCGCTCTGTCCCCTAGGAGCGAGCCCCGGGCCGTCGCCCCGGCCGCACAGCCGCTCCCGTTGTCCGGTGCCCGCTTGGCTGCCGCCCGACGGTCACCGTCTCGGTTTCTCGGCAACACCGGTCCCGCTCCTGCGGCGCCGACCTTGCTCGGCCGGCACTCCGCCGTTGGTGCGGCTGGAGGGTGTCATCCAAGAGGTACCTACCTCCCATACCAGTCTTATTACCAGTACCGAATGCACTAAACCATCCTCCTGGATCGTTTAGACTGGTGGAATGATCATTATCAGTTACGGGAGTGTCTTCCATACGGGGGGAGGCAACCGGACGGCCGAGTACGGGCACCGCAGCACGCGGGCCTTAGCTCAACAGCTGGGGGGCGCTGCCGGTCGGCTGCCGGCGATCTCCCCAGCGGGCGGATCGCCTGTGACCAGCCCCTATCCGGGACCGAGCAGCTACGCGCCGACCGCGCCAAGTCCCAGGGGACACGCCGGCATCACGGTTAAGCGGAAAGCACTCGTGACGCGACTCGGCCTGGTAGGGTTCCAGCCTGATGAGGTCATTGGTATGGCTCCGATGTATCATACTCTCCAGATCATGCAACAGAGACCTGCTGCACCCCGGTGTGATGCGCCTCGGCCCCGTGCCTACGGCACCGGAGCCATTGCACCGAGGGGAAGCAGCGAGACAGCACAATGGCTGGTTCAACAGGAGGGGTCATGACCCACCCGGCGAGAGGGGCCAAGGTCGGCGCCTCGGCAGATCGCAAGACTGCGCCGCCGGGCGGGCTCAGCGTTGCCCCAGAAGACACATCGAGTGCCGACCCGGGGACAGGGTCCATAGACGGACCCAAGTACCAGCAGATCGCGGATAGCCTGCGGCTCCGGATTGAATCAGGCCAATACAGCGTGGACAGCCAGCTTCCTACCGAGACGGAACTGATTAAAGAGTTCAGCGCGTCGCGCAATACCATCCGAGACGCGATCAAGGCGCTCATAAGCCTTGGGCTGGTCGAGACCCGGCCAGGACAGGGCACATATGTCACCAGACCACCCGAGCCGCTTATCACCACGCTATCCGCCTCGAAAGCTACCGGCCTGGGCGGCGGGGAGGGGGCCGCCTACCGTTTCGAGGTAAGCGGCGAACACAGAATTGCCACGACGTCAGGACCACCTCGGGTGGAGCTCCAGAAGGCTACGGGCGAGATAGCCGCCCGGCTCCGGGTTGAAGAAGGAACGCCGCTGATCAGCCGGCACGAGCAGCGGCTTATCGATGGCAGGCCATGGTCCCTGCAAACTTCGTTCTACCCCCGGCGATTCGCCTTGCAGGGAGCAGAAAAGCTTCTTGACGATGAAGACATTGACCAGGGAACCGTGAAGTACCTGCAAGAGACGCTGAAGCTGCAGCAAGTTGGCTACCGCGACTGGATCACAATGCGGGCGCCCGATTTGAATGAAATATTGTTTTTCCGGATTCCTCGCGATGGACGTATTGCAGTCTTCGAAATCTTTCGCACCGCATTTGATCAAACAGGCACTCCGATGCGTGTAACTGTGACGATCTTCCCGGCGGACCGAAATCAATTCATCGTTGACGTCGGCGACGTCCCGCCGGTGGAGTACAAGGTCAGGCGGCAGGATAGCAAGGCCTGAGATCTTTGATCTCGGCGGACTTATCAGTTATAAATCTATTGTGCCGGGGCTCGCCATGCGCGCATCCAGCCACCTTATAGACGGAGCAACCGCCATGTCCAAGATGCTGGCGCCTTCAATGCCCCAGCGAGCGCAGAATGAGACAAGTTTTGCGGGCACGAAGGTCAGGGATTCAGCCTACGCGGCGCTGGTAAGAGGCGAAGTGCTGTATGTTCGCCGCGCCAGGCTGAGTGACCTGCCTGTCATTAACGGGATGATTAGCGATGCGAAAGCACGTTTGCGCCAACTTGGGACGGATCAGTGGTCGACGGACTGGGTAGACAAAAAAGGACGTAAGCGAACCGATCGGGTAATAAATTCGATTATAGAGGGCAAAACCTGGATTTGTGTCCTGGTCCTCCTCACCCAGGCACACCCAAAGGTCGTCCCCGTTGCCACGGTCACCATCGAGGAGACCACGGACCCCGTCCTGTGGCACGATCTAGTTACCGAAGAAGAAGCGGCGGTCTGCCTGCATCGCCTCGTCACAGCTGAGGGGTTCTCCGGCCTCCACATTGGAAGCTCTCTTATCGACTGGGCAGGTAAACGAGGCATGCGCGAGTATAGCGCCAGGTCCATCAGGATCGACGTGTGGACGACCAACGAAGCCTTGCATAATTATTACGAAAAGCAAGGCTTCGAGCCGTGCGGGCTAGCCCCGGAAAGTGATTGTCCTGCACGTGCGCGATTTCAGCGGCCGACGTCATTTCAAAAAGGGGATGGCCCGGCGATTGTGGAGCTCACCGCCCCCTATGAGGCGCCTCAGGTTAGCCGTGACCATGGCGTGACGCTACGTAGCGATCTGGCATGGCCGGCCGTGGGCGTGTCATCGGAGATCCATCACGAACCGGCACGCGCGGCTGGCGACGTCAACCCGGAGGGCGGCAGCTTCGTCTCCCGAAACGTTCCTGTTGCCCTATCCAGTAACGTCTGATGCTTATGGGAGCGCTGTTACAGGCGATACCAAATTAAAAATGGAAAGGGCATTTGCGTATGTAATAATTCGGTCGACGCCTACCGAAGGACGGCAGATGCCCGATCACCCCCGCACCGATCCTCTGAGCGCTGCTCCGGCAGCGCATCCGGACCAGTGGGTCAATGTACTGCGCGGCTACGTGACCCGGGCCGTCGATGGCTTGACCGCCGGCGGCCTGACGGTCGAGCGAAGCTGGCTGGACCCGCGCAACCCGCGAGACGCGACGGTCATCTTCAACCACCCGGCCTCCAACGTATCGGCCGAAAAGCTTGCCCTGGTCTGGGACGAGGTCACCGGCTGGCGCCGCGGTGCATTCGTCAGCGGCGAACAAGGTGTGCGTACCGTTCTGTCCGGCCCGGACTACCTGGGCGGTGGCGTCCTGCCGGAGGACGATGAGCTTATCGGACGCCTGCGGGCCGGGATCAGCGAACCGCGGCGTGAGTACCGGTCGTTCGCGGATATACGCGATGGGCTAGACGATACCCTCCGCGGGTATCTCTAGGCCCCTGTCCAATTTGCAGTTACGCGCAGCGCGGGGCCGGCACGTTAATTGAACGGCGGCATTGACGAGCCGCTTATCCTATAGGCGCCTACGGTAAGCGCATGTGACCGGCACGTTAGTGTCCTGGCGTAGCTGATGGGGGAACAGGTTGCCCGAACCGATGTACCGGCAGATCGCCGAGCCAGCCGAGGTCTGACGACCTCCCGACGGCGGGTGAAAGCTTCAGACCCGAACAGCGGCCCGAGCCGCAGTGATGGTGGCGCTGCCGAGAACGGTGTCGGCGTCGTAGAGGACGGCGGTCTGGCCGGTGGCTACGCCGCGGGCGGGCTCGCGGAGGGTGATCTGGAGGGCATCCCCGTCGAGACGGGCCTCGCAGGGGTAGACCTCGCCGTGGGCGCGGAGCTGGACCTCGCAGGCGCGGGGCTCGGTGAGCGGGCCGCAGCCGGTCCAGACCGGGCGCTGGGCGGTGATGTCGCGGACGTCGAGTTCCTCGGCCGTGCCGACCGTCACGGTCCGGGAGACGGGCTCAATACCGAGAACGTAGCGAGGGCGGCCGTCGGCGGCGGGATGGTCAAGGCGCAGGCCGCGGCGCTGGCCGA
>PLRW01000359.1 GCA_003164955.1 Actinomycetota bacterium
GCTAGCGCGGGCGGGGCGGGAGCGGGGGGCGGCCCTTGGCGGGACGGGTCGACCGGTCCGGCGACGTCACGGGGGGGCGTTCGGCCAGGGCCTCGAGCGCGATGCGGACGCCGGTTTCCAGCTGCGGGTCGCGGCCCGCGGCCCAGTCGTCCGGGGAGATGAACACCTCGATGTCGGGGTCGACGCCGTAGTTCTCCACGTCCCAGCCGTACTCGCTGAACCAGTACGCGAAACGGGGCACCGTCATCCGCGTGCCGTCCACCAGCAGGTGACCCGGCATCCCCTCGATGCCGATCACGCCGCCCCAGGTCCGGGTGCCGACGACCGGACCGAGCCCGAGGGTGCGGATCGCGGCGGTGACGATGTCGCCGTCCGACCCGGCGAACTCGTCGGCCAGCGCGACCAGCGGGCCGCGCGGCGCATCCATCGGGTACGTCTCCGGCAGCATGCCCCGGGGCATGTCCCACGCGATGACCCGGCGGGCCAGTTTCTCCACGATGAGCTGGGAGACGTGGCCGCCCCGGTTTCCGCGCGCGTCGACGATCAGCCCGTCGTGCCGCATCTCGGTACGCAGGTCACGGTGGAAGTGGGCCCAGCCCTCCCCCATCATGTCCGGGATGTGCAGGTAGCCCAGCCGGCCCCGGCCCAGCTCGCGGACCAGCGCGCGGCGGCCGTTCACCCAGTCCTGGTAACGCAGCCGCCGGTCATCGCGCAACGGCGTGACGACGATGCGGCGGGGACGTCCGCCGTCCCGGCGGACGGTCAGCTCGACCGGCTTGCCCGCGGCCCCGACCAGCCGCGGGCCCGGCCCGGCCACGCCGTCCAGCGGCTGGCCGTCCACGGCGAGCAGTTCGTCGCCGGGGGCGATGGCCACCCCGGGCGCGGCGAGCGGGGACAGCGCCCTCGGATCGGAGGACTCGCCGGGCAGCACGCGGCTCACCCGCCACCGGCCGCTGGCGTCCGGCGCGAGGTCGGCGCCGAGCAGCCCGACCTGCGCCGCGCGGCCACCGCGCCGCGCGCTGGTGCCGTCGCTGGCCTGCACGACGTACGCGTGCGAGGTGGCCAGCTCCCCGAACACCTCCCACAGCAGGTCGGCGAAGTCGCTCGCGCCGCTGATCCGGTCCAGCAGCGGGCGGTACTCCGCCAGTACCCCGTCCCAGTCGACCCCGGCCATGTCGGGCACCCAGAAGTCGCGGCGCATCAGGCGCCCCGCCTCCTCATAAGCGTGCCGCCACAGCGCGACCGGGTCGGCCACAAAACGGGCCCGGGACAGATCCACGGTGACGTCGTCCCCGTCGTCCCCGTCGTGCTTGCGTTCGGACGGCAGGACGCGCACGTCGTCGCCGTCCACCACGACGACGCGGGTGCCGTCGCCGCTGACGGCGAACCAGTCCAGCTCGTCCACCAGCTCGGCGCACTTCCGCCGGGCCAGGTCGAAGCGCTCCAGGACCGCGCGGGGGCCGTCGTCGTCAACGTACGCGGCGTTTTCCCCGAGTACCCCGGACACCGGCTCGCGCAGCCACACCAGGCCGCCCTTGACCGCCTGCAGGCTCGAGTACCGGGCTTCCGGAACCGGGACCCGCACTACGCGGTCCGCCAGGCCGTCGGTATCGACTCGCACCGACGTCCGTTCAGCATCATCATGATCTTCGTCCTTGTCCGCCCCCGGGCCTGCCGGCCGGCCCTGCGGGAGCGGCGCGAACGGCGACGGCGTGGCGGCCGCGAGCGGAACCAGGTACGGCCGGCTCCCGAACGGGAACGACAGGTCGAAGAAATGCGCGTCGTACACCGGGTCGAAGCTGCGCAGCGACAGGAAGGCCAGGTAGCGGCCGTCCCTGGTGAAGACGGGGTCGGTGTCGCTGAACCGGCCGTCGGTGACGTCGGCCACCTGCGCGTCGCGGCGGCGGGCGATCCGGATCCGGCTCAGCGGCTGCGGCCCGGGCTCGGACCATGCCAGCCAGGCGGAATCGGGTGACCAGGACAGGCCCCCGGCCGGCCCGTCGTCGGAGGCCGCCAGTTCGGTCACGTCGCCGGAGCCGATCTCGACCAGGAACACCCGGCCATCACTGGCCGCCGCCGCGACCGCCGTCCCGTCCGGGGCCGCGGACAGCTCGACCACGCTGCCGAGGCGCCCGTCGGCCAGCGTGACCGGGCTCGGCGCGGCCCCGTCCTGGGAGGCGCTCTCGTCCTGGGATGCGGGCTCGTCCTGCGCTGCGGGGCCGTCCTGGGATGCGGGCTCGTCCTGTGCTGCGGGGCCGTCCTGGGAGACGCTCTCGTCCTGTGCTGCGGGGCCGTCCTGGGAGACGCTCTCGTCCTGCGCTGCGGGGCCGTCCTGGGATGCGGGCTCGTCCCGTGCTGCGGGGCCGTCGCCGGCGCTGTCCCCGGTGGGCCCGGCGCCGGCCGGGACGGTGATGACCAGCGAATCCTGGCCCGTCGCGTCGTTGATCCAGGCGGCACCGCCCGACCGCCCGAGGACCACCGGCAGCCGCGCCCGGGTATCCGGATCCACGGCCAGCGCCCATGCCGGTCCGTCCCGGTGGGTCAGCCAGTGCACGGTGCCGCGCACCTCGACCACAGATGCCTGCCCGGTCTGGTCGCACGACAGGGACCCCAGGTGATCGGCGGCCGAAATCAGCCGCGGAACGCGCGCCGCCGACGGCGAGCCCGACGTCACCTCGACGCGCCGCGACTCGGCGTCCAGATCATCGAGGATCCAGATCTGGCCGGCCACGTGATAGACGACGCGGTGGCCGTCGCTGCTCGGGTTCCGGGCGTAGAAGCCGTCGTGATCGGTGTGCCGGCGCAGGCCCGAACCGTCCAGCGCGGACGAGTACAGGTTGCCCGTGCCCTCGTGGTCGGACAGGAACACGATCCGGCCGCCCACCAGCATCGGGCTCGTGACCTGGCCGGCCAGACCGGGCAGGATACGGGTGAAGCCGCCGTCCCCGCCCGGACTGATCCAGAGCCGTCCCGACGTCCCGCCCCGGTAACGCTTCCAGTGCGCCGGCTCGTGCTGCGTGCTCGTCAGCAGCGCGGTCACCGGGCCGCTGACCGCGATGTCCCCGACCGGGCCGAACTCCAGCCGCCGTGCGGCCGCTCCGGTCACCGGAACGGCGTGCGCCCAGGTCAGGAAGGCGGCGGGCTGCCCGGTGGCACTGATCGCGAGGATCTCCCCGTCGGCGTTCCAGCCGGTGACCCTGGTCCGGCGGTCCCCCCAGTAGGTGAGCCGACGGTAACCGGTTCCGTCGACGCCGGACAGGTAGATCTCACTGGCGTTGTCGCGGGCCGTCGTCCAGGCCACCGCTCCGCCGTCCGGGGACAGCCGGGGGTAGCTCACCGGAGCGCCTTCGGCGGACAGGCGCCAGGCGCGGCCGCCCGCCACCGGCGCGAGCCAGACGTCGTCGTCGGCGACGAAGGTCAGCAGGTCACCGTGAAGGTGCGGATAGCGCACGTAACGAACAGAAGTCACCGGCTCATCGTAAGTCCCGGGAGCCGGGTCAGAGCCAGCCGCGTTCTTCGGCGATGTGCAGGGCTTCGGTGCGGTTGCGCGCGCCGGTCTTCTGGATGCACGCCGAGAGGTAGTTCCGCACGGTCCCTTCGGACAGGTAGAGCTGGGCGGCGATCTCGGAGATGACCGAGCCGTCGGCGGACGCCGCCAGCACGTCCCGCTCCCGCGGGGTGAGCGGGTTGATGCCCTCGGCCAGCGCGGCGGCGGCCAGGTCGGGGTCGATGACCCGCTCCCCCGCCAGCGCCTTGCGCACCGCGGTGGCCAGCCGGTCCGGGGGCGAGTCCTTGACGATGAACGCGGACACGCCCGACTCCATCGCCCGGCGCAGGAAGCCCGGCCGGCCGAACGTCGTCAGGATCACGATCTTCACGCCCGGCTGGGCTCGGTGCAGCTCGTCCGCGGCCGCGAGGCCATCCAGCCCGGGCATCTCGATGTCCAGCAGCGCCACGTCGACGTCGTGTTCGGCGGCGGCCGTGACCACCTCGTCGCCCCGGCCAACCTGGGCGACGACCTCCATGTCGGGCTCGAAGGACAGCAGCGCGGCGAGCGCCTCGCGGATGAGCGCCTGATCGTCGGCGAGCAGCAGGCGGATCACGCGGTCCTGCTCACCGGCCGGGCCCCGGCCCTGGCTCCGGCTCCGGCTCGAATCGCTGACGGTCACGAGGGAACGTTAGCGTCCGCCGGGCTGCTTCGCGGCGGCTCCGCCGGGCCGGCCCGGACTCCGCCGCCGCCGGTTCCGCCGCGGGCTGCTCTGCCGCGGGCTGCTCTGCCGCAGGCTCCCCCAGCGCGGGCTCCTCCGGGGCCGGGGCACGGGGGGCCGGGACCGCGGGCACGGTGGCGGTCAGCTGGAACCCGCGGCCGTCGCGGCCGGCCGCACCAGCCGAGAACCGGCCGCCGACCGCGGACAGCCGCTCGGACATGTTGTGCAGCCCCGTGCCGCCGTTGCCGCTGTCACCGCCGGTGCCGTCACCCAGCCCGCGGCCGTCGTCGGTGATCTCGAGGGAGATCTCGCCCGGGCGCTCCAGCAGGCGGACCCGGCAGGTGCGGGCCCCGGAATGCCGGATCACGTTGGTGGCCGCCTCGCGCAGGCACCAGGCCAGCGCCGCCTCGGTGTCGGGGCCGATCGTGCCCGAGCGCAGGGTCAGCGCGGGGTCGTCATCCAGCTCGATGCCCGCGGCCTCCAGCGACGTGCGGGCCGTGATGATCTCGACGGCGAGCGTCGGGCGGCGGTACCCGCTTACCACCTCCCTGATGTCGTGCAGGGTCTGCCGGCTAACCCGCCCGATGTCGCTGATCTCGCCCCGTACGGCGTCGAGCTCGGGTGACGGCGGCAGCTGGGCGAGCCGCCGGGCCGCCAGGTCGGACTTCAGCGTGATCAGGGACAGCGACTGGCCGGTGAGGTCGTGCATGTCCCGGGCCAGCCGGAGCCGCTCCTCGTTGGCGGCCAGCTTGGCCACGGTCTCCCGGGCCTGGCGCAGCTCGAACATCAGGACGAGCTGCAGCCGGAAGCCGATCATGGCCCAGCCGACCAGCACGACGGGCAGCAGCACGACCAGGAAGTCGCTGGCGGGCACGTGGTCGATCCAGCTGAGCAGCGCGTAACAGGCGCCGGACGCCGCCACCGCGACCATGGCGCGCCGGCGGCCGGGGAAGACGAACCCGATGGCGGCGGACACGTAGATCCACATCGACGTCCAGTTGGCGCCGTACACCAGGCTGGCGGTCACGGACAGCCCGGCGATCACCGCCAGGCCGGCGAGCGCGCGCTGCGGATATCGCTCCCAGGTGCAGAGGACGCCGATGTAGAGCACGCAGAAGGCGGCGGCCAGCAGGACGCCGCCCGCCTCGTACACCGGGCTGTGATGCCCCTTGGCGAACAGGCCGGCGACCGGCCCAATGAGGTAGACCAGCCAGATCCCGGAGAAGAACCAGCGCATCCAGGACCCGCGGCGGTCCCCCAGCATGCGGCGGCCGATCATCGCCTGATCGATGTTGACCCCCGCGTTGACCGGAGCGTGGGGGTCCGCGCATCCGGCGGGCGCGCCGGCCCGGGACCCGGCCCCGAGGCCGCGGAACGTGGTCAGGACGAGGCTGAGGCGGTGTTCCGCGGCCTCGCGGATCGCCGCCTCGTCCTTCGCGGCCATCGCGTCCCACCTCCTCGCCAGCTTTGTCCTCATGCTGTCATGCCCCTGCGCCCCGGGCCTACTCGCTGATCCTTTCCGTGGCGCCGGGCCGGGCCCACGGGCCCGAGCGGGGACGCGTGCGGCGGGACGGCGGGGCCCCTGTGCCCGCCGTCCCGCTGGGTGGCCCGTGATCCGGTCACGGCCGTCGTCAGACGGTCTCCGCCGTGGCCCGCACCGCGATCACCGCGAGGACGACGAACCCCGCGAACCACGCGAGGATCGTGATGTACGCGGTGGCGGGGACCGACTGGTTGCTGATCAGGTCGGTGCCGATCCGGGTGACCTGGTAGGTCGGCAGGACATCGCCGATCTTCGCCAGGAAGCCGCTCAGCGCGAACCAGAGGCCGCCGAGGATGGACATCACGAAGTACACGAACATCGCGATGGGCTGCACGGTGTCCGGCATGAACCGGTAGCCGATCGCCACCGCGAGCGCCGTGAAGGCGAGCGCGCCGATCCAGATCGTGCCGCCGATCGCGAACCACTTCCACAGCTCCAGGTGCACGCCGCCGTAGAAACGCCCCAGCAGCAGGACGAGGACGGTCGACGGCACCGTGATCACCATCGACGCGATGATCTTGGCGATGACGTAGGCGTTGGCCGGCAGCGCGGTGAGCCGCAGCTGGCGGATCCAGCCGTCCTTGCGCTCCTGCGAGATGCGCTGCGCGTTGCCGGTCAGGGCGCCGCTGAACGCGCCGATCGACGCCATCGCGATCATGTAGTACGCGGGGTAGGCCACGCCGTAGACGTGGTAGTGCCTGGCCGACGGCGCGATGACCAGGTAGAGCACGACCGGGAGCCCGACCGAGAAGAAGCTGTACCGCTTGTTCCGGCCGAGCCGCCGGACTTCGGCGCGGGCCAGCGCGAGGGTGCTGTTCATTGCAGGTTATCTCCTTAATCCTGCGCGTTAATTCTGTGCGTTAGTGCTGCGCGTAGCTGGCGACGCCCGCGCTGTCGCTGCGGCCCGGGGTGGTGCCGTTGCCGTCTCGGTCGTCCTCGGCCGTGATGGCGATGAACGCCTGCTCCAGCCCGACGCCGGACACCTCGATCTCGCGGGGCCGGTAGCCCGCGTCGAGGAGCGCGTACAGGGTGCGGTCCGAATCCGTGGACTGGATCTGCACCAGGTCGTGCCGGATCTCCACGTTGACCAGGGCCGGCAGGCCGAGCAGGAACGGCTCATCGATGCGGTCCAGGCGGAACGAGATCCGCTTGGCGCCCGCGCGCGCCTTGATCTGGCTCGGCGTCCCGTCCGCGAGCAGCCGGCCCTTGTTGATGACGATGATCCGGTCGGCGGCCTGGTCCGCCTCCTCCAGGTAATGCGTGGCGAACAGCAGCGTCCGGCCCTCGGCGACCTCGGCCTTCATGTTGACCCAGAAGGCCTGGCGGGTCTCGACGTCCATCGCCGCGGTGGGCTCGTCGAGCACGATCAGGTCGCATTCGCCCACGATGGCCAGCGCGAACCGGACGCGCTGGGTCTGGCCGCCGGACAGCTTGTCCACCCGCTGGCCGGCGAAGCTGGCGATGCCGGCCCGCTTCAGCGTCTGTTCCACCGGCAGCGGCCGGGGGTGAAATCCGGTCACCAGGGCGACGAGCTCGCGCACGGTCACCTCCGGCATCAGCCCGCCGGACTGGAGCATCGCGCCGACCCGGCCGGCCTTGATCGCGTGGTACGGGTCGGAACCGAACATGCGGATCGTTCCGCTGGTCGGCTTGCGCAGATCGAGGAGCATGTCCAGCGAGGTGGACTTGCCCGCCCCGTTCGGGCCGAGGAAAGCGACGGTCTCGCCGGGCCGCAGGTCCATGGTCAGGCCGTCGACCGCCTTGACGTGCCCGTAGACCTTTCTGACGTTCTCGAAGGAGACCACCGGCGCTCCCGATGCCCCCATCCGACCCTGAGTCATTGTGTTTCCTCCCGTGTGAACGGCTCGGTGTGTGCATTGTTCGAGCCGGTACCCCTCATCACACCAGCGGCGGCCGCACGGCGGCAGTGTGCAGCATCCTGGGCCCGTCATGACATGTGTCATGACCCGGAAGGTGACACGTCACGCGAGATAAGCCCTGGTCAGCGAAATGCCGGGCCGGCGCTGGGCCGGCGGTCGCCGGGTAAGCGCTGCTCAGCGGGGTAAGCGGCCAGGGTGCGGGCAGGCGGCAGGGGCGCCCGGCGCGGATGGCGTCAGCGGCCGACGGCGTAGCCCTGCATGCCGCGGGGGTTCGCGGCGGCGTACAGCATGCCGTCGCGGCGGGCCACGGCGCTGACCCGGCCCAGCGACCAGGGCGGGTAAACGGCCACCTCATGCCCGCGCCGGCGCAGCTCCGCGATGACCTTCTCGCCCACCCGTTCCTCGACGTCGATGGTGCGCGGCGCCGCCTCCCGCGGGTAGAACGACGACGGGAAGTGCCGGGTGTGGAACTCGGCCGCGTCGATCGCCTGCTGCAGGTTCATGCCGAAGTGCACGTGGTTGAGGAAGAAGGCCAGCGTCCACTGATCCTGCTGGTCCCCGCCGGGCGTGCCGAACGCCAGGTACGGCTCACCGTCACGCAGCGCGAGGCTCGGGGACAGCGTGGTCCGCGGGCGCTTGCCGGGAGCCAGCGTCGCCGGCAGCCGGGGCTCCAGCGTGAACATCTGCGCCCGCGTGCCCAGGCAGAAGCCCAGCGCGGGGACGACCGGCGACGATTGCAGCCAGGCCCCGCTGGGCGTGGCGGAGACGAGGTTGCCGAACCGGTCGGCGACGTCGACGTGGCAGGTGTCCCCGCGCCGGCCGGCGCTGGTCGGCACGGTCGGCTCGCCGGTGCCCGGATCGGGGCGCGGCGCCAGGTGAGGATCGAGGCCCGGGTCGCCGCCCCCGCCCGGACCCCGGGTACGGCCGTGACCGGTGCCGTTGGCGTGGCCGAACGGACCTTCGGCAAAGGCCGGAAGACGTGGCTGCCTTCCTCCCGGCGACCCGGGCACCAGGTCCGCCGACGCGGCCGGGCCCACCAGGCGGCGCCGCTCATCGGAATAGCCGGGTGACAGCAGCTCCCGCAGGGGGACGTCGGTGAACTTCGGGTCGCCGTACCAGGCCTCGCGGTCGGCGAAGGCCAGCTTGGCGCACTCGACGACGGTGTGGATGAAATCGGCGCTGCCCGGGCCCATCGCCGCCAGGTCGAACCCCGCCAGCAACGCCAGCTGCTGCAGGAACACCGGCCCCTGGCCCCAGGGCTGGGTCTTGCAGACGGTCAGGCCCTCGTAGTCGTAGGTGAGCGGCGGCTCCGCGCCCGGCCGCCAGGCGGCGATATCGTCGTAGGCCAGCAGCCCGCCGTTGGGGTGCCCGGTCGAGTCCATCACCTCGGCGAAGTCCAGGTAGTCGGCCAGGGCCTCGGCCACGAAGCCCTCGTAGAAGACGTGCCGGGCCGCCTCGATCTGCTCGTCGCGGCCGCGGGCGGCGGACTCGGCCTCATCGAGGATGCGCTGGTAAGTAGTGGCCAGCTGCGGGTTACTGAACCGGGCGCCCGGGTGCGGCACCTGGCCGCCGGGCAGGTACACCTCGGCGGAGCTGGGCCAATGGTCACGGAATAGCCCGGCGACGCTCGCGATGGCACCGCTGAGAGCCGGGACGACGGGATAGCCGCCGCCGGCGTAGTCGATCGCGTAGCTTATCACGTCGCGCAGGCGCGCGACGCCGTGGTCGCGCAGCAGCAGCAGCCACGCGCCGAACGCGCCCGGCACGCAGGCCGCGAGCAGGCCGTTCCCCGGTATCAGGTCGACGTCGAGGGCGGCGAACGCGCCGAGGGTGGCGGCCCGCGGCGCCGGTCCCTGCCCATCGACCACGAACGTCCCGCCGTGCCGGGCGTCGAAGCCGATGATGGGGACCTCACCGCCGGGGCCGGACAGGTGCGGCTCGACGATCTGCAGCACGAGCCCGGCGGCGACCGCCGCGTCGAAGGCGTTGCCCCCCTTTTCCAGCACGGACATCCCGGCCGCCGAAGCGAGCCAGTGGGTCGAGGCCACCATGCCGAACGTGCCGGCCAGTTCGGGCCGGGTGGTGAACTCGCTGGCTCCCGGCATGTCCAACCTCCACGTCCGTTTCGCGCGTTTCCGTTCCCTCCTATCCCTACCCACCACAACTAGGAAAAAAGGGCCCAACCGCGGAACGTGCCCGGACGTCTGAAGAGGCGGGACGAGATGGCGCCCTCCAGGCGCGCCCGGAAGGGCGCGCCCGGCCAATGCGAAAGGCATGGGGAATGATCACACTTTCTGTCAGCGCGCGGCGGGGCCTGGCCGCCGCCGGGCTCGCCGCCGCGGCGGCCACGGCCGCCGGGTGCGGGTCCTCCGGGAGCACCACGGCGCCGCAGTCGTCCGCCCCGTCTTCGGCGGCTAGTTCCGGAGGCGCCGGCACCGGCGCGGCCCCGGGCTCCAGCACGCCGACGGCCGCCCCGTCATTCCTCCATTCCTCCCCCGTGTCCACCCTGGCCGCGTGCAGCACCTCGGCGCTCTCGGTGAGCCTGGCCACCGACCAGGGCACCGGCGCGGCCGGCAGTACGGCCGTGCCGATCAACTTCACCAACACGTCCGGCGCCGCGTGCGGCCTCTACGGCTACCCCGGCGTCTCGTTCGTCACCGGCCCGGGCGGCAGCCAGATCGGCGCGCCCGCGACGCGCGCCCCGAACGTCTCGTCCGTGTCGGTGACGGTGGCGGCGCATGGCACCGCGCACGCCTGGCTGCAGGTCGCCGAGGCGGGCAACTACCCGGCCGCCACCTGCCACCCGGTGACCGCGAACGGGCTGAAGGTGTACCCGCCGGGCAACACGGCGGCGGCCTATATCGGCCATTCGTTCCCCGCGTGCTCCTCGGCCAAGGTGACGATCCTGAGCGTCATGCCGGTGCGCACCGGCGCGGGTACGCGAGAACAGATGCCCTGACGCCGGCCGCCGGCCGCGGCCGCCCGACCGATGTTCCCGTCCCCCGGCTCCTGACCCCGGTCCGCCGACCCTGGCTCCGGGGGGACGGTAACGTCGGGGAGCATGAATGGCAGTGAACTAGGCCCTCGGGTGCGCGCGCTGTGCGATCTCAACGTGTCGGCGGCCCGTGAGGAGGCCGGGCGGCACGAATACGACGGCATCATTCAGAACCTGTCGCCCGGAGGGGTTCGCCAGGGTCTGGCCGCGCTGGCCGCCGCGCGCGAGGCCAGCCCGGCCCTCCCGGATCCGCACGACGAGGCGCACCTGGTTGCGTTCGAAGACCAGGCCCGGGTCGTCTACGGCCACGTCGAACTGCACCGCAGCAACCCCCTGCTGCACCTCGGCGAGATGGACGTCGCCTGCTACGACCGCGACTACGCGCCCGAGCACGAACGGAACGCGGCCCGCATCGCGCACCTGAGCCAGTGGCCGCACGCCGCCGAGCACGCCATCGAGGCGCTGGACCGGCTCAGCAGGCCGGTCGCGAATTCGCTGGTCGGGGCGGTACGCGGACTCTCGGCGGGGATTCCGGCCGGGACCGAGCCCGCCATCCGGGACGCGGCGCTGGCGGCGCACGCGCGGCTCACCGGCCACGTCGAGCACGCCGCCGCCACCGGGCCCCCGGAGGTCGCGCTGGGCAGCGAGGCGCTGACGGCCCTGCTCAGCAGCGCCGAGGCGATGACGGTGGACCTCGGCCGGCTGGCCGAGCAAGCTGATGCCGAACGGGACAGGCTGCTGGCCCGCCTCGGTGAGGACTGCGCGCTGATCGACCCCGGACGTCCGGCCCTGGAGGTGGCACGCGAACTGGTCCGTGATCACCCGGACGCGGCGGGCGTGATCGAGGCGGCACGGGTCTCGATCCGGCAGGCCATCGACTTCACCCGCGAGAAGAACCTCGTGCCCTACACCGACGGCGAGTGCCTCGTCGGCCTAGCGCCGGAATCGCGGCGCTGGGCCGTGGCCATGATGGCGTGGAACGCCCCCGGCGAGCCGGAGGGGCCCTCGTGGTACTACATCACCCCCCCGGACGAGTCCTGGCCCGAACGTGAGGCCGAGGAGTGGCTGGAGATGTTCAGTGCCACCACGCTGCCGGGTATCACCGTGCACGAGGTCGCGCCGGGGCATTTCTCGCACGGCCGCGCGCTGCGGCACGCGCACGGTGACGTGCGGCGCACCCTCCAGTCAAGCGCGTTCATCGAGGGCTGGGCCCATTACGCGGAGGAACTCTGCGTGGACGAGGGGTTCGGCGGAGATGACCCGCGGTTCGCGATCGGCGTCTGGCTGGAGTCCCTGGTCCGGGTCACCCGGCTGGCCTGCGCCATCGGGGTGCACACGGCGGGGATGACGGTCGAGGAGGCGGCGCGCCGCTTCGAGGCGGACACCCACCTCGCCGGGCCTGCGGCGCTGTCCGAGGCCAGCCGGGCGACGTTCGATCCCACCTACGGGCGCTACACGTGGGGCAAACTCGAAATCCTCCGGCTCCGCGAGCGCGCGCGGAAGGAGTGGGGCGCCGGTTTCACGCTGCACCGGTTCCACAGCGCGATGCTGAACCTGGGCGCGCCGCCGCTCGGCCTGCTCGGCACCGCCGTCGACCAGGGCTGACCGGGGCTAACCGCGCCGGGGGCGATCCCGGGGCTAACCCCGCCGGGGCGATCCCGGGGCCGGGCGGCCGGGGCCCGCCCCTCCGGCGGGCGGGGGCCGCCCCTCCGGAGGGCGGTACGGGGGCACCGGTAACCGCCCTCCACGTCCAAGGCGCTACCGTGAAGGCGTCATCGCAAACGTTCAGGCAAGGGCAAAGGCAATGGTGTTTTCAGGCCGCGCACGCGCGCGGGGACGATCGGCGGCCCGCCGGGCCGCGGCGGCGCTCGCGATCGCGTGCACGCTGGCCACGATGCTGGCGCTGTCCGGCTGCAGCGCGGCGGACACCAAGATCGCGGTGGCCAGCGCATACATCCCGCAGCCGACCACGCCCGGCACGACCGTCGCTTACCTGGATATCCGCAACAACGCCGCGACGGCCGACCACCTGGTGTCGGTCAGCACGAGCGTGGGCGGCCAGGTCAGTTTTCTCGCCCCGGAGGGGGGGATGCGCGCCGGCACGATGATCATGAAACTGGTGCCGGACATCGCCGTTCCCGCCAACAGCCTGATGCGGATGAACCCCAACAGTTACCGCCTGCGCATCACCGGGGCCGGCAACATGCAGGGCGGCAAGGACGTCATCCTGACGCTCAAGTTCGCCCACGCGGGCACGGTCAGCGTCGTGGCCCTCGTCACCGATCCCGAGTCCGGCGGCGGCAGTTACTTCCTGAACTGACGCCCGGCCGCCCGGCGGAAGCCCCACGGGGCGGGGCACTGGCCCCGGGCCCCCCGGGCGGATAAGCCCCGGGCGCGGATAAGCGAGCACAGCCCGGGCCCCGCCCCCGCGGGCGGATAAGCCCCGGGCGCGGATAAGCGAGCACAGCCCGGGCCCCGCCCCTGCGGGCGGATAAGCCCCGGGCGCGGATAAGCGAGCACAGCCCGGCCCCCTGGCGGATAGACCCCCGCCCCGGCCCCCCGGGCGGATACCCCCGGGCACGGATAAGCAAGCACAGCCGACCCCGGCCCCCCGGGCGGATAAGCCCCGGGCGCGAAGGCGGAACACTAACGTCCGTTCAGCAGGGAAGAATTTCCCTCGCTGGAAGGCGGGCAGATGACCGATAGGCGTGCCCGTGTGGCGGTGTCCTCCGGGGTGTAGACGATGAAGCGCGTGCCAGGAAGGACGGAAACCTCCAGTTCACTGACCATGAACCTGAGCTCCCCAGCCTCGGGGTGCCGGAAGATCCGCAGGCGCGTCTGCGCTTCGGCCACCTCGTGGCGCGCCCACAGTTCGGCGAACTCCGAGCTCAGCTCGGCCAGCCGGCGGATGTCCTCCTCCCATTCCGGGTCACCGATGTTCTCGGAGTAGCTGGAGCGGAGCCGGGCCACCAGGTAGCTCACTTCGTCGTCGTAGTTGACGAACTTCTCCCGCGCCGAAGGCTCGGTGATCCCGCACCACAGCAGGTTCCGGTGGATACACGGCATCGAGTGCCAGTCACGGAAGACGGCCTGGTGCCCGTCATTGGATTCCAGCACGTCGAACCGGCCGTTCACGAGGACGGCCGGGCAGGGGCTGAACGAGCTGAGGATGTCGAGCACGACGGTCGGCACGACGGCCGAATCCACGAACGTGCGCAGCGGCGTCGCCTCGGCGAGCCGGTACAGGTGCTCCCGTTCGGCCAGGTCGAGGCGGAGCGTCCGCGCCACGGCGTCGAGCACCTGCATACTCGCATTGATGGGGCGTCCCTGCTCGAGCCAGGTGTACCAGGTGATGCCCACCCCGGCCAGCAGCGCCAGCTCCTCGCGGCGCAGCCCCGGCGTGCGGCGGCGCGGACCCGGTGGCAGCCCGACCTGCTCCGGGCTCAGCCGTTCACGCCGGGCGCGCAGGAACTGTGCCAGCTCGGCCCGGCGGCGCGCCTTGCCGCCCGTCCGGCGTGCGGTGTCCTGAATGACCATGAGCCTCCTCTCGCCCGGAGGGGGGAGCTTCTCAGCACGAAATCAACTTAACGCGGGGCACTGACATTCCGGGCTCCTCGCTCAGCCAGG
>PLRW01000322.1 GCA_003164955.1 Actinomycetota bacterium
GGGCCGGAGCGGACCTGGCGCTGGGCCGCCACGGGGAGCTCGCCGGCGAGCTGGAGGCGCGCTGCCGGCAGCACCCGCTGCGCGAGCGCCTGTGGGAGCTGCTCATCCTGGCCCTGTACCGGGCCGGACGGCAGGCCGACGCCCTGCGCGCCTATACCGAAGTCCGCGACCGCCTGGTCGATGAGCTGGGCATCGACCCCGGGCCGGCCTTGCGGGAACTCCAGGCCCGGATACTGGCCCAGGATCCGTCGCTCGCCGCAGCCAGCCCGGCTCCGGTCCGGGCGGCCGCGCCGGCGGCAGCCGGCAATCTGCGGGAGCGGCTGAGCAGTTTCATCGGCCGGGACGCCGAGCTGGAACAGGTGCTCGGGTCTGTCCGCGCCAGCCGGCTGGTGACGCTGACTGGCCCGGGCGGGACGGGCAAGACCCGCCTGGCGGTGGAGGCCGCCGCCGCCCTGCGCGCCGAGTACCAAGACGGTGCCTGGCTCGTCGAGCTCGCCAGCGTCGCCGCGCCCGACGGGGTTGGACCGGCCGTGGCCGGTGCGCTCGGCGCGGTGGCGTCTGCGCTCGGGAGCCCTCAGCCTCCGGGATCGGCCGTGCAGCTCATCGTGCGCCACCTGGCCGGACGGTCGCTGGTCGTTGTCCTCGACAACTGCGAGCACGTCATCGCCGAGGGGGCCGCGCTGGCCGACACCCTCGCCGGGGCGGTGCCGGGTCTCCGGCTGATCGCCACGAGCCGTGAGGCGCTCGGTATACCTGGGGAGGTCCTGGTGCCGGTGGGCGGCCTGGCCATCCCGGCCGCCGTGGAGCTGTTCGCCGACCGCGCCCGGGCCGTGCAGCCCGGCTTCCTCGCAGATGGGCCGGCCGGCGACGTCATTGAGGACATCTGCCGCCGGCTGGACGGCCTGCCCCTGGCCGTCGAGCTCGCCGCCGCCCGGCTCCGTGCGCTGCCGCTGGCCACCGTGGCGGAACGGCTCGATGACCGCTTCCGGCTGCTCACCGGCGGCGCCCGCACCGCCCTGCCCCGCCAGCAAACCCTGCGGGCGGTGGTGGACTGGAGCTACGACCTGCTGTTCGAGGACGAACGCCGCCTGTTCGCCCGGCTGGCCGCCTTCACCGGCGGCTGCGATCTCGCCGCAGCCGAAGCTATCTGCGCCGACGACCAGGTCCCGGCCGGTGAGATCCTCGATGTGCTGAGCCGGCTGGTCGACAAGTCCCTCGTCACTGGCCCCGGTGCCGGTGGTGAAGCCCGGTTCAGCCAGCTCCAGACGCTGTGGCAGTACGGCCGGGACCGCCTCGGGGAATCCGGCGAAGCTGACGCGATGCGCGCCAGGCACGGCGCTTATTACCGGCAGATGGCCCAGGAGGCCCACGATGGCCTGCGCGGCGCCACCGGGCCGATGTGGCGGGATCGTCTGGCCTCGGAATCGGGCAACCTGCGGGCCGCGCTCGACTGGTTCATCAGCAATAGGAACGCTGATGCGGCGCTGTCGCTCGCGTCGGGCATAGCCTGGTTGTGGTTCATCAACGGCGACTTCGCCGAAGGAGCCCGCTGGCTCGGTGATGCGCTCGGCGCCAGCGGGCAGCGCCATCCCGGCCTGGGAGCGACCGCCCACGTCTGGCACGGCTATTGCGTGGGCATGTCGTCCAGCCCGGCGGCGGGCGTCGTTGAATGCGAGGAGGCCGTCGCCGCGCTGAGGGCCAGCGGTGACCGGGGCCGCCTGACGGAGGCGCTGGTGCTTTGTGCGACGGTACTGGTGTTCGCGCACCAGTTCCGGCGATCACTCGAAACCCTGGGCGAGGCACAGGATCTGCTGGAACCAGCTGGCGACGGCTGGCTCCTCGCGATCCACGACTTGATAGTCGCCTGGAACCTGGTGTCGTTGGGGCGGCTGGAGGACGCGGAGCCAGCCGCCCGTTCGAGCCTCAAGCGCTTCGACGCCGAGGGAGAGGTCCTGGTGGTCGTCTCTCCGCTGAACGCCCTGGCCAGCATCGCCGAGGCCCGGGGGGACCTTGATGCTGCCTCGGCGGCCTACGAGGCGCTGCTGGAGCGCTGCCGGGCCACCGGCCAGCCTCTGCAGGTGCCGTTCAGCCTGGTCGCTTTGGCCGCGCTGCGGGCCAGGCAAGGCGACGACGTCGCAGCCGACAGGCTCTACCAGGAGGCGATCGGGTGCAGCGTCAACCCGTGGCTGTCGGCAGACGCCATGGTCGGCCAGGCAGCGGCCGCCCGACGGCTCGGTGATCTGGCGCGGGCACGGGCACTGCTCGACGCGGCTGGAAGCCACTACCGCCGCGTCGATCTCCCGGCCGGCCCGCCCCGTGTGCTCGCGGGCCTGGCGTGGTGGGCGCTCGCCGCCGGCCACCCCGCCGCCGCCGCCGTCTTCGCCGCTGACGCCGCCGAAGGCGCCTCGGCCAGCGGGGACCCGGCCGCGCAACTCCTCGCCGATACCGCCATGGCCGCAGTCACGGCGATCACCCACCCGACCCGCCACAACGCCGAGGTCTTCGTCGCGCTTACTCAGCAGCGCGCCCAGGAGCGGGCGTATCGCTCGCTCACCGATGAGCCAGATGTGGCCGCGCTCGCGGCCCACCTGGCGCTGTCCGCTCACTGAGCGGCCCGGCCTGGCAGAGACAGCCGTCGCCGCGGGTCGTTTCGCCGCGTTCCTTCGGGCGCCGGCGGCGTGACCCTCGGCAAACCACACGCCGAAGCTCTGGCAACCACCTGCAGCCAGCTGACCTCAGCATCACCTCAGCGCCACCTCAGCGCACCCGGGCAACCTTGCACTCATGCAGCCAATGCGTGACGAGTACCCCAGCCACCATGACCACCTGGCCGCTGCCGGGCCTGCGGTTGACGTCCACGGCCGCGTGGTCACCGCAAAGCGGCGGGCTGCTGCGCGGTACCGGCAGGCACAGCGCGCCGCCGACTCGCGCCTGGCCACCACGGCGCTGCGGCTCGCCGTCCACGCCGACCCGGCCTTCGGGCTCGCCGTCGCCGACCTCGACGCCATCACCGGAACGGCGAGCCAAAGTCCCAGTCACCAGCAGATGAACTGGGAGCGCCACCACATCGAAGTGGTCCGCGCCGCAGCCACCGGCAATGCCAGGCGAGCAGCTGACCTGCTCCGCGAACACCTCGCCAGCGTCGGCTGCGACCCTCTCGCCTTCCGCATCGCCGCCATGCTCCGGCAGCCCACGGGAAAGAACGACGACTTCGAGAACCTAGCCAGTCATCTTCCCGGTTGCCACGCAACCCCATGGCCATGCTCACCATGACCGCCAGCCATCCCCAGCGACAACCCAGCATTCCGAATCGGAAACCCTACCGGCTACGCACATTCCACGAAAGGGATCAGGCCATGACAACACCAGCGACCGTTTCTGCCAGAGGTCAGGAGCGACCCGTCACTCACCGAAGGACCGCCGTGGTGGTGGGCGTGCTGTTCCTCTCGTTCACGGTCACCTTCTTCCTAGGTAACACGCTGATCCATTCGTACTTCTCCAGCGCGACCAAGCCCGCCGGCACCCTCATCACCGGCGTGCTGCTGATCGGCCTCAGCGGCCTGGCGGACGCTGCGGTCGGTCTGGCGATGCGCCCGGTCCTGACGCCCTGCGCACCGGTGCGCTCGCAGGTCTACTTCGTCCTGAGAGTGGCGGAGGGCCTCGCGGTCCTGGCGGCGTGCGCGTACTTCCTGACCAGCCGCAGTCAGTGGAACGACTACGCGCTGCCCGCCTACGCGCTCTCCGCCGTGGCCGGGCTCGTCCTGACGCCGGTCTTGCTGACGTCGAGGCTCGTGCCGCGGAGCCTGTCCATACTGGGCATCGCCGGCTACGCGTTGCTCCTGGCCGGGGTCGTCTGCAATCTGCTCGGGATCGCCGACATCGGCTGGCACGTATCCCCCGCCGGAATCGTGTTCCTCGCCCCCGGTGGCCTGTTCGAGCTCTTGTTCCCGCTCCTGCTGATCGTCCGGGGCTTTTCCGCTGGAAGCCGGGCCCGCCCCGTGCCCGTTCGCACGGGCAGTGCCCGGCACCGGGACGTCACGGCCGCCTAGGAGAAACCCCGGCGCGGCACCGCGGGCACTGGCTGGCCAGCTGATAGCCGGCCAGCCAGTGCCTGGTCACGGTGGCCGCTCACACGAAGGGACCGCCCCCAATGACTGAGAACTTCCCCGGCCCGATGGCAGGCAAGACTGCGCTGGTCACGGGCGGCACTGGCGGCATCGGCCGGGCGACCGCCGCCGGCCTGGCCGCGCTGGGCGCCCGCGTCGGCATCACCGGCCGGGACAAGGCGCGGACCCAGGCCGCGGCCACCGGGATCGTCCGCGAGTCCGGCAACCCGGCGGTGGACGCGTTCGCCGCCGACATGTCCTGCCAGGCCGGGGTACGCGCTCTCGCCGTCGCGGTCCGCAGCGCCTACCCGCGGCTGGATGTGCTGGTCAACAACGTGGGCGGGTTCTGGGCCACCAGGCACCTCACCGCCGACGGGCTGGAGCGCACCTTCGCCGTCAACCACCTCGCCGCCTTCCTGCTCACCGGCCTGGTCCTGGACCGGCTCAAGGGCAGCGCGCCCGCCCGGATCGTCACCGTCTCGTCCAACGCCCAGGCGGCGGGCAGACTCAACTTCGACGACCTGCAGGGCGAACGCAGCTACTCCGGGCAGCGGGCCTACAGCCAGTCCAAACTCGCCAACGTCATGTTCACCTACGAACTCGCCCGCCGGCTGGAAGGCACCGGCGTCACCGCCACCGCCCTGCACCCCGGCCTGGTGCGCACGTCGTTCTCCGCCGAGGACCCATCCCGCCTGTCGAAGGTCATGATCCCGTTGCTGCGGCCGTTCATGAAGGCACCCGCCCGCGGCGCGGCCACTTCCATCTATCTGGCATCCGCACCCGAGGCCGAGGGCGTCACCGGCCGGTATTTCGCCAATCGCAAGCCGAAAACCTCAAGCAAGGCTTCCTACGACACCGCCGCCGCCGTGCGGCTCTGGCAGACCAGCGCCGACCTGACCGGCCTCAACACCCGCGGCCGGTAGACCCCAACGCCGCGGGACTTGACCCGAGCAACAGCGGTGGCCTAGTGCTGCCGACTAGCAGACCTGACCCGGTAAGGCGGCCCGGCGGCGGCATGACAGCGCATCCGAACGAAAAACGGTTATTGTCGCTGAGCGCGAACACGTCACCTATGCGGGGGATGGCTAGCAGCCGTGCGGGTAGCGACACGACCAGAACCGGACGATCTGCGTGCAGCAGCCGGCGCACTCGGCCGGGCTGCCAGCCGCGCATAGTTGGCAGGGAGGATCACCGGCCTTCGGCTGAATGACGCTGCGTGATCAACTCTGGTCCGCGCAGTGTGCGCGGGTATCCGCTGCTTAGCGCGCGTCGAGGAACGGCGTGATCAGCGCGAGCACTTCGCCGGGCCGCCGTGTCACGCCGACGTGCGTGGTCCCGGGGAGCACGGCGAGTTGCGCATCCGGCAGGAGCTCGAACATCTCCACTACGTCAGGCAACGGTGAGAAGTCGCGGTCGCCGAAGATCAGCAAGGTCGGCACCTGCAGTGATCGCAGCTCGTCGGTCCACCACCCCGGGAACTCGTGCACCATTGCCGACGTCCTGGCCGCGAACTCGTCGAAGTGCGCGGGGTCAGGAGCAACCGCATCGTAGGCGTCGCGCCACGCCTGGAAGTCAGCCGGCGTCGGCAACCGGTCATCGCCGAGTGGCGCGCTCTCCCGGCCTGGCGGGCGGTGGGCATCCGCCGAGGCGACGATTAGCTTGCCGACCCGGGCGGGCGCGCTGAGCGCGACCGCGAACGCGACCAGACCGCCGAGGCTGAAGCCGAACAGATCGGCCTCGGCGATCCCCAGATGGTCGAGCAGCGCAACGACGTCACCGGCCAGCGCCTCGATCGTCATCGGGCGGCCGGTGTCGGCGGTGTGCCCGTGGCCCTGGAGCTCCACCGCGATAACCTGCCTGCCCGCCGCCAGGGGCTCGAGCAACGGCCCGAAACTGAGATCGATAGTCAGCAGGCCGCCGTGGAGCAGCACGAGTGGTCTCCCGAGGCCGTGGATCTCGTAGTAGAGCTGCAGGCCGTTCACTGGTGCGTACGTCATGCCGGGTATGACGGTACGCGGCCCGCGGACTCATCGCGAAGCGCGGACCGCCGCGAGAAGGTTACGAGCCGCGACCTCAATACGAACGTGAACCGCCGTTCGGCGCGGCTGCAAGATCGAGTTCCGTGACCCAGGCAACCGTCCGTATCAGGTCGTTCTGCGCGTGGGCCGCAGATCCCTGGGGTTCCATGGCCTCGTTCAGCAAAGGTCCCGGCTTCGCACGTCCTGAGTTCCCCGTGGCCCGGGTGGGGTGCGTCGCGTGGTCGGCTTCGCGCCGTGCCCGTGTGCGGTCAGCTGACCGGTTCGCTGGAGATGCTCGCCGGGGCGGTGACGGACCTGCCGGGCCGTTGGTCCTTGTGAACACGTGAAGGTCGCTGGGAGAGTGGAAACTCACCCAGGAGGCAGCCCATGGCAATCCCGTCCGCCACCACACTCGCTCCATCCCTGGGAGGTCCTCATGCTCGCCGGAGTCCGGACGGTTACCGGCAAGTAAGGGCCGGGTCGAAGGCCTGCACGCAGATCTGACCTGGCATCATGGCCTCGATGGCTGAGCGCTCCGGGCCTGGCACCGCCTCACCGGGACGAGAAGGCAGCGCTCTTAGCACCTCCCGTCCCTTCCTTTCTTCTCACGATTCAGGACAGGATCCCGCCGATGACCACCTCTGACATCACCGCTGCCGCGCTATCCCCCGAGGGCAAGCTCATCGGCCGGGTCGCCTTCGTCACAGGGGGGACGCGCGGAATCGGCGCCGCGATCTCCCAGAGCCTGGCCCGCCAGGGCGCGACCATCGCCGCCGGCTACGCTGGCAACCTGGCCAGGGCCGAGGCCTTCGCCGAGGAATTCCGCTCCAAGCACGTCGATGACGGCGTCAAGATAACGCTGCACCAGGGCAACATCGCCTCTGGCGACGACTGTCGGCGCGCGGTCGGCGAGGTCATCGAGCAGCACGGCCGGCTCGACATTCTCGTCAACAACGCGGGCATCACGAGCGACAGCACGATCGCCAATATGACCGATGACAGCTGGAACAAGGTCTTGTCCGTCAACCTCTCCGGCGTCTTCTTCCTTTCCCAGGCCGCGCTGGCGCACATGCTCGAGCGCGGCACGGGCCGCATCATCAACGTCTCGTCTGTCATCGGGGAGACGGGCAGCATCGGCCAGGCCAACTACGCGGCGTCGAAGTCAGGTCTCTTCGGCCTGACAAAGGCGTTTGCGCGTGAGGCAATGTTCCAGCTCGGCCGCTCGGGAAAGCTCAGCGGCAACAGGGTCAGCGTCACGGTCAACACGGTCACCCCGGGCTACGTCGCCACGGAGATGCTCGATGAAGTGCCGGAGAAAGTTCTTGAGAAGATCAGGTCCCAGATCCCGATGGGCCGTGTCGCGGAGCCGGAGGAGGTCGCGCGGGTTGTCCACTTCCTCGCCGCCGACGCCGCCGGGTATATCACCGGTCAGGTGTGGGGGGTCAACGGCGGCCTGGACATGTAACACAGGCAGGAGCGTAAAGGAGGGCAGACCGGTCGCGTCGCTGGTGCGAGGCCCTCGCCGACACGGTGGCGTCGCCGCTGCTGACGTCCGCTCACGCCGCGACTGGCGTGAATGCGGGCTTCCGGGACCGGAGCAGGATCGATTATCGCGGATGCGCAGTGGGCCGGTCGGCGCACTCGAGGGCAGCAGCGGGGCCACTGGCGCCATGCTCGCGATCGCGTGACCGGTGAACCGAGGCCTTCGCACGCCGGATTGCCGACTCGGTGCGGGTGGCAGTCGTGTCGGCTGTGGCGGCGCCCGCAGGCGGATTATCCGGTTCAGTGCGCCGCGTTGCGGACCTGCCCTGCTGGCCAG
>PLRW01000023.1 GCA_003164955.1 Actinomycetota bacterium
AGTTCGAGCGGACGCTGATCATCGTGGACGAGGGAGCCTACGTCCACTACGTGGAAGGCTGCACCGCGCCGATCTACAAGTCCGACTCGCTGCACTCCGCGGTGGTCGAGATCATCGTGAAGAAGGACGCGCGCTGCCGCTACACCACGATCCAGAACTGGTCGAACAACGTCTACAACCTGGTCACGAAGCGCGCCATCGCCGAGCAGGGCGCGACGATGGAGTGGATCGACGGGAACATCGGCTCCAAGGTGACGATGAAGTACCCGGCGGTCTACCTGATGGGTGAGCACGCCAAGGGCGAGACCCTGTCCGTCGCGTTCGCCGGTGAGGGCCAGCACCAGGACGCCGGGGCCAAGATGGTGCACTGCGCACCGAACACGTCCTCCACGATCGTGTCCAAGTCCGTGGCCCGCGGCGGGGGCCGGACCTCTTACCGGGGCCTGGTCAACGTGCAGGAGGGCGCCGCGCACTCCCGGTCGACGGTCAAGTGCGACGCGCTGCTCGTGGACGCGATCAGCCGCTCGGACACCTACCCGTACGTGGACGTGCGGGAGGACGACGTGGAGATGGGCCACGAGGCCTCGGTCTCCAAGATTTCCGAGGACCAGCTCTTCTACCTGATGAGCCGGGGGATGACCGAGGACGAGGCCATGGCCACCATCGTGCGCGGCTTCGTCGAGCCGATCGCGCGCGAACTGCCGATGGAGTACGCGCTGGAACTGAACCGGCTGATCGTGCTCCAGATGGAGGGGGCGGTCGGCTGATGGCGGGGCTCCAGGGGGCGCTGGAAACGTCAGCGCCCGTATCAAGGCTGCACGAGCAGCAGTCGTACAACCCGGCGGACTTCCCGGTCCCGACCGGCCGCGAGGAGGAATGGCGGTTCACGCCGCTGCGCCGGCTGCGCGGCCTGCACGGCGCGGACCCGCTGCCCGAGGGCCACGTGACCGTGGATGTCGAGGCGGGGCCCGAGGTCAAGGCGGAGAAGGCGGGGCGCGGCGACCCGCGCGTCGGCGCATCGTACGTGCCGGCGGACCGGGTCAGCGCCCGCGCGTACGCCTCGTTCACCGAGGCCACCGTGATCAGCGTGCCCGCCGAGGCGGTCACGTCGGCCCCGACCATCATCCGGGTGCGCGGGCACGGCACCGAGGGTGCCTCGTTCGGGCACACGGTCGTGGACGTCGGCCCGATGGCCCGGGCCACGCTGGTCCTCGACCACCAGGGCAGCGCGACCTACGCCGACAACGTGGAGTTGCTGGTGGGGGACGGCGCATCCCTCGACGTGATCAGCCTGCAGGACTGGAACGACGACGCGGTGCACCTGTCGCACCACCACGCGCGGCTGGGCCAGGACGCGCGGATCTCGCACACGGTCGTCTCCTTCGGCGGTGACGTGGTCCGGATCGTCCCGACCGTGAGCTATGCGGGGCGGGGCGGCGACGCCGAGCTGAACGGGCTGTACTTCGCCGACGCGGGACAGCACCTGGAGCACCGGCTGTTCGTCAACCACACGGTGCCCGACTGCCGCAGCCGCGTGCTCTACAAGGGTGCGCTGAAGGGCGACGGCGCGCACACCGTCTGGATCGGGGACGTCCTGATCGGTGCCGAGGCGATCGGCACGGACACCTACGAGTACAACCGGAACCTGGTGCTGTCCGACGGGGCCCGCGCCGATTCCGTTCCGAACCTGGAGATCCTCACCGGCGAGGTCCGCGGCGCGGGGCACGCCAGCGCGAACGGCCGCCTGGAGGATACGCACCTGTTCTACCTGATGGCCCGCGGCATCCCTTACGAGGAGGCGCGGCGCCTGGTCATCCAGGGCTTCTTCGGCGAGCTGCTGGACAAGATCCGGGTGCCGGACCTGCGGGAGCGGGTGGCCGCCGCGGTCGAAGCGGAGCTGGGATGACGCGGCGCGAAACGGAGAGCACCTCGGCGGCGCCCGGCGGCCCCGGCGGCCCCGGCGGGCCGGGCGGGGAGCCGGCGTTCGTGCTCGCGTGCACGCTGAAGGATGTGCCCGAGGACGGTGCCATCGGGGTGGAGATCGAGGGCACACCGGTGGCGATCGTCCGGACCAGCGACGGGATCTACGCGCTGCGGGACGTCTGCTCGCACGCCGAGGTGCCGCTGTCCGAGGGTGAGGTGTACGACCACACGCTGGAGTGCTGGCTGCACGGGTCGTGCTTCGACGTGCGCTCCGGCCAGCCGACCGGCCCCCCGGCCACCGAGCCGGTGCCGACCTACCCGGTGAAGACCGAGGGCGACGACGTCTACGTCGCGCTCCGGTAAGACCCGCGAACCTACGTGAATGCTGAACTGAAGCTATCTGGAGACCTTTGACATGGCGACCCTTGAGATCCGCGACCTGCACGTCAGTGTGGAAGAGGCGGCCGGTACCCAGCGCGAGATCCTGCGTGGCGTCGACCTCGACATCAACGCGGGGGAGACCCACGCGATCATGGGGCCCAACGGCTCCGGCAAGTCCACGCTCGCCTACGCGATCGCCGGGCACCCGAAGTACCACGTGACCCGGGGCTCGGTGACGCTGGACGGCGAGAACGTGCTGGCCATGAGCGTCGACGCGCGCGCCCGCGCGGGCCTGTTCCTCGCGATGCAGTACCCGATCGAGGTGCCGGGTGTCTCGGTGTCGAACTTCCTGCGCACCGCGGTCACCGCGGTGCGGGGCGAGGCGCCGAAGCTGCGCGACTTCATGAAGAACCTGCGCGCGGCCATGGCCGACCTGTCGATCGATCCTGCCTTCGCCGAACGGAACCTGAACGAGGGTTTCTCCGGCGGGGAGAAGAAGCGGCACGAAGTCCTGCAGCTCGAGCTGCTGAACCCGACGATCGCGGTGCTGGACGAGACCGACTCCGGGCTGGACATCGACGCGCTGAAGGTCGTGTCCGAGGGCATCAACCGGTTCCGCGCCGATCCCTCCCACGGCGTCCTGCTCATCACGCACTACCCCCGCCTCCTGCGGTACGTGCCGCCGGATTACGTGCACGTGTTCGTGGCCGGCCGGATCGTCCGCCAGGGCGGCCCGGAGCTGGCCGACGAGCTCGAGCGCGACGGCTACGAGAAGTTCATCACCGCGGAGGCGGCGGCATGACCCTGGACGTCGCGCGCATCCGCAAGGACTTCCCGATCCTGGACCGGCGGGTGCGCGGCGGCCGTCCGCTGATCTACCTGGACAGCGCGAACACCTCGCAGAAGCCCCGCCAGGTGATCGACGCGATCAGCGGCTTCTACGAGCGGCACAACGCCAACATCCACCGCGCCACGCACGAGCTCAGCGAAGAGGCGACCGCGGCCTACGAGGGGGCCCGGATCAAGGTGGCCGGCTTCGTCGGCGCCCGGGACGAATCGGAGATCATCTTCACCAAGAACATCTCCGAGGCGATCAACCTGGTGGCCTACTCGATGAGCAACGCGTCGGCGGGCGCGCCCGCCCCGGACCGTTTCCGGCTGGGCCCGGGCGACGAGATCGTCGTCACCGAGATGGAGCACCACTCCGACCTCGTTCCGTGGCAGCTGCTCTGCCAGCGCACCGGGGCGACCTTGCGCTGGTTCAGCGTCACCCCGGAGGGCCGGCTCGACCTGAGCGGCCTGGACGGCCTGATCAACGAGCGCACCAAGCTGGTCGCGCTCGTGCACCAGTCGAACGTGCTCGGCACCGTCAACCCGGTCCGCCTGATCGCCGACCGCGCGCACGCCGTGGGCGCGCTCGTGCTCGCCGACGCGGCCCAGTCGGTGCCGCACATGCCGGTGGACGTACAGGATCTCGGGGCCGACTTCGTCGGGTTCACCGGCCACAAGATGTGCGGCCCGACCGGCATCGGGGTGCTGTGGGCGCGCCGCGAACTGCTCGACGAGATGCCGCCGTTCCTGGGCGGCGGCGAGATGATCGAGACCGTCTGGATGGATCACTCGACGTTCGCCCCCCCACCGCACAAATTCGAGGCGGGCACGATGCCCATCGCCGAGGCGGCCGGCCTCGCCGCGG
This sequence comes from Actinomycetota bacterium, assembly GCA_003164955.1. GTDB lineage: Bacteria > Actinomycetota > Actinomycetes > Streptosporangiales > Streptosporangiaceae > Bog-532. The sequence continues at coordinate 4,001 of PLRW01000023.1, forward strand.
CGATTGATTACCTGAACGAAACGGGCCGGGAGTCCATCCACGCCCACGAGCAGGCCCTGCTGGGGGACGCGCTCACCCAGCTGACCGGGATCGACGGGCTCCGCATCCTGGGGCCCACCGAGCCCGAGGACCGCGGCACCGCCATTTCCTTCGAGGTGGACGGCGTGCACCCGCACGACGTGAGCCAGGTCCTGGACGAGCTGGGCATCGCGGTGCGCGCGGGGCATCACTGCGCCTGGCCGCTGCACCGGGCGCTCGGCGTCCAGGCCAGCACGCGCGCGTCGTTCTACCTGTACAACACGCACGAGGAAGTGGCCGCGCTGATCGACGGCATCCGCCAGGCGCAGAAGTTCTTCGGCGTGAACTGATCACGACGGCCGATTCGGGAACATGGCCGAATCGGGAACATGGCCGAATCGGGAATAACGCACTCCAGATGTGACTAGGGCACATATGCAGATCCAGTCGCTGTACCAGGAGATCATCCTGGATCACTACCGCAACCCGCACCACAAGGGGCTGCGGGAGCCGTTCGACGTCGAGGTCCACCACGTCAACCCGACGTGCGGGGACGAGGTGACCCTGCGGGTCGCCCTCAAGGACGTCGGCGGCGACCCGGTGGTGACCGACGTGTCGTACGACTCGCTCGGCTGCTCGATCAGCCAGGCCAGCGCGTCGGTGATGTCCGATCTGGTCATCGGCAAGCCGGTCAGCGAGGCGATGCGGATCTTGCAGGAGTTCCTCGATCTCATGCAGTCGAAGGGCCAGGCCGAGCCGGACGAGGCCGTGCTGGAGGACGCGGTGGCCTTTGCCGGCGTCTCCAAGTACCCGGCGCGGATCAAGTGCGCACTGCTCGGCTGGATGGCCTGGAAAGACGCCACCGGGCAGGCGCTGGACGAAACGACAGGACAGGCATCATGACCGAGAACACGACCAGCCAGCACGAGAACGCGACCGCCGAGGCGGCCCCCCCGGAGACGGTGCCCCCGGAGACGGGGCCCCTGGCCACCACCCAGGAAAACGAGGACGTGCTCGAGGCGCTCCGCGACGTGGTGGACCCGGAGCTGGGGATCAACGTCGTGGACCTGGGCCTGGTCTACGGGGTCACGCTGGACGCGGAACGGAACGCGTCGATCGACATGACCCTGACCAGCGCGGCGTGCCCGCTCACCGACGTGATCGAGGACCAGGCCCGCGAGGCGCTCGAAGGGGTCGTTTCCGATTTCCGGATCAACTGGGTCTGGCTGCCGCCGTGGGGCCCGGAGCACATCACCGACGACGGCCGCGAGCAGCTCCGCGCCCTGGGGTTCAACCTCTAGGGCCGGTGGCAGCACTTCTAGGGCCGGCGGCAGCGCCAGCACTGGGTCACGTACGGCAGGCTGATCTCCGCCTGCCCGGCCGTGGCCGGATCCGTCTCCACTAGCCGCCGCACCCTGTCCAGCAGGGTCTGCCGCTCGTCCGGCGGCAGCAGGATGACGTAACTGCGCGAGGCCACCATGTCCAGCAGCTCGCGGACTTCTCGCCGGTGGATCCAGGGCACGTCGTGCCGCTCCAGCGGCGAGAACGGCGGCCCTACCCGCGGGTGATCGCTGGTGTTGTCCTCGTCTGTGCTGTCCTCATTTGGGTCGTCCTCGCGGGTCTCGCCGATGATCCGGCCCAGCTCGGCGACCCAGCCCACGCGCTCGTCCCGCTCGTTCCACACCAGGCCCAGCGTCCCGCCGGGGGACAGCACCCGGGCCACCTCCGGCACCGCCCGCACCGGGTCGGCCCAGTGCCAGGCCTGCGCGAACAGCACCGCGTCCACGGCCCCATCCGCCAGCGGGATCTGCTCGGCCGAACCGGCCAGCACTCGGGTGCCCGGCAGGACCCGGGTCAGCTCCGCCCGCATGCCGTCCGCCGGCTCGACCGCCACCACGTCCAGGCCGCGCGCCACCAGCAACCGGGTCAGTTTCCCGGTCCCCGCCCCCACGTCGAGGACGCGGCGCGCGGTGGGCGGCAGCAGCCAGTCCAGCGCCGCGGGCGGGTAGGGCGGCCGCCCGCGCTCGTACAGGCCGGCCGCGGACCCGAAGGAGGCGGCCCGGATGGCACGCGATGGTCGATCCGTCATGGTCCTCTTTCCTTGGCCCTAGGGTCAGCTTCCGTCCGGGTATCCGCCGCGGTGCAGCACCATCGGGTAGTGCGGCAGGGTCCGCGGCGCCCGGACGTCGGCCCGCCAGTTGTCCGGGTATGGCTCGAGGCCTGGCCCCAGGGGCGACGCGGCGAGGTCACCGGGGTCGCCCACCAGCCGCTCCAGGGCCGCGCGCAGCCGCGCGACCGGAGCGGCCCCGAATCGCTGCGCGGCCCCCTCCTCGAGGGCGGCGATCCGGTCCGTCCGGTCAGGAGCCGGCGGTCATCTCGTACACGGTCGCCTTTTTCACCGTCATCCCCTCCAGCGCGATCGTGACCGGGATCTCGAAGCTCGCCACGCGGCGCAGGCCCGCGGTACGCAGGAACGCGCGGCCCGGGTCGCCGACGAGCACCCGGGCGCCGCCCGCGTGGGCACGCCGGAGGAAGGCGAGGATCCGCCGGGCCAGGTCCTTCTCGTAGAAGGCGTCGGCGCAGAGCACGACGCCGGCAGCGTCGCCGTCCAGCAGGTCAGCGTCGCCGTCCAGCAGGTCAGCGAGGAGCGGCGTGACGCTCACGCCGTTGGCCGCCGCGTTGACCGAGATCGCGCGGACCGCGATCTCGTCCACGTCCGCGGCCGTCACGCTGAGCGCGCCGCAGCGGGCCGCCGCGATCGCGACCAGGCCCGAGCCGGAGGCGATGTCGAGCACCCTCGTCCCGGCCACGAGTTGCGGATGATCGAGCAGGTGGCGCGCCAGCGCCTGGCCGCCGGCCCAGGGGAACGCCCAGAACGGCGGCGGCAGGCTCACCTGCCCGGCCTCCTGCTCCAGTTGCTCCCAGACGGTGAACGGGTCGTCGGCCTGCTGAAGCCTGATCTCCGGCACGTAGGGCACCTTGGTCAGCCGCGTGGTAGCGGCGATGACGCTCCGCGCCGACCGAGCCGCAGTTCCCCTCATGCCTGCCGACGATACCTCTAGGCGCACGGGTTACGGTGAGGCGATCGCTACCGGCCCAGCGACCCCGGGCCGAAGGTCCGGGTGAGCGGCCGGTGCTATCGGCGAGCAAGCCGCGCAGGTTACGGTGAGGCGATCGCTACCGGCCNNGAAGTACCACCGCGCGGGCGCGGAGCGCATCCGGGGGGTCCGGGGGGTCGCCCCCCCGGGCCAGCACAGCTAACGCAGGTGGAACGGCGTGGCGTGCTCGGCGATCCACCGGTCGACGTCATCCGGTTCGCGCTCGCCCGGGAACGTCACGTCGATGGGGAACCGTGCGGCCGGCCCGGCGGCGCCGGCCGCGTGCTCGACGGCCGCCAGCACCGCCGCCTGGGACGCCTCGTCTCCCGGGTCGTCGAGGGTCACCGAGATGATCAGGCCCTCGCCTTCGCCGGACACCGACAGCCAGGCCCCCGAGGCCTGCCTCGCCGCCAGGATGAGGTGCAGCCCGGCGGCGACCTCGCGCAGCAGGCCCTCCGGCTCCACCGGCGGCCGGCTCAGCCGGATCCGGACGTCACCGGCCTCCCATTCCGCCGCCGCGAGGTAGGTGACGCCTTCCGGGTAGACGGGCACGCTCGCCTGCGCACCCGGGTTGACGGCGATGCCGAGGCCCGCGGGCAGCCGCCGGGCCAGTTCCGCCGCGGGCACCACGATGTGCGGAACGGACCGCCGCGAGCCGCTCGTGGTGCCGGGGGCCCGGCCGGCCATCCAGCCGACATGGTGGCGGCCGGCCCGTGACCATCCAGGCTCCGGGTCCTGGTGGCGGCCGGCCCGTGACCATCCAGGCTCCGGGTCCTGGTGGCGGCCGGCCCGTGACCATCCGGGCTCCGGGTCGTGACGGCGGCCGGCCCCTGACGATCGGGGCTCCGGGATGTAATCAGCGTCCACCGCCCCGCCCTGGGTGCAGGTCACGAGGAGCTCGGCCGAGGTGAACGCGGGCACGAACTCCGCGCTCAGGTAGACCACGGTCGGCAGCCGGATGGCGGACCCGTCGGTCACCGGGGTGCCGTCGTCGGGCAGCGGCACCCACAGGCGTCCCCGGCTCAGCACATCGAGGAGCTCACCCATGCGCTCGCTGTCCTTGATCACGGCGGCCAGGACCTGCTCGACGAGGGCACCATCCGGCCACCGGCGACCGTGCCGGGTGGTACGGGCGCGTCCCGCGTCGTGCATCACGATCCCGCGACGGGGCAGGGTACTCCCGGCCGCCCTCCCCACGCCGCGCGCTCCGGTACCGTCTCGTTCGTCGGGCGTGTATGGCGCGCGCCGCCCGCCGGGCCCGTGGGACGTGTAAGGCCCATAGGGCCCGGCGCGCCCGTGGAACTCAGCGGGCCCGTAGGGGCCATGGGGAGGGTCAGTCGGGGTCATCGTTGCTTCCTTGCCTGTCTGTCATGCCCGGCACGGTGGCACCGGCGCTCCCGAGGCAGCCGGGGCCGGTCGCTGTAGACCGCGACTCACTCTACGGATAGTAACTGCTCAGAGGCGGTGTGTAGTGGAAAATCCGGCAGCGGGAGGCGGCCGGTGGGTTGAGGTCGCCCCCGAGCGCTTGGTCAGGTGGGCCGGCAACTTCGGCGAACGTCACGGTCAGCTGGCCGCAAAGGGCGGGCTGGCCGTGCCGGGCGGGCTGGCCGTCGTTTCGCTGACCGCGGCCGACGGCTCGGTCGCCGAATGCCACGTTCCGTTCCCGCCGATGGCGTTCCCGTCGATGACAGCGGGGGAGATCGCCGTGGGCGCCCTCATTGCCCAGGTGGCCGCGCACGCCATCGCGCCCCGGACGGTGGCCGTGCTGCTCGTCCGGCTGGGCGGTTACGCGGCGGGCGTTTTTGCTGGTTCACCGCCGGAACTGATCGCGTCCAAAACCGGCCGCCGGCTGGTGCACGGGCGCAGCGCGGCGGGCGGCTGGTCCCAGCACCGCTTCGCCCGCCGCCGGGAAAAGCAGGCCGCTGAGGCGCTGGACGCTGCTGTGGATGCCGCGCTCCGGGTGTTCGGCCCCTATCAGGGCGAACTCGAGGCCGTCGTGCTGGGCGGGGACCGGCGGACCGTGGCCGGGCTGCGCGATGACCCGCGCCTGCGGCCCTACCTGGCCCTGGCGGCTGACCGGTTCCTCACCGTCCCGGACCCCCGGCTGGCCGTCCTGCGCGACACCCCGCGCCTGTTCCGCGCGATAAGGATATGGGTGTGTCAGCCCGGGGGGCGACCCAGTGCGCGGACGACTTTGGATCTTCGGGTTCGGCCGCGTCTGCATCGAGGAGACGCGTGAGGAGCCCGGTGAGCTGCCCGAGGTCGTCGGCAGGGAGGTTTCTGATCGCCGGGGGCGGGCGCAGCAGGATGGCGTCGGCGGTCGCGATGGCGGCCCGCCCGGCGGCCGTGAGCGTGACCAGCTTGCGGCGCCTGTCATCGGGGTGTGGGCGGCGTTCGACAAGGCCGTGAGCCTCCAGCTTGTCGACGATCAGGGTTGCGTAGGGGGCGTCGACGCCGTTGGCCTCCGCGAGTTGGCCAAGGGTCACCGGTCCGTCGCGGAGCTGGAAGAGGATTTTTCCTCGGCCGCCGCCAAGGCGGAATCCGAGCGCCTCGGCGAGCTCGCCTCGGCGGTTGTGAGCCTCGACGAACCGCTGCATGAGGGCCCAGGCCTGCTGGACGGGATCGGCGTTCACCACGCTACCGTCCGGCCGAGGTAGTCGACGTAGTGCAGACCGGGTCTCCCCTGGAGGGCGTCGAGCGTCCTGACGACGTTCGGGATGCTCTCGTCGATGCTGAGCCGGGCGTGCGGCCCGCCCAGCTCGGTCTGCACCCAGCCGGGGGCCATGAGGACCAGGGTCCGGCGGCTGCCGTTTTGCCGTGCCGCGTAGCTGCGCATGAACGTGTTGAGCGCGGCCTTGCTGCCGCGGTACACCTCGTGGCCGCCGCGCTCGTTGTTGGCCACGCTGCCCTGCCCCGAGGACATCACCCCGATCGTGCCCGCGGGCTCGACGCGGTCCTGGAGGGTCTCGATGACGCGCAGCGGGCTCAGCGCGTTGGTGACCATGACCCGGGTGAACTCATCGGTCGACGTCTGCGCCACCGTGACCTCGGGCTGGTTCGTGACGCCGGCGTTCACGAACAGCAGATCGAACGTCCGGTCCGCTAGACGATCGTGCAGCGCCGCGATCTGCGCGGGCTCGGTGACGTCGACGGTTTCGATCTCGAGTTGCTCAGCGCAGGTATCGGCGAGGTCATGCAAGGGGGTCCGGCCCGAGCCGCGCACGGTGGCTACGAGCTGCCGGCCGCCCCGCGCCCACTCCCGGGCCAGTGCGAGGCCCAGACCGCGGGACGCGCCGATCAGGAGCACTCGTCGGCCCGAGGCCGACGGCGGCCCGGAGGGAAGACTCAAGTTAGTTATAGACATAGCAACTATTATGTGAGGTATAACTAAATCCGTCAAGCCGCGGTGCCAGGGCCGGTCGCGGACATCTGGCCGCGGAAAATGCTGCCGGCCCAACGAACAGGCCCTCCGGCCCGGCGAGCGGCCGGTGCTGTCGGCGAGCACCGCAGCAGGACCTACGGCGAGGTGATCGTTACCGGCCCAGCGAACCGGNNGAGTGGCCGGTGTGCCGGCGAGGTACCACCGCGCGGGCGCGAAGCGCATGCGGGGGGCCCCGGGGGGTCGCCCCCCGGGCCAGCACCGCATGCGGGGGGTTTCCGGGGGGTCGTCCCCCCGGGCAAACACGGTAGACTTGTCAGCGTGTCTCCACTCCTTCCTTAGGGACGGTCCGCAGGCGGCGACAGGCCAGGGCGGCCGCTGCGGACTGATAGCCCGCGTTTATGCGTTGACTGATACCGGGAGTGGTTTTCGTTGATTGTGGCCAGTGGCATCGAACTGCGCGCGGGTGCGCGCCTGCTGCTCGAAGACGGCAGCTTCCAGGTGGCCCCGGGTGACCGCGTCGGCCTCGTGGGCCGGAATGGGGCGGGCAAGACCACGCTGCTCAAGGTGCTGGGCGGGGAAGTCCTGCCCGCGGCCGGAGCGGTCCGCCGCAGCGGCGCCATCGGCTACCTGCCGCAGGATCCGCGCACCGGGGACCTGGACGTCATGGCCGTGGACCGGGTGCTGTCCTCGCGCGGGCTGGACGAACTGCGCGCCGGGCTGCGCCGGGCCGAGATCCAGATGTCCGACCCGGACGCCAGCCGCGCCGACGCGGCCATCCGCACCTACTCCCGGCTCGAAGAGCGCATGTCCGTGCTGGGCGGTTACGCCGCCGAGGCGGAGGCGGCGGCGCTCGCCTCCAGCCTGGGACTGCCCGACCGGGTGATGCACCAGCCGCTGGGCACGCTGTCCGGCGGGCAGCGGCGGCGTATCGAGCTGGCCCGGATTCTCTTCGGGGGCTCCCAGACGCTGCTGCTGGACGAGCCGACCAACCACCTCGACGCGGACTCGATCACCTGGCTGCGCGATCACCTGAAGAACTACCGCGGCGGCCTGATGGTCGTCAGCCACGACGGCGGCCTCCTTGAGGCCGTCGTGAACAAGGTCTTCCACCTCGACGCGACGCGGGCCGAGCTCGACTACTACGCCCTGGGCTGGAAGGCCTACCTGCAGCAGCGCGAGACGGACGAGCGCCGGCGCAAGCGGGAGCGGGCCAACGCCGAACGGCAGGCCGCGGCGCTGAGCTCACAGGCCGACCGGATGCGCGCCAAGGCCACCAAGGCCCGCGCGGCGCAGGGGATGCAGCGCCGGGCCGAGCGGCTGCTGTCCGGGCTGGCCGACGAGCGGGCCGCGGACCGGGTGGCCAAGCTGCGGTTCCCCGTCCCGGCCCCGTGCGGCCGGACGCCGCTGTCGGCCACCGGCCTGGCCAAGTCGTACGGCAGCCTGGAGGTCTTCACCGACGTGGACGTGGCGGTGGACCGGGGCAGCCGGGTCGTCATTCTCGGTCTCAACGGCGCGGGCAAGACCACCTTGCTGCGGCTGCTGGCCGGGGTCGAGAAGGCCGATACCGGCTCCGTGACGCCCGGGCATGGCCTCCGCCTCGGTTATTACGCGCAGGAGCACGAGACGCTGGACGTCGAACGGACGGTGCTGGAGAACATGCGCTCGGCCGCGCCGGGCCTCACCGAGTCCGAGCAGCGGACGGTGCTGGGATCGTTCCTGTTCTCCGGCGACGACGTCGCCAAGCCGGCCGGGGTGCTGTCCGGCGGGGAGAAGACCCGGCTGGCGCTGGCCCTGCTCGTGGTGTCCGGCGCCAACGTGCTGCTGCTCGACGAGCCGACCAACAACCTGGACCCGGCCAGCCGGGCGGAGATCCTGGCCGCGCTGCGCGGGTACAAGGGCGCGATCGTTTTGGTCACCCACGACGAAGAAGCGGTTGAAGCCCTTTCGCCCGAGAGAGTCATTTTGCTTCCGGACGGGGTAGAGGACGCGTGGAACGAAGATTTCGAGGATCTGGTGTCGCTTGCGTGAGCTTGTCGTCATCAGGCGCCGCGGGCGAAAATATGATCGTTTACCTCAATGCGGGTGGCTATTCCGGCGGCGGTGCCTGATCATGGCGAGGGGCGAAGTTACGCAGCGGTGACTCCACCTAACAGGAGGTACATGTGGCCGAGACGCTCAAGAAGGGCACCAGGGTGACAGGGGCGGACCGCTCCAAGCTGGCGGCCGACCTCAAGAACCGATACGACGCGGGTGAGAGCATCCGCTCGCTCGCGGCCTCGACCGGCCGGTCGTACGGCTTTGTCCACCGGATGCTCAGCGAGTCGGGGGTCAAGCTGCGCGGTCGCGGCGGCGCGACCCGCGGCAAGACCCCGTCCCAGCGCTGAGCGGGGCCCCATCCCAGCAATAGGTGGGGCGACGGCAGGAGGTCCAGCATGACCGGCAGCCCGGGCGCCCCAGCTGATACGGGAGCTAACACGGGCCTCAAGCTCGACGTCGACGGCGCGGTGGCCACCGTGACACTGCACCGGCCGGAACGGCGCAACGCGATGACCCCGTCCATGTGGCGCGGTCTCGCCACGATCGGCGACTCGTTGCCCCCGCAGGTCAGGGCCGTCGTCGTCCGCGGCGACGGCCCGTCGTTCTCGGCCGGGATCGACCTGCGGCTGTTCTCCGCGGACGGCGTGCCGGGGGAGGATCTGGCCGACCCGCTCAGCCCGGGCTTCGCCGACTGGCTGGAGAGGCTGCAGGCTGGGTTCCTCTGGCTGCACCGGCCGGATATCGTCTCGGTCGCCGCCGTCCGCGGGCACGCCCTCGGCGCCGGATTCCAGCTGGCCCTCGCCTGCGATCTGCGGGTCCTGGCCGACGACGCGCTGCTGTGCATGAAGGAGCCGGCGCTCGGCCTGGTCCCGGACCTGGCGGGGACAAAGCCGCTTGTCGACATCGTTGGCCTGCCGCGAGCGCTCGAACTCTGCCTCACCACGCGCATGGTCGGCGCGGCCGAGGCCCGCGAACTGCGCCTCGCCGAGATGGTCGTGCCCTCCGCCGATCTCGACACCGCCGTCGCCAGCCTGGTCGAGGCGCTGCTGACGCCCGACGCGGCCACCGCCCGGGCCACAAAGAAACTGCTGGCCGGGGCGCCCGAGCGTACGCTGGAGCAGCAAGCGGCGGCCGAACGGACCGCACAGGCGGCGCTTCAGCGTGAGCGCCGCGCCGGCGGGAGCGCATGAGCTAACCCGGCCCGGGCCCGTGGGCCCCACAGGCTGGCGAGGCCGGCGGGGCCGGCAGGCGGTTCGCTGCAGGCGGACGGAGTGAGCGCCCGCGGCGGGAAGAATCCACGGCCGGACGGAGGTTTCCGCACGCATGTACAACGCGCGGACGAGCATGACGATGATGAGGTCCTTCCGTCAGGACCCGTCCGTGACGCGCCAGAAGCTCAAGAAGGGGACGGTCCGCCGGATCATCTCCTACGCGCGGCCTTACCGGGGCGCGCTCGCCGCGTTCATGATCACCACCGTACTGGACGCGCTGATCACGGTGGTCAACCCGCTGCTGCTGCGGGACATCATCGACAAGGGCATCCTGGCCAGGAACGACGCGATCGTGATCGGGATCGCCGGGGCGGTCGCCGGTGTCGCGCTGTTCGACGCGTTTCTCGGCGTGGCCAACCGGTGGTTCTCGGCGCGGATCGGCGAGAGCCTCATCTACGACCTGCGAACGCAGGTGTTCCGGCACGTGCAGCGGCAGCCGATCGCGTTCTTCACCCGCGCCCAGACCGGCTCGCTGGTCAGCCGGCTTAACAGCGACGTGATCGGGGCCCAGCAGGCGATCACGTCCACCATGTCCTCGGTGGTGTCGAACTTCCTGTCCCTAATCGCCATCCTGATCACCATGTTCTACCTGTCCTGGCTGGTCAGCCTCATCGCGCTGGCGCTGATCCCGCTGTTCATCCTGCCGGCCCGCCGGATCGGCCGCCGGATGCAGCGGCTCACCCGCGAGTCGATGCAGCTCGACGCGGAGATGGGCTCGACCATGACCGAGCGCTTCAACGTGGCCGGCGCGATGCTGGTCAAGCTGTTCGGCCGGCCGGAAGAGGAGTCCGACATCTTCGCCGGCCGGGCCGCCCGGGTCCGCGACATCGGCGTCACCATCGCCATGTACGGCCAGGTGTTCTTCATCTCGCTGACCCTGCTCGCGGCGATGGCCACCGCGGTGGTGTACGGGCTGGGTGGCACCCTGATCATCCGCGGGGCCTTCCAGCTCGGCACGCTCGTCGCGCTCACGACGCTGCTCGGCCGCGTGTACGGCCCGGCCACCGCGCTGTCCAACGTCCAGGTCAATGTCATGACCGCGCTGGTCAGCTTCGACCGGGTCTTCGAGGTGCTCGACCTCAAGCCGCTGATCGAGGAGAAGCCCGGCGCGGTCACGCTCCCCCCGACAACCCTGCACCCGACGACCGTGCCCTCGACAACCCTGCACCCGACGGCCCGGGATGGCTCGGGCGCCGCCCCGGACATCGAGTTCGACGGCGTCTCGTTCCGCTACCCGAGCGCCAGCGAGGTCTCCCTGGCGTCCCTGGAGTCGATCGCGCTGCCGGTCCCGGAACGGGCCGACGCCACCCCGAACGTGTTGCGCGGGGTCAGTTTCACCGCGCCGTCCGGCCAGCTGACCGCGCTGGTGGGTCCGTCGGGGGCCGGGAAGACGACGATCACCAACCTGGCCGCCCGGCTGTATGACCCCGACTCCGGCACGGTCCGGATCGGCGGCTACGACCTGCGGGACGTCACGCTGACGTCGCTGCACGACGCGGTGGGGGTCGTTACGCAGGACGCGCACCTGTTCCACGACACGCTGCGCGCCAACCTGCTGTACGCGCGGCCCGGGGCGACCGAAGCCGAGGTGATCGAGGCGTGCCGCGCCGCGCAGATCTGGGACCTGATCGCCTCCTTGCCGGACGGGCTGGACACGGTGGTCGGCGACCGCGGTTACCGGCTGTCCGGCGGGGAGAAGCAGCGGGTCGCGCTGGCCCGGCTGCTGCTCAAGGCGCCGACCGTGGTCGTGCTGGACGAGGCGACGGCACACCTGGACTCCGAATCGGAGGCCGCCGTGCAGCGGGCGCTGAAAACCGCGCTCGCCGGGCGGACCTCGCTGGTGATCGCGCACCGGCTGTCCACGATCAGGGACGCCGACCAGATCCTGGTCATCGACCACGGCATGGTGACCGAACGGGGCACCCACGAGGAACTGCTGGCCGCGGACGGCCTCTACGCCGAGCTGTACCACACGCAGTTCGCCACCCAAGAGCGCAGTGTTAGCCCGGGGGGGCGACCCCCCGGACCCCCCGCTGCGCTCCGCGCCCCGCTGCGGTAACTCGCCGACTGTGCTGGCCCGGGGGGCGACCCCCCGGAACCCCCCGCATGCGCTTCGCGCCCGCGCAGTGGTACTTCGCCGAGACACCGGCCGCTCACCGGGCGCAAGGCCCGGTTCGNNCGATCGCCTCGCCGTAACCCGCGCGGATGGCGGCCGTGCACCGGCCACTCGCCGGGCCTTCGGCCCGCCACTCGCCGTAGCGCAGTACACCTAGGGGCAGGTCAGCCGGAGGCGGGCCGGTCCGCGGAGGCCGGGCGGCGGACGCCGGATAGGGCGTAGCCGACCCGGCGGAGTTCCTCGCCCGCGATCATTTCCACGTCGGCGGCCTGATCCGGGGACAGCGCGCCCCGCCAGCCGCCGACGCTGACGGACGTCGGCGTCTTCCGCAGTTCGCGCATCTGAGCGGCGGGCAGCGAGACGCCGACGAACTCGGAGATCGCCGAGGCGGTCGCGGCGGGCCGCTCGATCAGCGTCTCGTAGCGCACCGTGAACAGCTGTTCCGCGGGCAGGCTGCGCCGCAGCCGGGCCGCCTGCCGGACCGCTCCCCGCCAGCGCAGGGCGCACTTGCCGGCGGGGGACAGGCCGGGCCAGCCGACCCGGTCCTCTTCCGTCTCCACGCCGAAGAACGGGTTGGGGAACTCGGCGTCGATGTTGGCAATGCTCGGCTTGAACCACGACAGGATGGCCGGGTCGCGCAGCATGCACGCCACCACGTCCCGGCCGTCCCGGATGAACTGCACGATCCGCGCGTCGGGAAAGGTGCTGGTCAGCGCCTCCGCACAGTAGGCCAGGTCGGGGCTCGCGTCGCCGTACAGCTGCAGGCCGCGCTCGGTCGCGCACGGCCCGATCCCGTCGGTGATCCCGGCCGCCTCCCGGCACTCCGGCACGCACTCCATGCAGCCGTGCGGCGTGATCCGCCAGCCCTGGCCGAACGCGTCGCGGAGCACGGACGCGGCCGCCTCCCCCCGGCCGTCGTGGATCGAGGGACGGCGGGCGAAGGCGTAGATCACGCGCAGCACGCTGGACTGGCCGATCGTCAGGTGCACCCCATCGGACCGCTTCATGGCGCGGGCCAGCAGGTGCGTGCCGGAGTGCGGTGCGCCGATGATGAACACCGGCTGCTGCACCTTGCGGCCGTTGACGATGAGAATGTGCCGTGCTGATCGCATCGTGCTACCAGTCTGAGAAATCACCGCCGGGACCGTGCGGCTCCGGTGATCACGCGTGGCGTGATCCTTGGTGACGGATGTGGTCGGGAAGGACATACGGATGTGGTCGGGAAGGACATAAGGGCTGGACGGGGCGCGGTTTGTCTCCGGTCAGCCTCTCACGTGGTTACCGTACCGGGGCGCGCACTCGGGAAGCGGCGTTGCTGCATAGGCTGGGCCGCATAGGCTGGCCCCATGTGGGCACTACGCCGGGTAGTCGGTGTGCGGGCGGTTACCGCCGGGGCCGTGATCGCGGCGGCGGTCCTGGCCTCCGCCGGGTGCGCGAAGTTCGACGCCGCCATGGGGCAGCAGCAACTGGTGGTGGGGTTCCGCGCCGGTACGTCCCAGAACGCGATGATGCAGGCGCGCGCGGCGTGCTCGAACATCCCCGATTCCGCGCCGGAACCGATGCCGACCGGCGCCAACGCCACGACCGGCACCTACGACATACGGTTCAACGTCGCCAGCGCGTCCGACGCGGACATCGCCCGGCTCGAGCAGTGCCTGTCGCGTTTCAAGTCCGTCGAGGGCGTCAACGTGGAACAGGAGGGCGGCGACTGAACGGTACGGCCGCGCAGTGGCCCGGCGCCTGAGCAGGGCCGCCTGAGCAGGGCGGCCCGCGCGGCGGCGCCGTATCCCCGATGTACGCCTTACCCCCGATGCACGCGCATCGGGTGTCCCCGCCCCGGCGCTGATCCCTATATTTCCTCCTGGTCCGGTGTAGTAGAATCCCTGCATTACCTATAAACCAGATAGAAAATGAGACTAATGCGGAGACCAGTTTTCGGCGCCAGTCTGGGCGCGGTCGTGGTGGGGGCGCTTGTTCTGGCGGGCTGCAGTTCGTCCGGTTCTGCTGGCTCCGGAAGTTCCGGCAGCTCAGGCTCGGGCAGTGCCCCCGTTACCGTACGGCTCGGATTGCTCGCCAATATCACGCACGCGTCCGCCCTCATTGGCATTCAGAAGGGCTTTTTCAGCAAGAATCTCGGCAGCGCCGGAAAGCTCACCACGACGGTATACAGCAGCGGGACCCAGGAAACCACGGCCATCCTCGCCGGGCAGCTGGACGCCGCCTACGTCGGTCCGAACCCCGCGATCAACGCCTTCCAGAAGTCCGGCGGCACCGCCATCAAGATCATCTCTGGGGCGGCCACCGGGGGCGCGTCGGTCGTCGTCAAGCCCGGCGTCACCAGCGCGGCCGACCTCAAGGGAAAGATCGTCGACACGCCATCGCTGGGGAACACCCAGGACGTGGCCGTCCGGTACTGGCTGAAGCAGAACGGCCTGGCCACCACGACGACCGGCGGGGGAGACGTGACCATCAAGCCGACCGCGCCCAACTCGGCCGCGGTGCTGCAGTTCCAGTCCGGCCAGATCGCCGGGGCGTCCGAGCCGTCGCCGTACGACGTCGAGATGGTCAAGGACGGCGGGAAGGTCCTGTTCACCGAGCCGGGCGTGACGACCGTCCTGGTGGTGACGCAGACGTTCCTCGCAGCTCACCCGTCAATCGTCAGCGACCTGCTCAAGGGGCAGATCGAGGCCAACGACTACATCGCCAAGGACACCACCGCCGCGGAGGCCTCGGCCAACGCCGAGCTGACCGCGCTGTCCGGCAAGGGCATCAAGTCCAGCGTGCTGCCGGCGGCCTTCAAGGAGATCACCTTCACCGACGACCCCGATGCGTCGACGCTGTCCACGGATGCGCAGCAGGCCGAGGCCGTCGGGCTGCTGAAGTCAACCAGCCTCAGCGGCATCTTCGACCTCGGGCCGCTCAACCAGTTGCTGCAAGCGGCCGGAGAGTCGCAAGTCAATTCGTGAGGTGAATCGATGAGCCAGACCGACCAGCGCACCTCGCTCGACGGGCCGTCGCCTGCCCCGGTGCCAGCCCCGGGGCCTGCCCCGGCAGGCCGTCCGGCCGATCCCGGGGCCAGCGCAGAACCGGCGATCCAGATCACCGACGTCTCCAAGACCTTCGGTAAGGGACAATCCGCGACGGTGGCCCTGGACGGGGTGTCGCTGTCGGTCGCGCCGGGCGAGTTCGTCTGCCTGATCGGCGCGTCCGGCTGCGGCAAGAGCACCCTGCTGTCGCTGGTCGCGGGCCTGGAGGCGCCGACGAGCGGCACGGTCTCCAGCGGCGGCCGCCGGGTCGCCTTCATGTTCCAGGAGCCGGCGCTGTTCCCCTGGTACACGGCGGCGCAGAACGTCGCGCTCCCGCTGCGGGCCAACGGCGTGGGCCGCAAGGAACGACAGAAGCGGGTCCGGGACCTGCTGGAGTCCGTGCACCTGGGCGGGTTCGCGGACAAGCGGCCGCACGAGCTGTCGGGCGGCATGCGGCAGCGCGTGGCGCTGGCCCGCGCGCTGGCCCAGGACGCCGAGGTGCTGCTGATGGACGAGCCGTTCGGGGCCCTGGACGCGATGACCCGCGATCTGCTGCACGAGCTGCTCGAGGGCATCTGGCGGCGGCAGGGCTTCAGCGTGCTGTTCGTGACGCACGAGGTACGCGAAGCCGTCCGCCTCGGCGACCGGGTCGTGCTGCTGAGCAGCCGTCCCGGGCGCGTCCTGGAGGACTTCGGCATCGGGATCGAACGGCCCCGTGGCATCGACTCCGGCCAGACCGTCGAGCGGGCCCTGCAGATCAAGGAAAAGCTGAACGAGGAGGTGATGCGCCATGTCAGCTGATACGGAGGAAGCGGCCGCGCTCACCGGCCTGGACAACCTGGAGACCGGCCCGGGGGACGGCGCGAAGCGCACCCCCGGTGAGCTGGGCGGCAAAATCTGGCGCGCGCTGTGGCCCAAGGTGCTCGCGATCGCGATCGTGCTGGGCCTGTGGCAGCTCGTCTACGTGCTGAAGGTGAAGCCGCACGATATCCTGCCCGGCCCCGGGCAGGTGCTCCCGGCGCTGTGGGACCAGCTCGGCCACGGGCAGCTGTGGCAGGCCATCGGGACCACGCTGCGCCGCGCGGTCATCGGGTTCGCGCTGGCCCTCGTCATCGGGTCCCTCGTGGGCCTGGTCGTCGCGCGGGTCCCCCCGGTGCGCGCCGCGGTCGGATCGATGATCACCGGTCTGCAGACGATCCCGTCGGTGGTCTGGATCCCGTTCGCGATCATCCTGTTCGGCAACAACACGACCGCGATCTTGTTCATGGTCATCGTCACCGCGGCCCCGTCGATCGCCAACGGGCTCATCGCCGGCGTCGACTTCACGCCGCCGCTGCTGGTACGCGCGGGCAAGAGCATGGGCCTGCGCCGGTTCGCGCTGTACCGCGACCTGGTCATGCCGGCCGCGCTGCCCCCGTTCGTCGCCGGGCTGAAGCAGGGCTGGGCCTTCGCCTGGCACGGCCTGTTCGCCGGTGAACTGCTCGTCATCGTGCCCAACTCGCCGTCCATCGGCGTCCTGCTGTCCTCCGACCAGGACCAGACCGACATGGTCGGCGTGATCTCGATCATGATCGTGATCCTGATACTCGGTGTCGCCGTCGACATCCTGTTCAACATGCTGAACGAGTCGATCCGCCGGCGCCGCGGGCTCGCCCAGGCCCCGTCCACCGGGCGCGGCTGGCGGCTGGGCGCCGGAGTGGCCCGGTAACCGGCCCAGCGCCTATTTGTCAGCGCAGCACGATCGCGCCCAGGCTGCGCATGACCTGCTTGCGCATGACGACGAAGAGGGCGACCAGGGGCAGCACGGACAGCAGCACGGCGGCCATCACCGCCGGCACGTCGATCGCGTACTGGCCCTCGAACTTGGTCAGGCCGAGCGGCAGCACCGCGACGTTGCTGCTCTGCGTGAGCACCAGCGGCAGGATGAAGTTGTTCCAGACGTTCAGCCCGTCGTAGATGCTCAGCGTGGCCAGAACCGGCCGCGCCAGCGGCCAGATGAGCCGCCGGAACACCGTCCACTCGGTGCCGCCGTCCACCAGCATGGCCCCGATCAGCTCACGCGGAATGTCGCGGATGAAGCTCACCATGATCAGGACCGAGACGGGCACCGCGGCCGCGCTCATCGCGAGGATGAGCGCGGCGAGCGTGTCGTACAGGTGCAGCTTGTCGATCAGCAGGTACAGCGGCACGATGATCGCCTGAATCGGGATGGCGAGGCCGATGAGCAGGAGCCGGAACGCGGCCCCCGAAGCGCGGGACGATTTCCGCACGATGCGGAACGCGGCGCCGAGCGAGAACGCGAGGGTGAGCAGGATGCAGGCCGCCGTGATGATCACGCTGTTGAGCAGATAGCGGCCCAGCCCGGCCGCGAAGACCGTGCCGTATTCGGAGGCGGTCAGGCCACCGGTGGGCAGCCACGGGCTGACGGTCAGGTAGCTGCCCTGGCTCCGCAGGCTGGCCAGCACCATGTAGTAGATCGGCGCGAGCACGATGACCAGCCACACCGTCGCCAGCAGGAAGACCGCGAGGCGGCCCGCCCTCACGCGGCCCCCTCCTGCTGGCTTTCCATCGACGCGAACCCGGTGAACCGGATCAGCAGCATCGCGATACCGACGCCGAGCACACCGAGCACGACGGCCAGCACGCTCGCGTAACCGAACTGGTCCTGCTGGAACGCGGCCTGGTACATGTCCAGCGACAGCACGCGGGTCGTATAGCCCGGCCCGCCGTCGGTCATGATGTAGATGATGTCGAAGTAGGTCAGCGCGCCCACGATCATCAGCGTGCTGGAGGTGGCGATCGTGTACCGCAACTGCGGGAGGGTCACCCGCCAGAAGAGCTGCCAGCCGCTCGCGCCGTCGAGCGTCGCCGCCTCGTACAGCACGCGCGGGATCTGCCTGCGGCCCATCTGGTACAGCAGCGTGTGGAACGGGATGAACTGCCAGGCGATGATGGCCACGATGACGTACAGCGCGAGGTTGGCGTTGCCGAG
This sequence comes from Actinomycetota bacterium, assembly GCA_003164955.1. Taxonomy (GTDB): domain Bacteria; phylum Actinomycetota; class Actinomycetes; order Streptosporangiales; family Streptosporangiaceae; genus Bog-532. The sequence continues at coordinate 21,941 of PLRW01000023.1, forward strand.
CCAGTTCTGCTGCAGGAACCCCAGGTTCAGCGAGTGCGAGAGCCCGGCGAGGCCGCCGAAGTTGGGATCGAGCAGGGCTTCCCACATCAGCGCGATCCCGGCCGTGGACAGCAGCAGCGGCAGCACGTAGCAGGCCGCGTACACCGCCCGGTACCGCTGGTGCCCGGCCGTGAACAGGCCGAGCGCCAGCGACAGGGGGGTCTGCACGACCCAGCTCAGCGCGACCACCTTGGCCGTGACGACCAGGGACGTCGCGGCCACGGGATCGTGGGCGAACTGCACCCAGTTGGCCCCGCCGGCCCAGTGCGGCGCGCCGAGCCCGTTCCACCGGAAGAAGCTGAGCACGAACGCGGCCAGCAGGGGCAGCAGGATGAACAGCCCGAACAGCGTCATCGCCGGGGTCAGGCCGATGAGGTCCGCGAGCCGCATCTCCCGCCTGGTCCGCCTGTCGCCTGTGATACTCACGGTTTAGGAGGCGCCCTGCTGGCTGTCCATCGTGGCGGCGAACTTCTGCGGGCTCTGGCTCAGCTCGAAGACCTGCGCCAGGTTGGTGAGCATGGTCGTGGCTTCCGCGGGGCTCAGCGACTGGTCCCAGGAGTACTGGAAGCTCGGCGCCTGCTGCACCGAGGAGTAGATGGTCGAGTCGTACGAAGCGAGCTGCTGGCCTGCGAAGAGCGGGGCCGCGCCGCTGATGACCGGTACCTCGCCCGCGCCGACCGAGGCCTTGGCGTAGGAAGAGGTCGCCAGCTCGTCCTGCAGGAAGGCTTCGGCTACCTTCTTCTGCGCGCTGGTCGCGTGGCTGGCGATGGCCACGTAACTTGCCGTGTTGCCCGCCAGATCCGACGGGTTGCCCTTGCCCCCGGCCACCGCGGGGAAGGCGGCCAGGCCGAGGTGACCGGCCGTTACGAAGCTCTTGTTGAGCCCGAGGACCTGGGAAATGTCCCAGTCGCCCATCAGCTGGATGGCGGCCCTCCCGCTGTACAGCAGGGCGTCGGAGCCCCCGCCGCTGTAGTGGAGGGAATCGTAGCCACTCTGGAATGCGCCGGCCCGGACGAGCTGCTGGATGTCGGTCAGCGCCTGGATGACGGCCGGGCTGGACCAGGCGCCGGCCTGGCCCGCTTCGATCGCGTCGAAGGCGGACGGCCCGCCGATCCGGTCGGTCAGGTACTCCAGGTACATCAGGCCGGGCCACTGATCCCCTTCGGCCAGCGAGATGGGTATGTAGCCCTTGGCCTTGAGGGTGCGGACGTCGGCCAGCAGGGCGCTCCACGTCGCCGGGAATCCGGACAGGCCGGCTTTTGCGAACACGGTCTTGTTGTAGAAGAAGTAGACGGGCTGGGTCCCCTCGATCGGGATGCCGTACACGTTCCCGCCGAACGTCACCGCGCCGAGCGATGACGGCAGGAAGCTGGCCGTCCAGCTGGGGTGGCCGACAGACTGCACATCGCCCGCGTCGATGTACTGCTTGAGCGGGCCGCCGCCCCAGGTCCAGAAGATGGTCGGCGGGTTGCCCGCTCCCATGGCCAGCTGGAGCTTCTGCTTGTACGACTGGTTCTCGACGTAGCTGACCGTGATGTGGTCGCCGGGGTGGCTCTTCTCGAAGGCCGAGACCGTCTGATTGATCACCGTGTTGATGGGACTCGGGCCCGTCGTGACGATCCACGCCGTGACCGAGGTGCCGTTCGTCCCCGGCCCGCTGTGCCCGCTCCCGGCGGCGGAACCGCACGCGGCGAGCAGCAGGCTGGCCACCGCCGCCACGGCCCCCGTCCCGGTCAGCGGCCACCGCCGGCTGGCGCTTTTCGGCTTCGATCCCCGTGCTGGAGACATGGTTTCCTCCCGGCCGCTGCAGGACTTCCGAAATGTTTAGTAATTGTTTCGGATTGCCGGTCATACTAAGGACTCCTTTTTGAGGAATCAACCCTTTGTTTCGACGGGATTACCGGACCCCGGGCCGTGCCGCTCGGGCTCAGTTGTTTCCTTAACGGACGTGATGCGGGGCGATGCGGACGATCTCGGCAGGTCCCGGCCCGAAGTCCGAAAACCGGGCCGATCGGCGCGGGGCGCTTGGCGGTGCTGCCCCTGAGAAGCCCTGCCCCTGAGAAAGAGAAGGGGGGTGCCAGCTGGATCTTGTGCTGCGGCCGGACAGCGGCAGCCGGACCAGGGCGTGCGGTACGATAACGATCCGAACGTTTCGATGGATCAATCCCGGCGCCGGATCAATCCCCGACGATCGGCTGCCCGCGGGTCCGCGGGAGGGGTGAGCAGACCGTGACGAGCACGGAGGACGTGGCGAGCGCCGGAGCGGGAGCGCCGCGGCGGCGGGCCACCCTGGCGGCCGTCGCCGCCGAGGCGGGTGTGTCACTGCCGACCGTCTCGAAAGTGGTGAACGGGCGCCCCGATGTCGCCCCGGAAACCCGGGCACGGGTCGAGCGGCTGCTCGGCGAGCTCGACTATCGCCGCCCAGGGGTGCACGGTGCGCGCCGGGGCCGGCGTTCCGGGCTCATCGACCTCATCTTCAACGGCCTCGACAGCCCCTGGGCCGTGGAGATCCTGCGCGGCGTGGAGGACTGGTCCGCCGTTCACGCGACCGGCGTGGCGGTCTCGGCGGTGCGGCACGGCAGCGCCCGCCCGGCGAGCTGGACCAGCGCCCTGGCCAGCCACGACACCGAGGGGGTCATCCTGGTGACCTCCGAGCTGACCGCCCCGCAGCTGGAACAGCTCCGCGGCGAGGGTATCCCGCTGGTCGTGGTGGATCCGGTCATTCTGCCCGACGCCGACCTGCCCAGCGTGGGCACCACCAACTGGGCGGGCGGCCTGGCCGCCACTGATCACCTGGCCTCGCTCGGCCACCAGCGGATCGCGGCCATCGCGGGTCCGCCGGACTACCTGTGCAGCCGGGCCCGGCTGGACGGTTACCGCTCCGCGCTGGACCGGGCCCGGGTGCCGTTCCGGCCGGAATACGTCCGGCACGGTGATTTCCAGCACGAGGGCGGATTTGCCGGCGGCCGGGAGCTGCTCGGCCTGCCGGAGCCGCCCACCGCGATCTTCGCGGGCAATGACCAGCAGGCGCTCGGCGTTTACGAAGCGGCGCGGCAGCTCGGGCTGCGCGTGCCACAGGACCTGAGCATCGTCGGCTTCGATGACCTTCCGGTGGCCCGCTGGGTGTCCCCGCCGCTGACCACGGTGCGCCAGCCGCTGGCGGAGATGGGCCGGACGGCCGCGGCCATGCTCGGTGACCTGATCGAGGGCAAGCCGCTGCGCACCCGGCGGGTCGAACTGTCCACCGAGCTGATCCTGCGCGAGTCGACGTCCAGCCCGGTCCGCTGACCGCGCGCCCGTCCCGCCGCGGGACCGCCGCGCCTCGCGCGCCCGCATCCAGCATGTCGAAACTATCGGCCCGCCGACTGCCACTTCGCGGCCAGTTGGACGCAAAGAGTGATCGTTAATGGTCATCCATGCGGTCCTGTGATCGAAAACTTACCGATAATATCTTGACACCTTCGGAGACGGTCAGGTCTACTCCCAGCGAGAGCGTCCTCCCCGGTCGGCCCGCGCCAGTTCGCTGGGGTCGCCGGGAGCGCAGATGGCCGCAACGCGAGGAGAAGCGATTGGACCAGCGCCGGGCCGGCAGCTCGCTAACGAACGGCGACGGCGAAGGCGCCGCTCCGGGGGTGGACGGCGCTCCGGGGGATAAGGCCGGTCGGAGCGAATTGCCCGTCTGGCGTGATGTCACCGTGCCGCGCGCTGAGCGTGTCGATGACCTTCTCGCGCGGATGACGCTGGCCGAAAAGGCGGCCCAGCTCTACGGCGTCTGGCTGGATAGCGACACCGGCGGGGGCAATGTGGCCCCCCATCAGGACGACCTGTCCGCCGACGCGTCCCCGGCCGGCTGGCCGGGGGTGATCCGGGACGGCCTCGGCCAGCTGACCCGCCCGTTCAGTACCCGCCCGGTGGCCCCGGAGGAAGGCGCGGAACAGCTGGCCCGGCTGCAGCGCGAGGTCATGGCCGCGGGCCGCTTCGGCATCCCGGCGATCGCGCACGACGAGTGCCTGGCCGGGTTCACCGCCTGGACGGCCGCGATCTATCCCGTTCCGCTGGCCTGGGGAGCCACGTTCGATCCGCCGCTGGTGGAGCGGATGGCCGCCCAGATCGGCACCAGCATGCGCTCCGTCGGCGTCCATCAGGGGCTGGCGCCCGTTCTCGACGTGACCGTCGACCCGCGCTGGGGCCGGACCGAGGAGACGATCGGTGAAGACCCTTACCTGGTCGCCACGGTCGGCACCGCCTACGTCCGGGGCCTGGAATCGAGCGGGCTGGTGTCGACGCTCAAGCACTTCGCCGGCTACTCGACCTCACGCGGCGGCCGGAACCTCGCGCCCGCGGCCGTCACCTCCCGTCAGGTCGCGGACCTGCTGCTGCCGCCGTTCGAGATGGCCATCCGGCTCGGCGGAGCGCGATCGGTCATGCACGCCTACACGGCCATCGACGGCATCCCCACCGCGGCTGACCCTGCCCTGCTGTCCGGCGTGCTCCGGGACACCTGGGGCTTCGGCGGCACGGTGGTCGCCGACTACTTCGGCATCAGCTTCCTCGAACTGCTGCACGGGGTGGCCGCCGACGCGGGCCACGCGGCGTCGCTGGCCCTGGCCGCCGGCGTCGATGTGGAGCTGCCGAGCGTCCGCTGTTACGGTGCGCCGCTCATCGGCGCGGTGGAACGGGGGGACGTCGGGGAGGCCCTGATCGACCGCGCCGCGCGCCGGGTCCTGCGGCAGAAATGCGAGCTCGGCCTGCTCGATCCGTCCTGGGACCCCCAGCCGCCTGTGCTGGCCGGAGGAGATGCCGGGCGTACCGGGAACGGTGCCGCCATTGACCTGGCCCCCCCGGCGGCCAGGGACGTGGCCCGGCAGCTGGCCGAGCAGTCGGTCGTGCTGCTGGCCAACGACGGCACCCTGCCCCTGGCCGCGGGCAGTCGGATCGCGGGCAGTCGGATCGCGGTCGTCGGCCCGCGCGCCGACGACCCGTACGCCATGCTCGGCTGCTACTCGTTCCCGAGCCATGTGGGCGTCAAATTCCCTGACCTGGATATCGGCGTCGAGATCCGCACGTTCCTGGCCGCCCTGCGCCACGAGCTGCCGGACCGCGTCATCAGCTACGCCCCGGGCTGCGGCGTCGACGACCCGGATGCTTCCGGGATCGAGGCCGCCGTACAGCTGGCCGTCAGCCACGACGTGTGCATCGCGGTTATGGGCGACCGTTCCGGCATATTCCACGGGACCTCGGGCGAGGGGTGTGATGCCGTCGACCTGAACCTGCCGGGGCTCCAGGGCCAGTTGCTGAAGGCCGTGCTCGGCACCGGGACGCCCGTGGTCCTCGTCCTGCTGACCGGCCGGCCCTACGCCCTGGGATCCTTCACCGGGGCGGCCGCCGTGGTGCAGGCCTTCTTTCCCGGTCAGGAAGGCGGCCCCGCCCTGGCCCGGGTGCTGGCCGGCCAGGTCAACCCGTCAGGCCGCCTGCCGGTGAGCGTGCCCCGGCACGTCGGCGCCCAGCCCACCACCTACCTCGGCTCCCGGCTGGCCCAGCGGAGCGAGGTGAGCTCCGTCGACCCCAGTGCCCTGTACCCGTTCGGCTACGGCCTCTCCTACACGTCGTTCCGGTGGGAGAGCGCCGAATGCCGGGGCATCGACCGGGGCACCGAGTGGCGGCCGGGTGCCGGCGACCTGCCTGCCGCCGAGGTGCCCACGGACGGCTCGGTCACCGTTTCGGTCAGCATCCGTAATGTGGGGGAGCGGGCCGGGAGCGAGGTTGTTCAGGTCTACCTGCACGATCCGGTGGCGCAGGTGACCCGGCCCGTCGCCTGCCTCATCGGCTACCAGCGGGTCACGCTGGAACCGGGCCAGAGCGGCCAGGTCCGGTTCGCGCTGCACACCGATCTGATGTCGTTCGTCGGCCGCCGCGGGACGCGGATCGTCGAGCCCGGCCGCATCGAGCTCCGGCTGGGCTCCTCCAGCGAGGACACCCCGGTCGTACTGCCGGTCGATCTGACCGGACCGGAACGGGCGATCGAGGGTGCGCGGCAGATGACCGCTCAGGCGGAGATCGCCTGAGCCGCGCGGCGTGACGGCCCCGCCGGCTGTCCGCCGCCCGCCCGACTCGGCTGGCTCCCGGCTCCGTACGATAGGACGCTTATGAAGGCTGAACAGCTGACCGAACCCGCGGCCTACCACGGCGAGGGACCGCTGTGGCATGAGCTCGCCGGCGTCCTGCGCTGGGTCGACATGCTGGCCGGCGATATCCTCACCCTCACCCCGGCCGGGTCCATCGACCGCCTGCACATTGGCACCGTCGCGGCCGCGATGCGGCCCCGCGCGGCAGGCGGCCTGGTGGCGGCGGTCGAGCACGGCTTCGTGCTGATCGACGGCGACGGGCAGATCGGCCCCGAGCGGACCGCGTTCACCGATCCGGCGTGCCGGATGAACGAGGGCGGTGTGGACCGCCAGGGCCGGTTCTTCAGCGGGTCAATGGCCTACGACGGGACCAGCCCGCGCGGCGCGCTCTACCGGTTCGGCCCCGGCGGTGAGATATCGGTGGTCTTCACCGGCGTGGCGATCTCCAACGGCATCGCGTGGACCGCCGACGGCGAGAAGGTGTTCTACATCGACACGCCCACCCAGCGCGTCGACGTCTTCGATTACGACCCGGCCACCGGGCTGCCGTCCGGCCGCCGCCCGGTGGTGCACGTCGACCCGGACCAGGGCGCCCCGGACGGGATGGCCCTGGATGCCGAGGGCGGGATATGGGTTGCCCTGTACGGCGGCCATGCCGTGCACCGTTACCGCGAGGACGGCACGCTCGACGCGGTGATCGACCTGCCGGTGAGCCAGGTGACCTCGTGCACGTTCGGCGGCCCGGACCTGGACCAGCTCTTCATCACCACGTCCCGGGAAAAGCTCCCGCCCGGCGCCGAGCCCCAGGCCGGCGCGATCTTCCGCGCCACCCCCGGCGTCCGCGGCCTCCCCCTCGGCACCTTCGCCGGCTAACCGGCCGGTCACCAGGCCTGCGCCGATGATGCCACCGACCGCCACCATGCCGGGCGGGTGGCGTCCATTAATGGCACAACTTCCGGAAACTCCGCTCACCGGTGAAAATCAGTCGAGGGGCCGATCTCGCCGGAATCCGGCTCGGATCGGCTCGGCGAGCGGTGCCGAGCGCCCACCGGGCTACTGCGCCGTGTGCGCGAGCACCGCCGTGGCCACCTGCGCGTGTGCCCGGCTGGGGAGCTCCGCGCCGACCCCGTCGAGGACCAGCAGGGTTGCGCCGGGGATCTCCCCGGCCAGCGCCTTCGCATTGCCCAC
>PLRW01000262.1:0-8938 GCA_003164955.1 Actinomycetota bacterium
GTGGTACTTGCCGATAGCACCGGCCGCTCACCCGGACCTCCGGCCCGGGGTCGCTGGGCCGGTAACGAACGCCTCGCCGTAACCCGCGCGTGGTGCTCGCCGACAGCACCGGCCACTCGCAGTGTTAGCCCGCCGCTCGGCTGGGGGCGCCGGGCGCGGCGCGGACTGCATCCAGCCGGGCGGCTCCGCAGGGCCGGCCCGGGCACCGGGCCGCATCGCAGGGCCACAGCAGCCCGGCGCCACAGCCCGGGCCCGCATCAGAGCAGCGCGCGGGCGACCTCTCGCATCGGGACATGTTGCGTAGGGTTGTTCAGATGCGACTTTTCCGTGAGCCCCGGCGGCCGGCGGCCCGGCCCGGTCCCGCGGCCGGAACGAGCCGAACATGAGGAAGCTGACCCGTCCTACCCGGAGGGTCCTGGCCTATCTGGGCGCCGGCCTCCTCGTCGCCGCCGCGTCGATCGCGCTCGCCCTGGTCGTCACGCCGGTGCAGAATGTGACGGTCACCGGCGAGGAGATCGGCGTGGGCGCCGCCGCCCCGGCGCTGAGCTTCTCGGGCCCGGGCGAGGTGGACCTGTTCGGGCAGCGGCTGCCGACGACCCTTCAGTTCGCCGGGCCGGTCCGGCCGCGGCTCACGCTCACGCACATCACCCTGGACCAGCAGCTCGCGTCCATGTTCCGGCCGGGGCACGGGCAGCTACCCGGGCGCGCCGCGATCGGCCACGCGCTGGCCTCCGCCTGGACCACATACTTCGTCTGGGAGGCGTGCATCACCGGCGGGTGCACCCTGCTGCTGGTGGGGGCGCTGTGCGGGTGGGCGCGTTTCTCCCCGCGCCGCACCCTGGGGCTACTGGCGGCGGGCCTGTTGCTCGCCGAAGCGGCCAACCTTGGCGGCATCATGGTCACCGCGTACACCGCCCCGGCGCGGCTGGGCCAGGTGAACTCGCTCACCGGGCTTGTCGGCCAGGCCCCCCTGCCGACGGTGCAGAACGCGACCGGGCCACCGCAGACCAAGGTCCAGGCGGTCGTTATGGGTGATTCAACCGCGGCCGGGCTCGGTAATCCGCTGGTGGCCCACCCCAGCACGGTGAGCCGGGCGTGCCGCCGCAGCGCCGACGCCTACGCCGCCGATCTCGCGGCCGTCAACGACTGGAACGTCCTCAACCTGGCGTGCAGCGGCGCGACCATCGCCGCCGGCCTGCTGGGGCCACAGCAGGCCGGCGGCGTCACTGTCCCGGCCCAGCTGAGCGAGGCCAGGAAGGCCACGCACGCGCAGCTCGTCATCGTCAGCATCGGCGCGAACGACGTGGGCTGGTCAGGCCTGGTCGGACTGTGCGCCGCCGCGAAGTCCTGCGCCGACAGCGCCTCCACCGCGTACTTCCAGCAGCACCTGGCCACCTTCACCTCGCAGTACTACCAGTTGCTGGAGCAACTGGCCACGCTCCCGTCGCACCCCCGGGTGCTGATCAACCTCTACTACAACCCCTTCGACGCCCGCGAGCAGTGCCTGACCGCGGAGGGCCTGGACGCGACGAAGGAGAACGCGCTCACCGAACTGCTCAGCGCGCTGAACAAGGTCCTGTCCAACGGCGCCGCCGCCGCGTCGCAGATACCGGTCCAGCCGGACTTCACCGGCCACGCTCTGTGCGATCCCGGCCCGTACGTGCAGGGCATCGGTGATCCTGCGCCGTTCCACCCCACGGCCGCCGGGGAACTGGCCATCGCCCTGGCCGACGAGCAGGCGCTGCAGCAGGCCGAAACCGCACCCGGGAGCACGCCGGCCAGTCTCTCCCCCGCGCCCGGCGCCACCCCGTCCCCCGGTTTTCCCGCTCCAGGCACCAGCGCGTCCCCGGCCGCACCGCGCTCGTCCCCGTGATGCCGGCCCGGCCGGATCAGCTGTGACGCTTGTGGCAAGCTTGCCTCATATTGGGGAGTGAAGCGGGATGGCCCCTCGCAGGAAGGAAACCGGGACGCGATGACAGCAGCGCCGCCGCCGTCGCCAGAGCCGCAGCCGGTCGTCACGCCGCTGCGCGCCGCAGCCATCTTCCTGGTGGTGACCATCGACCCGGGAGGCGAGGCGGCCGCCCATGATCTGCTCGCCGACATCTCCGGCCTGCAGCGATCGGTCGGCTTCCGGCTCCCGGACGCGGAGCTGGCCTGCGTGACCGGGATCGGATCAGACGCCTGGGACCGCCTGGTCGGCGGGCCGCGCCCGGCCGAACTGCACCCGTTCCGCGCGCTGGACGGCGACCGGCATCAAGCCGTCGCCACCCCGGGTGACCTGCTCTTCCACATGCGCGCCAGTCGGATGGACCTCTGCTTCGAATTCGCCACCCAGGTCATGAACCGGCTCGCCGGGGCGGCCACCGTGCAGGACGAGGTGCACGGCTTCCGCTACTTCGACGAGCGCGACCTGATGGGCTTTGTGGACGGCACCGAGAGCCCCGGCGGACGGGCGGGCGAGGCGGCCGCGCTGGTCGGAGCGGAGGACCCGGACTTCACCGGCGGCAGCTACGTCGTCGTGCAGAAGTACCTGCACGACCTGGACGCGTGGAACGCGCTGACCGTCGAGGAGCAGGAACTGGTGATCGGCCGGACCAAGCTGTCCGACATCGAGCTTCCCGATAACGTCAAACCGGCCAACTCGCACGTCGCGCTCAACACCATCACCGACCCGGATGGCACGCAGCGGCAGATCGTACGGGCCAACATGCCGTTCGGGTCGGCCGGCCGGGGGGAATTCGGCACGTACTACATCGGGTATGCCGCCAGCCCGAGCGTGACCGAGCAGATGCTGGAGAACATGTTCATCGGCAACCCGCCGGGGAACTACGACCGAATCCTGGATTTCTCCACGGCGGTGACCGGAACCCTGTTCTTCGTCCCGTCGGCCGACTTTCTCGACGACCTGCCCAACCTGCCCAGTGCGCCCAGTGCGCCCGACGCGCCGGGGCCTGCCGGACCGGGCGTGCCTACCGGGCCCGGCGCGCCGGGCCCAACGTGCCCATCGTCCCTGGCCAGCGGTTCTCTCGGAATCGGCAGCCTGAAGAGGAGTACTCCGCCATGAACAACCTGTACCGCGAGCTGGCCCCGATTACCGACGCCGCCTGGGCCAGCATCGAGGAGGAGGCCCGGCGCACGTTCGGCACGTACGTGGCCGGCCGCCGGGTCGCCGACGTGGAGGGACCGGGCGGCACCACTCTGGCCGCGGTCAACACCGGGCACCTGGGGGACGTCCAGCCTCCCGCCGAGGGGGTCATCGCCCACCTGCGCCAGGCGCAGCCCCTGGTGCGGCTGCGCGTACCGTTCCGGCTGAACCGGACCGACATCGACGACGTCGAGCGGGGCGCGCAGGATTCGGACTGGCAGCCGCTGAAGGACGCGGCGAAGCAGATCGCCTACGCCGAGGACCGCGCGGTGTTCGAGGGCTACCCGGCGGCCGGCATCACCGGCATCCGGGCGGCGACGACCAATGCGGCGCTGGCCCTCCCGGCGGATCCGCAGGAATACCCCGACGTGATCATCGACGCCCTGACCGCGCTGCGGCTGGCCGGGGTCAACGGCCCGTACTCGCTCGCGCTCAGCACGGACGCGTACGACGCCATCAGCGTGACCTCGAACCACGGGTACCCGATCCGGCACCAGATCGACCGGTTGTTCGACGGGGAGATCCTGTGGGCGCCGGCCATCGACGGGGCCTTCCTGCTGTCCGCCCGCGGCGGCGACTACACGCTGAGCCTCGGCCAGGACCTGTCGATCGGCTATCTGTCGCACGACGCGGAGTCGGTCGAGCTGTACTTCCAGGAGTCACTGACGTTCCTGGTGTACACGACCGAGGCCATCGTGGCGATCAATCCGCGCCCGTAGGGCCAACCGGCGCAAAACGGACGTCGCGCGACGCCGCCCGCGGTGCGGCGAAGGCCAGCACCCGGGCGGCTTCGGTGGCGATCTCGTCGCGGTCGCGCGCCGGGACACGGTCGCCGAACAGCTCGACGGTCAGTGTCGCCTCCCCCTGGGCTGCCTCCCCCCGGGCTGCCTTGTCCCGGGCGGCGGCGTCCCGGGACCGGCTCAGCCGCCACATGCCCCGGACGAACCCGTCGACCAGAACGGTCCCGGGAAAAACGTTCAGCTGGCTGAACAGGCGCTTGCGGTTCTCCTCGCTCATGATCCGGGTGCGGTCGTCGTGGGCCAGGATCAGGTTGTCGTACTCGGGGACCAGCCGGGCCGGGGCCGGGGTGCCCGGGTCCGGCCGCGGCGCACCGGGCAGGTCGAACAGTTCCCGCCCCTGGGAGTCACGGAACGTTCGCAGGCTGGGCCGCATCGGCTCGATGACCTCGCGCAGCCGGGTCAGCCCCGACCAGGCCTGCACGTCCAGCACCGTGGCCGGCCCGAAGGCGGCCAGATACCGCCGCACCAGGGCACCCACGGAGGCGCCCGCATCCAGCGGGCGGCCGAGCCACGTCTCGGCCGGGGTGTGCCGGGCCTGCCCCGCCCGGCCCCACACGGCGCGCGGTGGCACCTGGACGAGGGGGACCAGGGCCCGGACCGCCTGCGCGAGGGCGGCCGGCGGATAGCTGGGCCACGTCTGCGCCAGCAGCCCGCCCAGCTCCGCGAACGTGCGCGGCTGCTCCCCGGTCAGGGCGCGCCCGGCGGCCGCGACCGCGGGCAGGTCGGCCCCGGTGAGCGGCCGGCCGAAGGTGGTGGACAGCGCCCGGTCGAGGACCGGCTGGACCAGCGGGCGCAGCATCAGGCAGTCCCGGGCGGAGACGAGGTGGATGGTCCCGCGCATCAGCGCGACCCGCACGACATCCCGGCTCACCAGCGCCCGGCCAGGTCGTCCGCGCGGAACCCCTCCAGCCGGGCCAGCAGGCCGAAGTAGGGCGGGAACGGCGCCTGCGCCTGCATGCCGACCAGATGCTCGATCGTCTCGATGACCGGCCCGGTACCGCCGGGCCCGGCAGGCTCGGCGCCCCCCGGCGCACCGCGCGCAGGGATGCGGCGCAGCAGCCGCTGGCGCTCCAGCAGGGCGCGGTTGAGCGCCCGCAGGCTCAGCACCCCGGGTTCCATCGGCTACCCTCCCATGCGGTTGTCCCGCCCCCATCGTGGTCCATGCCACCGACGGTAGAAGAGACTGGGGCGCGTGGGCTGACGGTGACGATACGGAAGTTGGGACTGTCGTGCGATTCGTGTTCACGCCGCCCGCCGACGAAGCGGCCGGGTTGCTGTCCCTGCCGTGGGACGAGCCGCTGGAAAGCTGGCAGGACGACCGGCTCGTGGAGATCCGCCAGCGCGGGATCTCCCGGCACGTGGTCCGTTTCGCCGTCGACGACGGCGTACTGTACGCGCTCAAGGAACTGCCCGAGAGGCTGGCGCGGCGTGAGTATCACTTGCTGCGGTCCCTGACCGAGCTGGGTGTTCCCTCAGTCGACGTGGTCGGCGTCGCGGTGGACCGCACCCCCGGCACCGACGCGATCCTGGTCACGAAGTTCCTCACCTACGCGACCACCTACCGCGCGGTGTTCTCCCGGCCCCGCGGCGGCCAGCCCACGGACCGGCTGCTGGACGCGCTGGTCGAGCTGATCGTGCGGCTGCACCTGTCCGGCTTCTTCTGGGGGGACTGCTCGCTGTCGAACACGCTGTTCCGCTACGACGCCGGCACGCTGGAGGCCTACCTCGTCGACGCCGAGACCAGTGAGCAGCATCCGCAGCTGTCCGCCGGGCAGCGCGACTGGGACCTCGAGCTGGCCGTCGAGCGCGTCTACGGCGAGCTCCTCGATCTGCAGGCCGGCGACCTGCTCCCGGAGGACGTCAACCCGCTGGAGATCGCCGAGCAGCTGCAGAGCCGGTACGCGGCGCTGTGGGAGGAGCTCACCCGCGAGGAGATCCTGCGCCCGGACGAGCAGCGATACCGCATCGCGATGAGGTTGCGACGGCTCAATCAGCTGGGTTTCGACGCCGACGAGGTCGAGCTGATCAGAACGCCGGAGGGCAACCGGCTGCGGGTGCACACCCGGGTCTCAGAAACCGGCCTGCATAGCCGGCAGCTCTTCCTGCGCACCGGCATCGACGCGGGCGAGAACCAGGCCCGCCGCCTGCTGAACGACATCGCCTCGTTCCGCGCCTACCTGGAGCAGAAGCAACGCCGGCCGGTGTCGGAGTTCGTGGCCGCGAACCGGTGGCGGGAAGAGGTCTACGAACCGGTCGTGGACGCCATCCCCGCCGACCTGCGCGGCCGCCTGGCGCCCACCGAGATCTTCCACGAGATCCTCGAGCACCGCTGGTACATGTCGGAGGCGGCCGGCCGCGACGTGGGCACCACGGCGGCGGCCCGGTCGTACTTCAAGCGGATCCTGCCCGAGGCGCCCGAGCCGATGGAGACAACGACCGCAGCGGAGCCGGACGAGCTTCCTCAGTCGCTGGCCGACACCAGCTCGGAGTAGAGCGCGGCGGTCTGCTCGGCTATCGCGCGCCAGCCGAATTCGGCGACGACGCGCTCGCGGCCCGCGCGGCCCATGGCGTCGGCGAGGGCGGTGTCCCGTACCAGCGTATTCAGCGCGTCGGCCAGCGCCCCCGGGTCGCCGGGCGGCACCAGCAGCCCGGTGACGCCGTCCGCGACCACCTCGGGTATGCCGCCGACGCGCGAGCCGACGACCGCGGTCCCGCACGCCATCGCCTCCAGGTTCACGATGCCCAGCGGCTCGTACAGCGACGGGCAGGCGAACACCGTGGCGTGCGTCAGCAGCTGGATGATCTCGTGCTTGGGCTGCATCTCCGGAATCCAGACCACCCCGGACCGGTCCTCGCGCAGCCCCTCGACCAGGCCGGCGACCTCCGCCAGCAGTTCCGGGGTGTCGGCCTGGCCGGCGCACAGCACCAGCTGCGCGGCCGGGTCCAGCCGCGCCGCCGCGCGCAGCAGCACCGGGACGCCCTTCTGCCGGGTGATCCGGCCCACGAAGACCACGTAGGGCCGGCCCGGGTCGATGCCGTAACGTTCCACCACATCGACCGACGGATCGGGAGCGTATTCACTCGTGTCGACGCCGTTACGGATCACCCGGACCCGTTCGGGATCAATTTCCGGGTAGGCGGCCAGAATGTCCGCGCGCATGCCGTCGGACACGGCGATCACGGCGGCCGCGGCGGTGGCGGACACCCGCTCGCACCAGGACGACAGCGCGTACCCGCCGCCCAGCTGCTCGGCCTTCCACGGGCGCAGCGGTTCCAGCGAGTGCATGGTCGCCACGTGCGGGATGCCGTACAGCAGCGACGCCAGGTGGCCGCCCAGGTTGGCGTACCAGGTATGGGAGTGCACGAGATCGGCACCTTCGGCGCCGGCCGTCATGCTCAGATCGGCCGAGATCGTCTGCAGGGCCTGGTTCGTGCCGGCGAGCAGATCCCACGGCCGGTGGGCCACGGCGTCCGGGCGGTCCTTGCCCTGGCAGTGCACGGTGAGATCGACCAGGCTGGCCAGCTCGCGGGCCAGGTAGGTCACGTGCACGCCCGCGCCGCCGTACACCTCGGGCGGGTACTCGCGGGTGAGCAGCGCCACCTTGAGCCGTCCGTCCGTCATCACGGGGTCACCGCCTGGCCCTTGCCGACCACCGTCACGCCGCTGGCTGACACAACGAACCCGCGGGCCCGGTCGTGCGCCTTGTCCACGCCAACCATTACGCCCTCGGGTACCTCCACGTTCTTGTCGAGGATCGCGTTCCGGACCACGGCGTACCGCCCGATCTTCGTGTTGTGCAGGATGACCGAGCGCTCGACCGAGGCCCAGCTGTTGATCCGCACGCCCGGTGACAGCACCGATTCGCGCACCAGGCCGCCGGAGACGATCACGCCGTTGCTGACCAGACTGTTGACCGCGCGGCCCACCCGGTCGCCGGATTCGTGCACGAACTTGGCCGGGGGCAGCGAAGGCACGTAGGTCAGGATCGGCCAGCGGTCGTTGTACAGGTTGAACAGCGGCTGGATCGCGCACAGGTCCATGTGCGCCTCGAAGTAGGAGTCCAGCGTCCCGACGTCCCGCCAGTACGGGACGTCGTCTTCCCGGGCACCCGGGATGCGGTTGCTCAGGAAGTCGTACGCCTGCGCGGACCCGTCCCGGACCAGCATGGGAATGATGTTGCCGCCCATGTCGTGGCGGCTGGAGTCGTCGGCCGCGTCCTTGCGCAGCGCGTCGACGAGCACGTTCGTGTCGAACACGTAGTTGCCCATGGACGCGTACGACAGGTGCGGGCTGCCCGGGATGCCCGGCGGGTCGGCGGGCTTCTCCAGGAACACCTGCACGGTCCGCCCGTCCCTGCCCACGCCGACGACGCCGAACTCGGTGGCCTCCTCCCGCGGCACGGGGATGGAGGCCACGGTCACCCCGGCGCCGTGCGCGATGTGCTGCTCGATCATCTGCGACGGGTCCATCCGGTACACGTGGTCCGCGCCGAAGACGATGACGTGGTCCGGCTTCTCGTCGTTGATCAGGTTCATCGACTGGTAGATGGCGTCCGCCGAGCCCGTGTACCACTGCGGGCCCAGCCGCTGCTGGGCGGGCACCGGAGTGACGTAGTTGCCGAGCAGCGCGCTCATCCGCCAGGTGGTGGAGATATGCCGGTCGAGGCTGTGGCTCTTGTACTGGGTGAGGACACAGATTTTCCGGACGCCGCCGTTGGCCAGGTTCGACAGTGCAAAGTCGATCAGCCGGTAGAGACCGCCGAACGGCACCGCCGGCTTGGCGCGGTCGGCCGTCAGCGGGCTGAGGCGCGTGCCTGCGCCCCCCGCGAGCACGATTCCGAGGATGTTCGGATCCGGCATGTCGGCCCTCCTATCGGCATGGGGTCACGGGCAGCGTCGCCCGTGACTTACCGCCATGCTCTCCCCGAAGTGCCCGGACAGGGAAGCTTTCAACGAGTTAACAGCAAAAGAAGCCTCCTACCTGCACAAAACA